>CAZXTF010000010.1:0-3222 GCA_964643605.1 uncultured Candidatus Saccharibacteria bacterium | reverse complement strand
ATTACCACCAATGCTGCCATCAGTGTATGACCGATAGTAAGGTGGATAGATCTGCTTCGTTTTTTTTGTGGGTCGAGAAAATCCATTACGCTATAGTATATACAAATACTTTACGATTTGCCTCCCTAGAGTTACACTAAATCTTGTAACAATCAAACGTTAGGGTACAAAAGAAAAGGTTAACCACTTTGGGCACACCAAAAAATATAATCGAAATAAACGGCAAACGATATGATGCTCGCTCCGGAGCTTTAATTGGCAGCTCCTCTAAGACAACTCCGAAATCTACTGGCATCGTTATGGACGGTGTAGTACGAAAAACCCATACAACTGCAGCTACTCCTACTCCCAAAAAAGCTGCTACTAGCCGAGGTAAAGCTCATACAGCCCACGCCCATCACAAAAAAGTAAAGCGTTCGAGTACTTTAGTACGTAGAGGCCTCAAGAAACCTGCTGCTTCACATGCAACAAAACCCAAGACAACACCAGCTGTTGGAGGGCACCCTCACGCCCGAGTAGAGCGAGCGAAAACTGTGCCGCAAAGCAAGAAAATCACCCGATTTGGTGAGATAAAAACCTTTACAAAAACAGTAGCTCCCGTACAGGTAGCTCATCCTAGAAACCAACGAGCTACAGCTGCCCGCAAAAAAGTTGCGCAACACGAAGCTCCAACTATTCAGCACTTCGAGCAAGCAATGCAAAATGCCACTTCACATCTTACAAAATACTCCGAGAAAAAAACCCGAAAACTATTCCGTAGCAAAAAGATTAATGCTATCACTGGTAGTTTAGTAGCACTTTTGTTAGTTGGATTTTTCTCCTGGCAAAATGCACCAAACCTCAAAATGCGCCTAGCCGCTACTAATTCTGGGGTATCCGCAGCGCATTTACCTAGCTACAAACCAGCTGGATTTGGTCTAGCCGGACCAATCCAGTCAGAACCAGGTAAAGTTACTGTTTCTTTCAAATCCCGTACCGACGACCGTGGTTTCAAAATAACTCAAGCTACCAGCAACTGGAGTAGCGAATCACTTTATAACAACGAACTAGCCACCAAGACCAACAAACAAACTTGGCAAGAACAGGGGAAAACTGTATATATCTACGACGACACCAATGCTACTTGGGTTAATGCCGGCGTATGGTACAAGATAGAAGGCAACGCCAACCTCACGACAGACCAGCTACTTCGCATCGTCAACAGCTTCTAATCTGTTACAATATCGGTAATGAAAGTTAAAACTCGGTTTGCACCAAGTCCTACTGGTTTTTTACATGTCGGTGGTGTCCGCACCGCACTTTTTGCGTGGCTAATTGCACACTCGGAAAAGGGTGAGTTTGTTTTGCGCATCGAAGATACCGACCAAGCCCGAGAAGTCGAGGGAAGTAGCCAGCACATACAAGACTGTCTGGAGTGGCTTAGCCTGAGCTGGGATGAAGAGCCAGTGTTCCAAAGCAAACGGCTCGATCTATACAAAGAATATGCTCAAAAGCTTATCGATACAGGCAGAGCCTATGCCGACCCTTATACACCACAGGAAGTACAGGCGTTCCGAGAACAAGCTCAAAAAGACAAAAAACCATTTCTATACCGAAACCACCGGCCAGAAAATCCACCACAGTGGGACGGATCGCAACCACTGCGTTTTCGGGCAGAACCTCGAGGGTACAAAAAAACAGACCTCGTTATGGGAGAAATTAACTACACCGAAGAGACTATTGATGATTTTATTCTGATCAAATCCGATGGCTTTCCAACGTATAACTTTGCCCATATCGTGGATGATCACGAGATGGGGATTACTCATATTGTGCGTGGTCAAGAATTTTTAGCTTCGCAGGGTAATTACTTTAATCTTTACGAAGCGTTGGGCATTAAAGCCCCGCACATTGCTACGGTCCCGCCGATTCTAGGACAGGGTGGCAACAAAAAACTCAGCAAACGAGATGGAGCAAAAGATATCTTGGAGTACAGAGAAGAAGGCTACTTGCCAGAGGCAATGCTTAATTTCTTAGCTACACTTGGCTGGAGTGACGGCACCGAGCAAGAAGTATTTACTGCTCAAGAACTGATCGAGAAATTTGATATAACAAAAGTCCAGAAGGGTGGAGCTCACTTCGACGAAAGACGATTGCTATGGCTCAACGGAGCTCATATCCGTACACTTTCGCCAGATGATCTCTACGCTAAAGTTGCTACTTTCTGGCCTGAAGAAGCTGGAGATGCAAGTGAAGATTACAAAAAACAGGTACTAGGGCTTGTTCAAGAACGTCTCAAATATTTTGCAGAGCTTCCGGAACTCACCCGATTTTTCTTTGTCGACTTGCCAATAAATCCAGAGCTTATCACCTCACACAAGCAGCTAAAGAAGTATGAATCTTCTCAATTAAAAGCTCTGCTTGAAAAAGCGCAAACAGCACTTGAGACTACAGACTTCAGCACCGAACAACTGCAAAATACGCTCAATACATTACTGGAAGAAACTGGCGAAAAACCAGCGGTGCTCTTTAGTCTTATCCGCATTGCCACCACCCAGAGCCCAGCCAGCCCAGAGCTTGCTCCGTCTCTCCACGTTCTCGGCAAAGAGCGAGTCATGCAGCGAATTGACCAACAAATAGCTACCTTATAGGTAATTTTGTAAAATTAGCATTACCGTTGTAAAATAATGGCTATGGTTGATGACATACGTCCATCTTTTGAAGCACAAAAACCCTCAAATTTCGCTCCGGTTGAACCACCACCCGAGGAGCCAATAAATCCACCGACACCGGAGGAGAATACTGAAACTGTTTCTGAAAGTTTGCTCGATAACGACGCAGGCAGTATTCCCGCAGGCGAAGCAGTGGTAGAAAAAAAGAAACTGCATCACAAAGTGACCGAGCTTGGCCTAAAACTATGGCCCGAGAGCAAAAAACAACGCATTATCGGCGCCATTATTATTGCTGTCCTCCTTATTGTCGGAGCAGGGGGAGTGTATGCACTCAAGCAACACTTTAATAAAAAATCTTCGCAGGTAGCACCGGTTGTCAAAAAAGAGGAGCCACCAAAAACTACCGAACCTTCTCGACTTACTGGGGTAGAAATACCTATTGAAGTTAACAAACGACCTATCGTATCAATTCAAATAGAAAACAGTCCAGATGCTCGCCCACAATCAGGTCTAAATGAGGCGGGCGTAGTCTTTGAGGCAATTGCAGAAGGTGGAATAACCCGTTTTTACG
>CAZXTF010000009.1:0-26327 GCA_964643605.1 uncultured Candidatus Saccharibacteria bacterium | reverse complement strand
ATAATCGTGGGCGTTGGCTTTTCTCGGCCCAGAGTACGATACGCATGCTCTATTTGCCGACGACGCATACTATTTGGTGTAACCAAATGAGTTGCATGGAACGATGCTACGTTAAATACTTTGTCGGTCTCTTTGTCGTGGAGCTCGGCGAAGAGTAGACGTTCTCTCTCTTGGGCTAGTATCTTTTGATACAAAATTCGCTCGTATAGCGTCATGTCGAGTAAGCAACTTTCGCTATAACGCTGCGAAAAGCGATCTGAACGAGCGTAGATTGCTAACCCCAAGTGTCCAGACTTTGTAGCATCAACCAGGCTTAGTGGACCAATTGTATCTGGTAATTTCTTGGTATAACACTCCTGGATGCATAAGATGTCACTACTGTGTCTACCAACAAGTTCGTCAAGCTCGCTAAAAGCTTTGTTGAATTTTAGGTTGTAACTAATAATATTTAGCTGGTTAAGATTTTTTGTTTTATATGTTTGCATTGCCGATGTATTAATATCTCTATAGTATCACACCTGCCTAGTGCTGAGAGCCTAGCCAAGCAGCAAACCATTTTGCGCTTGGGCGAATTTTACGTTTCATACCATGTTTGCGATCAACCTCTATTAGCCCAAATTTTGGCCACCAACCGTAGGCCCACTCGAAATTATCAAGCAAGCTCCAGTGCAAATAACCTCGCAGATCGACACCTTCGCTAATTGCTTTCTCCATCGCAATAATACTTTCCTCCAGCCACCACTGCCGGTACTCATCTGACGCATCAGCCAAACCATTTTCGGTAACAAAAATTGGCTTCTCATAATGTGCCCAGGTGCGAAGCAGCAACGGATACAACCCCTCTGGTTCCATGTACCAACCGAGGTCATTGAGCGGGACCTTAGGATTGGCCCGCTTGCCAAGGCCTTTGTAATAATCGCTAAAGTAGTAATTTACACCGATGAAGTCTTGATGCCGACGAATCCGGTTCAAAAACCACCAATTCCAAGAATAACGCATAAATCGTGTCGATAAAGTATCTAATAAATTACGAGGGCGCTTAGCCTGAATATTTGCCAGTGCTGGGGCACTACCAACCTGCAGTGTGGGTTTAGCTGCCTTTAGAATTTTGTATGCTCGCTTGTGAGCTTGAACCATATACCAATATACAAATGAAGCCTTTATAATATTCCGATTTTGTGGTGGCCACTCACCTATAATGTACCCAAATGTCGTGTAGTTACTCGGCTCGTTCAGAATAATCACATACTCAACATCATCAATCAGCTCTTTGGTAACTTTTTTAACAAATGCATCAAAATATTTGAGGTTTGCCCGTTTTTCAAAACCGCCCTTTTCGGCAAACCAGACTGGAACTGTCCAGTGCCAAAGGTTCAGGAAAGGTTCGATCTTTCTCTTACGTAGTTCGGCAATATATTTTTTATAATGTTCGATTTCTTTGTGATCCCATTTGCCTTCTTGTGGCTGGATCCGTGCCCACTCAATCGTAAAACGGAATGAGTTCAGGTTAAGCTCTTTTATAAGATCAAAGTCTTCCTGGTATCTGTTGTAGTGGTCTACCCCATCACCAGAAACATAATTTTCTGGCTCTTCAGCTTCGGCCTTTATTTCTCTCCACTTAGGTAGCCAGCTGAGGCGCTGGTGCGCAGTCTGAGCGAGATCTCGGGCGTGAGCAAGCTCCCACACCGACCATTGGTTATGAGTGCCGCCCTCTACCTGGTGCGATGCAGTGCTGGCACCCCAGAAAAAATGTTTTGGAAATACTTCTGTGTTTTCGTCTTGCTTCATGGTGCTATCAACATGATAGCAGATTTACAGTTTTACTTCTTGGCGAGGTGTATCTGGATGATTGTTTTCGTCAAACAGCACCCACGTTTCAGGAGTAAAACAATATAGGTTGTGTTGATTGGTGCCCGCCACAAAGCTTTTGTAAAAATCGTGAGCCTGATCGTACTTTTTAATGTACAAGTCGCATACCGTTTTTACTGCATCTTTGTCTTTGGCAATTTCTACCCTGCCCTCCGCCTGAACACCAATTACCGGTTTATCTGTCTTTACAGCGAACGCTACGGCAGCATGTGGGTGAGATGCAAGCTCTTGGCTATGTCGCCTTGAGAGCAAACTGAGCCAATATATCTTCCCTTCATGAAACACAAAATATACTGTACAAATCCATGGTTTACCCCCCTTCACCGTTGCCAGCTGCATCGTTTTTGTAGCTTTGAGGTGTCCAAAAATCTCGGTCTTTAAACTCATCTTTTATTCTGTTTTTTTCGATCATAATATTGCAGTTTTCTTTTTTGTGTATCAAGACGCTCGATATATTTTTCGAACGGTTTGAGCAGGCTTGAATACTGTCGGTTTGGGGCAAGCACTTTTAGCATTTTCTTTTTCTTATGCAGATATTCAATAAGCCCGTAGAAATCTCCATCGCCCGATACAATAATCGCCTTGTCATAGTTCGGCAGCTCCTTCATGGCATACAACACCAAGTCGGCATCAATATTACCTTTGGTAGCTGGTTTATCTTTTTTAGGTTCTTTTTCATCGGGATTCGTATTTATATCAAGCGTTGGTTTTAGTACCACCAAAAATCCTAACTCATGCATGTACTCATACAAATCTTCATGCTCGTGCATATAGCCAATAAACATAAACGCATGAGTTACGTTGTACTGGTCTTTCAGAAACGCTCTAAATTTACGCCAGTCCATCTTCCAGCCTGCTTTCTGGATACCTAGATTTAAGTTTTGGCTATCTATAAACGCATAAGCTCGGGGTTTCTTTGGGCGCAATTTTGATGGTATTTTACTTGGATTCATTCTCTTTCTCACTTTCAGGTTTTAACAAAGCCAAAAAAGCATACTCATGGCCCGATGGTACTGCATATTGTATCCACTCTGCAATACTTTTTGTATCATATTTTTTATAAAATCGTGCCCCAAGCGTCTCCTCAAAAACCGCCCGTTTTTTCGGCGCTATAAATTTATCCACCTCTCTACTGCACCACTTTTCAATTACTTGTTGGAGTTGAGGTATAGACTCTACTTTATGCAAGCTCAGAAGAATATAGTCAAAGCCAACTTTGCTTTTGATCATAACTATCTCGTCATCTTCTTTTAGGTGTTCAACTTTCACGATACTCATCACATTACCGTGAGTCTGCGGTAGAACAAATTGACTTAACTTATTTGCTAACGAATCATACCGAAAATTTCTTGGTGCTCCCATTGCTACTATTTTATCACTGTCCTTCGTAATACAAGAGTTACTCTGCCCTGATGTCAAGAATATTTGATACTGGTATCATCGCAAAATAGTCATCTTCAATCCATGATTTCACAAAAAGCTCTTGGCATCCTCGTGGGAAATACGGTGTCCCATTTGAAGTTCTTCGATATCCTTGATTAAGCACAAAAAACAAATCCGAAAATTCTATTACATCCCCTTCCGGACTAGTGAAACCCTCCTTCGAACCTCCAACCATAAAGTCTTGAGCATAGACAGTAGTATTATCAAGCAACCCCAAGTTGTTAAGATAACTAATCCTCTGATGGTTCATCGTTATGTCATCGTCAATTCGGCTAAAAATTTTGCTGGCTAGTCCACCAATCTTGCGAATAGCATCGAAAGAGTTATATTCCTCGCTAAAAGCAATCTTATCAAAAGCATAGCGTACAATTTTATCGTTCTGGAGATCCTGCAAGCTATGCGCCATAATTGGCTCTATTGGGAAAATATCACTACCCCAAGCATACACAAAGCTATTGTGTACTTCTGTTATATCTCTACCGTAGCTATCTGTATATTCCATCGCCAATCCTGCTATTTTGTGAACCACTCTATGAATACTTGTCTCGCTTCCAGGGTCATAAACTCTCCAGCAATCATAACCCTTATAGGCTCCCGTTACAGCAATCTGATGCTCACTCAATAAATCTGGCATAAACTCTCTCTCTGCAAGCAAATAAGCATCCTCATCTTCTACAAAATTATACGGTATTGCCGCTGTTGCAGACTCTCCATCATCGCCAAGAGTTTGCGTAATAATCTGCCCGTAGACTCTCACTCCATCACCAATTAGAGGATGGCTCTGATTTAAAGCTTGGATCTGATTCTGGAGACGCAGTTTCCTACTCTCATCATCAGATGAAATCTCAAGCTCAGCATATATATCAAGTTCCCCCGCAACTGAGTTGAGATGCCGAACCATATCTAGTGGGCCCATAACCTCTATACTACTCATCACTACTAATCCTACCTCTGAGAGTCACAAACATCAATCATAAGGATTATCCTAAAATACTAACCAAAGAGTTTTTCGCCTGTAGCATAACGACTATCTAGGTCTTTCAGCAGCTTCTTAATTATTTTGAGATTAAGGTCCTCAAGCTTCTTAAATCGTATGCAACTTTTCCCTACAGAAACTTTGCCTAGATCTTTTTTATATTTTTCGGCAATATATTCGTTGTTCTCTACGGCACACAAATATAGACTGATGTAATTCTTTTGAGCTGCCAATATGACTAACGGCCACTCACCGGGTGTTTTCATACTTTTAGATTGATACGGCATCATGCCGTAACCTATCATGGTTGAAGCCATTCCCTCAGTAAGCACCGGCTGTTTTAAGTGCGGAGCATTCTTCTGAATCAGTTTATCCAATTCTCTTAACTGAGACTCTCGCTCTCCCACTTTGCTCAAATACTCTTCAACTGTCTTTGCTTCAATCTTCATATTAAGCTCCTCTAGGCAAGGGCAACCCCATTTTTAATATGATTACCTACGTTTTTGCAGTACTTATTGGCAAAATCGAAAGCCCTAGGCTCGACCAAAGACTTTATTACAGGTTCGCCGAGAGGCAAAGGAATCAGCTTGCTTCTTTTGCTAATCTCCAGAAGGTGGTCTACATTAGTACCTTCTTCATGCTCGGCCAGAGCTAGATAAAGACTAAACTTTGCCAAGTTCGACTTACCTTCAATTACTATAGACTTAGCTACGATAAACTCTCTGACTTCTGCCTGCAATCCTAGGTTGATACCATGCAAATCAACAGCAACAGACACTCGACTACCTAGATCCAGCTTATTGTCATGTGGCCTGACGTTAAGCCCATCAATATCTTCGGGCCACGTAGTAGTATGTCGACCAGCCTCAAAAACCGCTTCGGGTGAGGATGCAAGATGATGCCTCCCATTGATCGTAATCATGATTAAGCTAATAATACACCAATTTGCAAAAAATTTATAAAGCTTTAATTGCGCCTACACACAAGTCTTATATGGTAAGCATTAGGGACCCAGAAACTATAACTACGACAGACAAGGCTTTTTGCAAGAAAACCTTTCTGGATAAGTCTTCTGGTTCCAAACCTTTAAAGAACCTCATCAGTAGTACTGCTATAACCAGCACAAAGGCCGACTCAAAAGCTTCAACAGCCTGAACAAATGCTATTGGTACCAGTAAAATCGCATAATTGTGCGCTGCTCTACCTATATTACCGATAATGTTGCTCAGTAGTAGGATACCAAGAAGTTTCCGACGTTTTGACGTCTTAAACAGGCGCAAAAATGCTTGTCGGTTTTTAGGAATTAATAGGATAACAAAACTTGTTAGCACAGAGCCAACAAAGAACCACAACAATGTATCTGCAAAACCCAAACCTGTGGCAGTTTTCTTAAAGCCAATGCTACCCAATATAAGAAACGTGCTTGAAAGTATTATGAGAAGCATAACTAGCCAATTGATACGAAGTATGTGTTTAACTACCCTGCTGTCTACTAGTATCCCCCCAGCTACAACTACCAAGATACCTGCTGCGTGAACTGGCGATATATGCTCCCCCAATAACGCTCCGCCCAACAAAATAGCAATAATAGGAGAAAACGAATATAGTGGTGCAACTCGAGTAACTTCTTCTTTACGAAGTCCTTTGTAATATAGTAATCCCCCGAAAAAATAACACACCCCACCAAGAAATACCGGCACAATTTGCTGCCACGACGGTAAAGATGTAATGCGGCTTGGGTCCAAAAAAATAAGCAACACAATTACCCATAAACCGGCTAGGCCAGTTATTAGGCTTAGCTGCAAACTCTTAACGCCACGGCCATACTTAGTAATAGCTATCTTATCGATGTGATAGTTACTGGCCCATATCAAGGGGGCGATCAGCGCTATAAGAAACCATTCTGGGAGCATATGTTTTTATCTTGTTTAGCTACAGATATATTGTAACAGCTGTTCTACTAAACTACTTGGACAATTTCTTCGATTTTGACTCGTTTTTGGTCGGTAGTACCTCGATCTCGAATTGTTACCGTGTCGTCTTCGAGTGTATCAAAGTCGATCACTACACAATACGGTGTACCGATCTCGTCTTGGCGTCGATATCGCTTACCAATATTTCCGTTGTCGTCCCACATCACGTTACCGAATTCTTTTTTGAGAGTCTTATAGACTTCTTGGGCTTTTTCTACCAGTTCTGGCTTGTTCTTCAAAAGCGGTGATACAGCAACTCGCACAGGCGCCAAATGAGCCGGAAGCTTTAGGTATGTTCGCTTTTCGCCGTTTACTTCATCCTCTGTATATGCGCTCGTTAAAACCGCTACAATTGCTCGCTCAACACCAAAACTTGGCTCGATCACATGCGGCACAAATGGCTCTGCGCCATCTTTTGGTCGATATTCCATGCTCTTACCAGAAGCGTCCTGGATATTACCAAGGTCAAAATCTGTGCGATATGCCAGACCGAGTAGCTCGTCTCGCTTGTGCGGAAAGTCAAACTCGAAATCGATAGTTCGCTTGCTGTAGTGTGCTCTGTCCTCTTCTGGCACCTCTAGCTCGTGCACAGAGCTTTCTGGCAAACCAAGTTCGCTCAAGAAAGCTTTTATATCACTCACCCACTTATCGAAAGCTTCTTCCCACTTGTCCGGGTGCACAAAATATTCGATCTCCATTTGTTCGAACTCACGAGAACGAAACACAAAATCTCGGGGGCTAATCTCATTACGAAACGCCTTGCCGACCTGGGCAATACCAAACGGTAAATCAGGGTAAAAACTGTCCACTACGTTTTTGTAGTTAGTGAAGATTCCTTGCGCTGTCTCTGGCCGCAGATAGCTAATTGAGTTGTCGTCTGCAGTTGGACCAACATGGGTTTTAAACATCATATTAAAAGCTCGTGGCTCGCCAAATGTACCTGTCTTGCCGCAACTTGGGCACTTATCACCCTCTAAGTGATCTGCCCGAAAACGCCCTTTGCAGTTACTGCACTCAACCAATGGATCAGTAAACGTATCGACATGACCACTAGCCTGCCAGACTTTGGGGTTCATCAGAATCGCTGCGTCCACACCGTACATGTCATCTCGATCATCCACAAAGCGCTTCCACCACAGGTTCTGTATATTACGCTTCAGGGCCACACCAAGTGGACCGTAATCCCACGTACCAGAAAGTCCGCCATAGACTTCGCTACCCTGATAAATAAAACCACGGCGTTTACACAAACTAACGATATCTTCCATTTTTACTTCGCTCATAATTGCATAAATTATACCTCAGTTACCCCAGATAACATAGAGTTACCGCTGCACATGCTGCTCGATGAGCTGGTGAAAGAGCTGGTGAACTGGCCCCACCAAATCTTCAATATTTTCAATTTGAACCAAGACTCGTGGATTTTTTGTACTCAGGATAAGCCGAAGCAACTTGATATGATTTTGAGTAAAAATACCTCTGTTATTTGGGATGAAGCAATGGCTATCATAATCGAATGAGTACATATCTGCTTGCTCAAGATCTCGCCCATTGGGCGCAGTTTGTAAGTTTGGCAAACTGCCAATTTCGTGCAAAATCTGCACGTTAAACCAAAGCTCTACTAGCTCTTTTGAAAACTCCAAATCATTTAATGCTGCAAGGCTAGCGCTCAAAACTTTGTACATTTCTTCGCCTGCCCCATCTTCTGTTAGCTTGTTAACTATTTTT
Source organism: uncultured Candidatus Saccharibacteria bacterium (assembly GCA_964643605.1). Lineage (GTDB taxonomy): Bacteria > Patescibacteriota > Saccharimonadia > Saccharimonadales > 2-12-FULL-41-12 > CAMTWJ01. Next base: position 18,338 of record CAZXTF010000009.1, on the reverse strand, counting down.
AAAAAATCGTAACCCAGCATTGTTCGCTGTAAGTCTTTGGCAATATTCTCATAATGCATGTCGAGCCGACTCGACGTCAGCACATATAAGTCACCCTTACTTTTTGTAAGGCCCACCGTACTTTCGCTAAACAGCTCTATCCCACCAGCAAGTTTGCTCTTGTTCGACCGCACACTTTTTGCCAGCACACGAACTTTGCCATGGTCGCTAGTAAGCAAAGTTACGATACGATCCTTCTCGCCGTAATTAATTCGGTGCAACACCACACACTTACTAACGAGTTGGTTCAAGCGCTACTCCTCGCACTGTATCTGCAAGTTTTTGGAGTGAAGTTGTCGGTTTATATAAATGTTTTTTAATCCCAAAACGCTGGTAAACTTCTGACCCAAAGCCGGCTTCCTCGGAAGATATATGACTATAAATCACCACTGGTATGTGCCGCCAGTCATCGTACGAACGAAATTCATATAAAAATTCCACACCGTTATGGCCCGGCAGCGCTAGTTCCAGCACTACCACATCCACACCCTGTTCGGCAGCATGTACTGCTGTCTGTGCGTCGGTTGTCAGCATAACCTCCATACCACTTAGCGTCAGGCTCTTATCGATTAGCTTTCCTAGGTCTTTTTGAGGCTCAACAACCAAGATTTTCATATCAAACTCAACTGCTCACTTTTTACGAGTTCGATCCCCAGCCCCTTCATGCGCAGTCGCTTTACTGGCAATACTCGTCCACCCATAGCTTTGGCCAAACTCTGCGCAATTGCCAGATGTATACCACTGCTTGCAGGGCCTTTATTAAGTGCTGCAAAAGAATTGCCCTGCAATGTTCCTGCCCGAACAAGCTCAGCTTCTGTAAAACCCTCTGCACCTGCTACCAACACACCAGCTAATACCTGGCCAGTTGGCTTTTTAAATGCACTAAGCCGTAAGATCTTGGCCTTTTTACCACTGTGGGGGGCCATCATAATCTGGCTCAAGCTACCCAATGCTGCCTGAGTAGCCTGGGAGTCTACCATCACCGGTGCGACATGCCGAGTATCAACCTGTAGCTCATAATTATTGGCCCGTGCCAGAGATTCAATTTCTGCAGAAACTTCATAAAACACCGAGCCAAGACTCACCGGTGCAAGCGGTAACATTTTCTGCCCATACTCGCTTTGAGCGGTTAACAAATATCTATCGATCAAGCGCAGCGCCTGCTCGGCCGTTCTTTCTATCTCGGCTAAATCTATGGCCGAACTATTCACTGTTGCTAGCTCGCTCGAACGAGCAATTAGCAGTAGCGGGTTCTTAAGTTCACGAATCAAACCCTTCAAAATCTGATCAGATTGAAGGAATTCACCACCCGTAATTTGTTTATCACCCAAAACGAACTTATCCCTCGCTTTTACTCTCTCAAGTATAGCACGAGGAGTCTTATGGATTGAACGTAAGGTTTGGCAAAATTATGCTGTTAAAGTCTTTTACAAAATTTGTAGATTCGGTCGAAATTTTTATGGTTTTGTCTCGAAGCGGCAATACAACTATCGCACCTTGCCTGTCAGTTGTAATTGCTCCGTCAAAACGTAAACCTACTGTTTCTGGAAGTTTTGGTAAAGCATAGGCAGTCGCAGTGACTTTCTTGGTTTTTACTAGGTTATCAAAGGCGCCTACTACAGCATCATACTGTTGCGGAACCACCTCTACACGCAGTGCGTACGAAGAACCTTGCCCGCCAACAACCGTATCTGGGTTAGACAGTATAGTTATCTGATTAGTGCCTGTCTGATTAACATATGTACTCCATGTTTTTGGATATTTAAATGCGATACTACCGAGTGCTTCAGGCCCCTTGTACGGCTTGAGCGGCTCCTTTTCTTTTTCAACAAACTCATTATCTTTTTCGCTCTTTGTTTTTTCTACTGCTACAGCTACTGCCGCCGCAGACTTCTTGTCACTACGATCTTTATAATCTTGTCGCTCCATGTAAGCCCACGCTCCAAAACCAGCTGCAGCAAAGAAAAACAATACCGAAAAAATCAGTGGTACTAGAAGTATGTTAATTCCCCCTCGCTCAGAAGACTGTAATTTCATACTGCTAATGGTAACTGAACAGGGGCTAACTATGCAACTTATTTATACAGGTACAAAAATACTCCGCCCTTTTTCTGCACCGGTTTTTTATCTGGGATTTGAAACGCTACACTCGCTACTTTGACTGGTTTATAGGGGTAGCTCTTTATTTTTTGATCGAGTTTGTTCATGTAACGAGTTAGCAAGAATACAAAAATTCCATCACTTTTGGGTAATTTTTTATTCCAGTAATTTCCCCATACAATCGTTACATTCTGACGATATTTAAACGTCACAAAATACGCCAGCACTACCAAAAACGGATTTATCTCGTAGCCCGTGACGTTTATACCCTGTTTTGCTGCCTCTCGCAGGACCCGCCCATCGCCAGAACCAAGCTCGATCATGGTCTCTCCTGGCTTTAAATCAAGCAGCTCCAAAGCTTCTTTAATCTGCGGCTTGAGTGTCGGCAAATACGGCGCCCCAAAAAATACAACTACACAAAATAGTAAAGCTACTAGACCAAGCGCAACAAGAACAATCACGCCTTACCTTTTTTAACTACCTCGAAAGTATGCTTAGTTTTTTCCAAATATTTTTCCAGGTTGGCAATTACTTTTTGACCTTCCCCGTGCAGTTTTACCGCTTCATCAATATCAATATCTTCTCGCTCCAGCTGTGCGATAATCTCGTCTAATTTATTCTTTAAATCTTGGTACTTCGCCATTACATATCTACCTTTGCTTTTATCATACCATCTTGCACAACTAGTCGGAGCTCGTCGTTATTTTGCACCGACTCACGAGAACGCACCAGCGAATCATCTTTCTTATAAACAAGCGCATAGCCCCGTTTGAGCGGAGCTTTCGGGTCAAGTAAACGCAATAATTCTTTTTGGCGATTAGCATATTGCCCTGACGAGGCAAAAGAATTTTTAACAAGCTCTTGGAGTCGTTCGTTCCGCAGCGCTAACTCTGTATTCTCATGTTTAAACAGCTGCTCTATCGTTGTCCGCAGGTTCTTTGCCTGCGAGTGCAAAACCGCTTTTTCGTGCGCCCCGTCTGGCACCAAAAGCTCCGCAGCATTACTCGGTGTACTTGCTCGCTTATCTGCTGCAAGCTCCGCCAAGCTTACATCTGTTTCATGCCCAATTGCCACCAGTGTTGGGATACGGCTCGCTGCTATCGCTCGCACCACAGACTCAGTACTATATGCTGCTAGGTCATCTGTACTGCCACCACCTCGAATCACAACCAAAACTTCCGGTGGTTCGGCCAGCTCGTTAAGTAACTGCATGGCCTCTACAATCTGCTTAGGCGAATCTGCTCCTTGCACCTGCACATCTGCTAGCTCAACACGTACATTCCCCCACCTTGCATCAATAATTTTGCGAAAATCTGCTAGCGCTGCCGACTCTTTCGAAGAAATTACGCCAATATGACTCGGGGCAAACGGCAATACTCGTTTGCGAGCTTCGTCAAAAAGCCCCTCGGCTTGCAGTTTTTGAGCTAGCAGATTTTGTGCTTTCTTAATCGAACCTTCACCAGAGACTTTTACCTCATCGATATTTACACTAAATCCAAAATTCGGATGCAATCGTGGCCTACCCGTCACCTCCAAGACAAGCCCTTCCTCCAGCGGCCCAGGCAACTGTTGCACAGCGCCAAAAAACTTTACGCTGGCGAAGTCGTCTTTTAAGTCAAAGTACACCCAACGCCCCCGGCTCACCCGAAAATTTGCCAGCTCGCCCACTATCCGTACACTCGGATACATCATCTCCACCGACTGGTTAAAAACAGCTACAAATTCCGATGCCGAAAATGTGGGGCTAGAACCTAACATGCTATTTTTTTCTACCGGGATTTACGGCTTTATGATAAAAGTAATAGCCTGGTGGCAATTGGATGATTATAGTAAGCACTCTATACATAATAATTACTGGGATACTAACCGCCGCCGATACACCAGCCGTAGCCATAACTGCAGTCGTTAGCGCTTCATACACACCAACTCCGCCCGGTAATACCGATATCATCCCAGCAAAGTTAGCCACTCCATACGCTAAAATAACTGCCCCAATATTTACCGCCTGACCAAACGCCAAGTACACTGCATATATCGTCGCTACTTCTGTAAAATTTGCCACAAATGCCCACCACATTGGCCCTCGTAATTTACGATAATCTTTGGTAAGAATTTTGTAATTCTCGTGTAATTCTAAAAAGACTCCACGAGCAGATTCGATATTTATAGTCTCGGGATACTTAGGACGTACCAGATGAATAAGCTTGTTCAAAAACTTGGTAGCTTGTGTCAAAAATACGTCTATACGCTTGCGGCTGCCAACAATATATATCATCAAAAGCGTACCCACCACAATTAGCGTTGCAATAGAACCACCAACCAAAATTGTTAGATCATTGGCCTTGCCATTTATAGCTAACGCAAATAAACCCACAAATAGTAGTATCTGAAACGTTATAAAAGTAGTGATAAAACGCATCATCTGCACTAATGTCGACTTACCCGCACTCACACCCATCGATTTCATGCGCAGACCAAAATAGGAAAAGCCCGACAGACCAGCGCTTGGAAAAACGTGGTTTACAAAATTCAGCTCTAGCATCAATTTGTAAAGCGGTTTATAGCCAATCTTCTTACCCAATATGGCAAACTGCTGTTTATACAGCATGGTGTAACTGTGATAGTTCAGTAGCTGCCAAATAACCAAAAATATTAACATCCAGGCATTTATACGCCCAATGTTGTGAAATGTCTCCGCTATCTCGTTACGCAAGAAATATATCAGCAAAACCAGAGCTATCAGGGTAAACCATGTCAGAACCATCCGCCAACGACGGGTTGTTCGCTGCTTTTTCTCTTCGTCACTCATGCGTTTAACATTATACTAGGTTTATTATGCAGAGTTTATTTATTTTAGGGAGACAACCAGCTCTTGGCCTGGCCGAACTCGAAAGCTTGTATAGAGCCGAGCAAGTTCGCCCTGTTGCCAATGCTGCCGCTGTAGTGCAAATCGACCCCAGCCAAGTTCGTTTTGCTCGCCTTGGCGGTATGGTTAAATTTTGCAAAGTTCTCACAGTTCTCGACACAACCGACTGGAAAGAAATCCAGAAGTTTCTTGAGTCAGCCGTACCAGAACATGCAGCAAACTTAGAAGAAGGAAAATTGAGCCTGGGGCTCAGTGTGTATGGCCTAAAAACCAATCCAAAACAGTTGATGGCAACTGGTTTAGAGCTCAAAAAATTAATACGAAAATCTGGTCGTCCTGTCCGGATAGTTCCAAACAAAGAACTCGAACTTAACAGTGCTCAAGTACTGCATAATGGGCTAACTCGGAAGCTTGGCTGGGAACTCGTTTTTGTCCGAGACGGCAATCAAACAATTGTTGCCCAAAGCATCGCCGTGCAAGATATCGAGCGCTACGCTGCCCGAGACCAAGGTCGCCCCATGCGAGACAGCAAAGTTGGCATGCTACCACCCAAGCTCGCTCAAATTATCATCAACTTAGCCCTTAGCAATAAAGACCCCGAAAAAGAACAAGTACACCTCCTTGATCCATTTTGTGGCACTGGTGTTGTTTTGCAAGAAGCTTTACTGATGCAGTGCCTAGTCATCGGATCAGATCTTGATGAGCGAATGGTCGAATACTCAAAGAAAAACATAGAGTGGCTTCATAAAAACATAGGCTACAAAGGAACACTTTTAACGCTAGAACGAGGAGATGCGACCAATCACAACTGGCTTGGACTGCCCGATACTATCGCCTGCGAGACGTTCCTAGGTCGCCCTCTCTCCTCTGCCCCGAGTACAGAAGTTTTGAAAAAAATTATTCAAGATTGCGACACCATCCACACAAAATTCTTAAAAAATGTCGCAAAACAGACCAAACCAGGCTTCCGAATGTGCATTGCTATACCGGCCTGGAAGACTAGAAACAGTTTTGCATATCTGCCTGTGCTTGATTCTCTCGAGAAATTAGGCTATAATCGTATTAAATTTGTTCATGCAAAAGAGCGTAGCTTGATCTATCATCGACCAGATCAATTTGTCGCCCGTGAACTTGTAGTATTAGAAAGAAAGTAGAACATGAGTAAAGTTAAAGCGGGTGGTTCCAGTAAAAATAACCGTGACAGCCAAGGTCAACGACTTGGTGTAAAGCTATTTGGCGGCGAAAAAGTATCGGTCGGCCAGGTTATCGTTCGACAAGTTGGCCTTACCAAACGAGCTGGCAAAGGCACTAAGCTCAGCCGTAACTTTACAGTACACGCCGACAAAGACGGTACCGTAACGTACAAAACTCGCAAAATTCGTAAATTTACTGGCAAAACTACTCGACGAACCGAAGTTACCGTCGAATAGTTGCACGTTTGTAATATATTTCATAGCAATTCTTAAATTTTACTGGGAGAATACATACAATGAGGGACATTCAGGAGTTATTGCAATATAAAAGCACTCGTCGGCTGCTATTAGCAGCATGGGTACTTATTACTATGGCTATTTTTGCCTCTATTACCTTGCTTATCCTCAAGCCCACTAATGCCGCTACAACCAACAATCTATCCAAAAAGTGTACAACTTCAAACGAGAGTATTAGCATTTCTGGCACCACTGCCACAGGTAGATTTACCGTGCCAAAGGGCTGCCCTGGCACACATGTCTTAATGGCTTCATACACTGCTCCAAATGGTACTGATGGCAAGCCATATGCTGCACAAAAGCTCTACGCTTCCAAGCGAGCAAAGTTTGGCCCAGGCCGACATAGCCTATCTGTACAACTACCAAATTGCTATTACCAAGTAGATCTAGCCCGTGGAACAGTACTACAGAACTTCAGGACAACCACCTACACTGCTTCACCTAACCATATTTTGCTCGATGCAAAGCACGGCGGCACTCAATCTTGCGAGAAAAAGCCAACGCCCCAACCACCAGCTCCTACAAAGCCTCAGAAACCAGTAAAGCCACAACAGCCCACACAAACCCAGCAGCAAAGCCAAACCACTATCATTAACGCTAGTGCACCGATTAAGCAGTCCGACGAGTACACACCACCACCAGCAACCGCCTTACCCGAAACTGGTGCCAGTGCCGGAGCTATCGTCGCTACGTTCTTCGGCGTCAGCAGCCTCAGCTCAGCCTTCTACTACGCCGCCACCTCCCGCCTATTTGGCTAATTTGGGAAATCCGCAATATCTTGTTTAAGATTTTCGGTTGTCTCTTCGGTTACACCGCTTACCATTGCGGAGCCAAATACTTCAAAAGCTTTGGCGGGGTCATCAAAACAAAATGCAGTTGCTCGCATTACATAAAATCCACCGTCATCACCACGACTTGGGCGCAAATAATATCCTTCGTTATCACCCATCCTGCCAAAAATAAATCCTGGAGGCAATTCTACACCGTTAAATAGTATCGATTCTGTATTTATATATGTCTCGGCGCCATGCTTTTTATGCAGAAAGTTCTTCCCATTTACCTTCATTTTTACCGAACTTCCAGCCATTCGCTGAGCATCGCTAAAATACACCTCTGCGTCCTTACAATTGCCGTCTTTCATCTGGACTGTCTCTTCTGTTTTAGGTACATCAGACCGAAAATCTCCCCGACTGTACACTTGCTTTATAAGGTCAATTACTAAATCGGCTGCCGGATCACCGGTATACTCCAATTGCTGGATTTTGCTTGTATCTCCCTTTAGAAACGATACCTCTCTCTCAGGACGATTAATACTTTTTGCCAACTCACGAGTCAGCCAGGCATAGCCGTTGCCGTAACGATCTTCGTCTTCTAGCGCAAGCTCCTGCTTGGCATCATCACTCAAATCCAATGTTGCCCCATCGATTGCCCCTACTAGAGCATTGCCCGAGGGAGTATCTACAAACAAAGCCTGTGGTTGCGCTAGTTCTGCGACAGGCCGCACCAACCCATCTTCACCCTTTTTGAAAGACAGTACTTTATTATCTCCAAAGTAGTCTATTGCTGCTTTGTCATTGGGATTATCTGGATCAAACTCGGTTGAGAATAACAGCTCACCAGTATCTGCTAATTCTTTGTGAGCTTGTTTTTCATCATCAAAATCTTCAAAAATTGCTGTGTGAATTTCTTTCGCAACCGCAGATATTTTTTGATGTACTGGTGAATCTTTAAATATCTCTTGTATCTTTTGGTTTCGCTCGTCTTCGGACAGCTGTTCATTACCCTCGACCGTCATTACACGCCGACTACCCCTTGGGATAGCCAACGCCACACCGGCATCCACCAACATTTTATAGTCTCGCACATATTCCTCGCTCGACACATCAGTTGGGATATAGCCTACATACTGCTTTGCCTTTTCTCCGCTGGCCATCTCATAGGCTCTATCAACGGTATTGCGAAGGCTATACATGGCCTTGCGAGCAATTGTTTCCTGCCGGATTGCGTGTATCTCATGCAACAGATGCCCTTCTGCTTGGGTGTGCTGCTGTTCTGGATGTGGAGTGAGAGTTTGTGAGGCTTCCATGGTTGTATTTTTATTTGTTAAGCAGCTATAAGTTCCTGTTCACGAGCTGTAGCTAGATTATCGAAGGCTACTTCTGCGTTTTCAATTTCCTGCTTTAAGAATAGTGGTGCCTCAAGACCACCTTCTCCTGCTTGTTCTCGCACTTCGGCGACAGCTGTTAGCGCAGACAAAGATCCTTCTACAACATCTTCGATTTTAGAAGCTTCTTTTGAAAAGTGTTTCTGTATCTTCTTCTCATTGTCCATGCCATGTTCTGCCGTCAGTAGAGCCAATGTAGCGTCTATTCCTTTTGAAACTTCTAAAGAGTTAATCGCCTGTCCTGGTTTTTTATTAATTCCATAGGCCTTTTTAACATTTGCACTAACTTTTTCATTTTGAAGTAAGGTAGAATCCTCAATAAGAACTGTATTGAGCCCCCTTGCAGAAGCTTCTGCAATAGCAAGGACTGCCTGTCGCTGACCTTGGTTGGCTTCTTTTGGCTTTTGAGTAATCGCCTGGGTAGCTTCGGTCATAACCTCGGAGAACTCCCGAAGTGTATCGCTTGTTAACACATAGTAATTAGGGCTTTGTGCTTCTGCGAGTTCTAATGTTGGTTTTGGGGTAGTGTTTGTTTGAGTCATACTCATTGTCTATAATAGCAAACTTTTGCTATTTTGTCAATTACCTACCTCTGTTATTCGTCTCTTAGATGTTGCTTGACTCGTTCCACAACTTCGGCGATGACTACTTGGGATTTTATAAGATAATCATCAACACCCAACTGTTTGGCTCGTTCTTTGTCGCTGTCTTGACTAAGAGCTGTCAGCATAATAACTTTTGCATTTGAAGTTGCTGGTGTATTGCGCAAAATATCGAGCACATCAAAGCCGCTGACTTTGGGCATCATCACGTCAAGCAAGATTAGATCTGGCACTGCCTGAGTGGCAGCTACAATAGCTTCTTCTCCGTTGGTGGCTCGCTTGGTGCTAAAGCCCTCTGCCTGCAAGCGTGTTTCGTATACGCTACCGAGGTTTTCGTCGTCCTCAACAATTAGAATTGTTTTCTGTTTACTCATTATGTTTATGGTAATAGTTTTTGGCTATTTTTTCAAGCTTCGGACAAAGCCAATAAACAGCGGATGTGGCCTAGTAGGACGTGAGTTAAACTCTGGGTGAAACTGGCTGGCTACAAAGAATGGGTGGTCAATTGCCTCGATAACTTCGACTAACTTTTTATCTGGACTTAAGCCAACTGCCTTGATGCCCCACGACTCGTACTGGTCTCGGTATTGGTTGTTACACTCGTAGCGGTGACGGTGTCGTTCTTCGATTTTTTCTGAGCCGTATAGCTTGGCAGACTGACTGTCACTAGCAAGAACACACGGATAATTACCAAGTCGCATAGTGCCACCAGTGTTTTCTTTGCCCTCTTGGCCGTTCATGGTAGCAATAACTGGGTTCTGTGAACTAGGAGCAAACTCGGCAGAGTTTACGTCAGGCAGGCCAGCATTTCGGGCAGCTGCAATTACTCCAACCTGCAAGCCCAAACAGAGACCAAGATATGACTGTTTTTCCTTTAGTGCAGTCTGTGCGGCCAAGATCTTGCCTTCGACACCACGTTCACCAAAGCCACCAGGCACCAATAACCCATCGTATGCTTCTAGTTCTTTTCCATCGGTCAGCTCCTCGGCATTTACCCACGCTAGGTCAAGCGACACGCCTTCGGCCCAAGCTGCCGCCCGAAGAGCTTCAAAAACAGATATGTATGTATCCTGGTTATCAAGATACTTAGCCACTACGCCAACTTTATATGTTTTTTCTGGGTTGCTAAGCGCCCGAGCAACCATAGATTCCCACTCCTCTAGGTCTGGTTTTTTGTTGCCAAATCCTAGTTGTTTAGCAATTAAATCGCCAATCCCTTGTTCTTCAATTGTCAATGGCACCTGATAAATAGTTGGTGCATTTGGTAGCAATACAACAGCGTCTTTATTTACACCACCATGTAAACTCAGTTTACTCTTTACCTCTGCTGGAGGAGCGACTTCACTGCGAGCTACCAAAACATCAGGAATAATACCAACCGCTCGCAAATCTTTTAGGGCGTTTTGGGCTGGCTTGGTCTTGATCTCTTGGCTGGCGCCCAAATATGGCAAGTACACGACGTGTACATAGGCACAGTTATCTTTGCCCATCTGCAGGCCAAGTTCTCGGATTGCCTCGATAAAAGCAGGACTTTCGTAGTCACCCACTGTACCGCCAATCTCTACAATATGCACATCAAAACCTTGGCTTGCTTTTAGTACGCTGTCTTTAATTACCCCTGTAAAATGAGGCAGCACTTGTACCGTTTGGCCCAAAAACTTGCCGTCTCGTTCGTCCTGGATAAGATTGCGCAGCAAACGCCCGCTCATAACACTGCTGGACTGGGTTAGTTCGATATCAAGGAATCGCTCGTAGTGGCCGAGGTCTAGGTCGGTCTCGGCGCCATCAGCCGTTACAAAGCACTCGCCGTGTTCGGCTGGGTTAAGTGTACCGGCATCGACATTTAGATATGGGTCGAGTTTTTGTAAGTTTACCTTGAGGCCACGGGCTTGAAGGGTGCGGGCAATGGAAGCTGCTGTTATGCCCTTCCCGAGTCCGGATAATACACCTCCGGTAACAAAAATAAATTTTGTTTGCTTTGCCAAAATCCCTCGCCTCTTTAGCTTTACTTAAATACTACCGTACTTATCTGTTAGACGCAACTTTTGAAGCCATTTTATTGTTGTGCTTGGAGTTTGCGTAAAGCAGCGTCTCTTTGCGTGTCTTGCTTGGCCTTGATGTTTTCGTCGGTTAGCTCTACCTTCTCATCTGGTTCGATACCATGTTTGTCGATATTCTGACCAGCAGGTGTAAACCAGCGAGCTACCGTAACTTTTAGCGTGCCACCGCCCATTAGCCTGCGAACCTCTTGGACACTTCCCTTACCGTAACTCTTTACACCCATAAGCGTTGCCGCATTATTATCTTTTAGAGCACCTGCCACAATTTCGCTGGCGCTGGCACTACCATCGTCGATTAGTACCACTGTTGGCATACCCTTTAGAGCATTGTTGCCATTGGCATAAAATGTCCGTACCACGGTATTGTCTCGTTTTTCTTGCAAAATAGTGTCTCCTTTGTCGAGCCACAGGCTAGAAATTCCAACTGCTGCATCGAGTAAGCCCCCCGGGTTACCCCGCAGGTCGAGCACGATGCTTTTCGCACCTTGGGCCTTAAGATCATTGGCAGCTTTGGTAGTTAGCTCTACCGTATCTTCACCAAATCGAGAGATAGTAATAACCCCAACATTTCCTGCTGCCATCTCGTACTTAACGCTTGGCAAGGTAATCGTCTCACGGGTAATCGTCACATCGAACGTTTTGCCATCACGTGCTATATTGAGCTTTACGCTTGTCCCTTTTTGGCCTCGGATCTTGTTAACTGCCTCTGTTACAGTGATGTTGGTTGCGTCTTCGTCGTTAATCTTTACAATAACGTCTTTTGGCTTGAGCCCTGCCTTTTCGGCTGGATACCCAGCGATTGGTGAAACAATAACGATATTATTACCATCTTTGCTCAGCTCTGCCCCGATACCCTCAAAGCTACCACTGAGCTGTTCTTCAAACTGTTTACTATCATTGGCGTTCAAAAATTCGGTATACGGGTCGCCAGCGGCCTTAACTAGCCCTTCCTTCATACCATCTTGTAGCTTCTCCGTATCGAGCTGACCGTCGAAACTCTGGCGAAGCATCTTGTAAACTTCTTGCACACCAGCTGTGTCGATTTTTTCGGGGGCATTTTTCTGAGATGAGCGATGGTACAGCGCATCAGGGCCAAATACAATCTTACCCTGACCAAATGCCACACCTACGCCAAAGACAACGAGTAGTATCGCTACATTAACCCCTGTCTTAAAGACAGTTTTAACTTTTGGATTTTTAAATTGCCTCGGTATTTTAGGCATAGATGCTCACCGCTCCCTCGCTTTTTAGACTCTTGGTTAGGTCTTATTTTACACCAAAACCATTAGAGCGAGCGAACATTTTGTCTAGAAGTAGATATACGCTGCAGGATCGCCAGCATTGATAATACGCTGGGAGTAGCGCCCCTGAAGAGCTGGCACGGCATTGTATTCACTGATACGGACTTTGCCACCGCCCAACACTTCTTCTACATATGCAACATGTCCTTCATAACCATTCCAGACAGCGATCGCCCCAACTTGGGGAGTTTTGCCAGTTGGGATACCTCGAGCTCGAGCTGCGTCGTCCCAGTTTTCGGCATTACCATAGTTCTTGGGGGGAGTTTTGCCAGTCGAGTACAAACGCCATGCGGCAAAAGATACACACTGTCGGTAACAGTAACCCCATGGGTCAATATCATCGCCGTAGTTGCAAGAACCTCCGTGAGTCCAAGAACCTTCTCGGTAGCTAGCCCATGGATACGAACCCGTTCCTACTCCCGAGATAACCGTACTTCGTGACACAATCTGTGCTAGCAAATTAGCTTGTTGCTTCTGCAGTTGCGAACTTCGCTCACGATATCTGGCTTCTTGTCCCTGTGTTTCGGCCAAGATTGCAGCTTGCTCGGCCTTCGCCTTTTGGATTAAGCCTCGTTGCGCCTCTTGCTGTTTCTTAAGATTTTTCTGCTCCTCCTGCTGGCTAGCAATCTGTTGTTTGAGGGCAATTACCTTGGTGGTTGATTCTTGGATACCGAGCTTAAGACGTTCTAGGTACTCTTGTTCGTCGATGTATTGTGAAAAACTATCACTTCCTACGATAAGTTCTACCGAGGAGGCATCACCTCTTTTGTAGAGAGCTCGCATGTTGGCTTTGAGTAAGCCTTTCTGGCGGTCGAGTTCTTTTTGGGCGTTGTCTAGCTCAACCTGCAATTGCTTAATCTTGGTGCTGGTGAGCTGGATTTGGGTGGTAGCTTGGTTTATCTGAACATCGAGTGAGGCAATAGCGTTTTTGAGGGTGTCGCCTTGTTGGGCTAGCTGTGAAGCCTGAGCATTACTCGCATTGATCTCTTGCTGCAATGCAGCGGCTCGATTACGAAGCTCTTGAACAGATTGAGCCGCACTTCGGCCAGTACTCAAAAACGGTGCTCCCATAAAACCAAATAACAAAACACCTACCAAAATAGGTACAAAACTTACTTTTACAATTTGTTTTTTAGCCATGGTGTTTTTGTTTGGTTTTTTATTTTGAAACTAACCACAAGCATTATACTGCTTTTGAGGTGTTATTGCAAGTGAGCATACAACGTAAATGTGCCGTCGTCGTGACGGATAATAACCTTGTTTCCATAACCATCTCCATCATTTGCTCGATGGATAATAGTTCCACTTTTTGCTGCAACAATTGGAGAGCCAAGACTTGCAGCTATATCAACTCCTGCGTGTAAGCTCCCACCACCACTACATTTTGTTGAGTAATACGATTCTGCAACACAGCCAAACCCCTGAGAGACACTACCTGATGCAGGCACTGGCCAGGTCATACTACCACCAAGCCCGTTACTATACGGATTAATTGGATTAAAGTTGCTACCTCTGACTTCGAAGTGTAGATGAGGACCAAACGTAAAGCCTGTCATGCCAACTCGGCCAATCATCTGCCCTGCCTCTACTCTGCCCAAGCTGGTGTAGCTTCCAGCTAGAAGCCGTGCGGCCAACTGCTTCTCAACTTTCTCACGCTTGGCCTGCAAATCACTAGCAACTTGGCGATATCTGGCTTCTTGTCCCTGCGTTTGTGCTAACAACTGCGCCCTACCGTTACGTGCATCATCGAGAGATTTTTTAGATGACTCCTGTATTGCAAGCTGCTCCTTCTGCTCCTCCTGCTGGCTAGCAATCTGTTGTTTGAGGGCAATTACCTTGGTGGTTGATTCTTGGATACCGAGCTTAAGACGTTCTAGGTACTCTTGTTCGTCGATGTATTGTGAAAAACTATCACTTCCTACGATAAGTTCTACCGAGGAGGCATCACCTCTTTTGTAGAGAGCTCGCATGTTGGCTTTGAGTAAGCCTTTCTGGCGGTCGAGTTCTTTTTGGGCGTTGTCTAGCTCAACCTGCAATTGCTTAATCTTGGTGCTGGTGAGCTGGATTTGGGTGGTAGCTTGGTTTATCTGAACATCGAGTGAGGCAATAGCGTTTTTGAGGGTGTCGCCTTCGGCCTTTAGATGAGCCGCATGCTTTTTATTGTCCTCAATTTCTTTTTGCAATTGCGCCGATTGACTCCGAAGATCCGACGTAGACTGTGCATGCACAATGGCAGGAATAGTAAATGAGGCTAGAGCTACTACTGCCACTAGTAGCGTTGAGACTCTTTTATATACCTGATTCTTTTTTAGTTTTTGCATGTTTGATTTTTGATTAGAGTATATATCTACCATTGTGCTCCTTTTTGGTCGTTATAGCAAGGGGCTACGTTCCTTCCCTTTTTAGATTTTTCAAAAGTTCTTTTCGTTTCAAGTTGCCTGTGGCCTCTCTCATTAACGAGAGGCTGAACTATCTATTTTAACACAAGCGTATTACCAACGCTTAAGTTTTAGGTGCTTCTCCATAGCAAGTGCGCTGGAGAAAATACCTACCAATATACCAACCAAGATTGTGCCTATATACACCGCAACTGCTGTCGACGGTTTAGTAAAGAGCTCGTACGTTGCAGCAAACTCTTGTTGGTTGGCAAGCTTTGAGCCAATCGACAAGATTATCGAATACACTGCTGTTGCTGCTATCACCCCTGCCACCACACCATACAATGTTGTCTCAACCAAGAACGGACCACGAATATACCCCGGAGTTGCGCCAATAAGCTTCATGTTGCGGATTTCTTCGCTCCGAGTAAAGATAGCGATTCGAATCGTGTTGAAGATAATTAATACCGAGATGATGGTAAATATAGTCGCCGCCAAGATACTAGCTGTGGTTATAAATTTTTGCGCTGAGGCGGCTCGGTCGATAGTTTTGCGAGCATCAGTTCGCCCCAGCGTAATACTGTCGACCACATCTTTAAACTCTTCTTGGTTGGCAATTCTTTCTACTTCGTTTAGTTTGCTAAGATCTTTTACGCTCACCTCATAAGAAGCCGGCAATGTATCACCACCAAGAAGCGTCAGCCCTTCCAGTAGCTGCTCGTCATTTTTAAAGCTATTAGTAAAGCGTTCCTGTGCCTGCTCTTTTGATACAAAATCGATACTCTCGACCTCAGGATTAGTCAAAACTGCTTTTTCTAGCTCCTTTATTTTTTCTTTGGTGGCCTCATCTTTTAGATAAATCGATACTTTCAAACTTTTGGACAGCTCGCCGATGGCATTGTTGGCCATTATATTAAGAACTACCGTGGACAAAATAATCACCAAAGCCACCAGCATCACTGCAACCGCCGCTACGCTAAGCCAGGCGTTGCGAAAAACGTTGTGTACACCAGACCGCAAGATACGGAAAAAAGTAATCATCCGGTGTTTAAAGTCTAGTTCACGCTTCACTCTTTGTATGCTCCACCTGCTTTATCGCTCACGATCCTACCCTTTTCAATCCGAATCACTCGCCGTTTTAGGCGGTTTACCACTTCTTGGTTATGCGTGGTCAAAAGTACCGTAGTACCGTAGCGATTAATTTTTTCTAAAACTCGGATAACATCCCAGGCGTGCTTTGGATCGAGGTTACCAGTGGGCTCGTCGGCAATCAATATTTTAGGCTGGCGCACCACTGCTCGAGCAATCGCCACACGCTGCCGCTCTCCACCAGAAAGCTCGGTTGGATAACTATTTTCTTTGCCTTTTAGCCCCACAATATTCAGAACTTTCGGCACGGTGTGCTCAATCTCTCGGTTACTCATGCCCACAATCTCGAGTGCAAATGCCACGTTTTCGAACACGGTCTTGTTAGAAAGCAGCTTGAAGTCCTGGAACACCACACCAATCTTTCGGCGCAGTTGCGGAATATTACGGTCTTTTAATTTATCGTAGTCGATCCCACCTACGATGATCTTGCCACTCGTGGGGCGCTCTTCACGGGTTAGTAGCTTGAGCAGCGTCGACTTGCCTGCTCCGGACGGACCGATGATAATCACAAATTCTTTTGGCTCCACGTGCAGATTAATCCGATGCAGCGCAGACTCGCCCTTCTTGGTGTATGCCTTGTTTACCCTGTCCAACAGAATCATATATAAGCATTATAGCAAAGGCCTGACTTAAGAGACAGCCTGCTCAGTGTAAGCTTTTATGAGTTGGGCTAGATCACCATCGAGGACTTTGTCGACATCTGTTGTTTCGTATTTGGTGCGCAAATCCTTAACTTGCTTGTATGGATGCAGCACGTAGTTGCGGATTTGGCTGCCCCACTCGTTGGCTTGGTTGGGGCCTTTGAGTTCGGCAATAGTTTCTTTGTGCTGTTCTATTTGTAATGCCGCAAGCTTGGAGCGCAAAATAGTTAATGCTGTTTCTTTGTTCTGGATTTGGCTGCGCTCGTTCTGGATACTCACCGTAATACCTGTCGGGATATGCGTTACCCGCACGGCCGAATCCGTAGTATTAACGCTTTGCCCACCATGCCCGCCAGCCCGAAAAACATCTATTTTTAGATCTTTTTCGTCGAGTGGCACTTGCTCGGGCCTGTCGATCTCGGGCAGCACCTCTACCTTAGCAAAGCTAGTCTGACGCAAATTATCGGAGTTAAACGGACTGAGGCGAACTAAACGATGTACGCCATTTTCGCCTCGTAGTTTACCGTAGGCTAGATTACCTTTTATCTCCAAGGTAGCACTCTTGATCCCCGCTTCGTCTCCGCTCGACTCATCGAGCAATGCTACTTTATAACCTTGCTTTTCGGCAAAGCGAGTATACATGCGCAGCAACATGCCCGCCCAATCTTGGGCATCGGTACCACCTGCTCCAGCATAAAAGCCAACAATCGCATTACCGTGATCATGCGGCCCACTATAGGCCAGTTCGTACTGCTTTTGCTCGAACTGCGTTTGTAGGTTCTGCAGCTGAGCTTCTATCTCAGGTCGCAATGATTCATCTTGCAAATTAACGAGTTCTTCCAGCTCTTTGAGCGATTTTTGCAGCTGTATCCAGCCCGATGTTTGCTCCTCGAGACTAGATATCTTTTGCATAGTTGCTTGAGCGGCCTGATTATCCTGCCAAAAATCTGGGGTTTCAGATTCTTTTTTAAGTTCTTCCAGCTCGGTCTTTTTGCCTGCAACATCGATGTTTTGCATGGCTTCGTCTGTCTGCTTGAGTAACGCTGCCAAAGCAGCTAGAATATCTTGCATATATATAGACTACCCTAAGTCCTCTGGTAGCTACAAATGATATAGTTATGATATTGACGAATTATCAAGCTTATGCTACAATAATAAGATGAACACATCCCAAAACCCAGCACACACAAACACCAAAGAACTCCTACCCGAACAACAATTCGAGCAAATGATGCAAACCAAAGACGGCGTTCCAACCGAAATGCCTACCCTCTTTAATCCCGAACAAGGTGAAGTAACTCCAGCTGGTTTTGTAGTGATAAATGGCTTAAAAGATCTCGGCTCGGCCAAAGTATCACCAAAGCGACGTGACGATATAGCCCAAACGCTGGCACCGCTGGTTGAGAACAGTGCTGCTAAAAAAGCAGTTCGTCGTCTAATCGGCACGATGAAGGAAGACGATAGCCTGGGAGAAGACGACAAGTTACTTGCTTCGTCGGGGTTTCGTCGACTAAAAAGCCACCACTCCCGAGCTGATGTTGCCCTGCA
>CAZXTF010000008.1:20342-27916 GCA_964643605.1 uncultured Candidatus Saccharibacteria bacterium | reverse complement strand
GTCGGAGCGAATGAATCGCCTCCTTGGTTTGAAAAACTGGTTTAGAAATGCATTTACAGGGGTAAATGGTAGCATGTTTTATACCTGTTGGCTAGATCAACGGAGGACGTATTTACTGGCGGCTACAATGGCAATCTCATCTATGGCAAAGATTTCCTCTTGAATTTCTTGTGCAATAGGACAGCCAGTAAGCATGGTGACCTCGTGCTTTTTGTGGGTCATGCCCCGTTTTTCTTGGGCGCTGGCCAGCTCTATATCGAGAGGTCGAGCGTAAGGGTAACATGTTCCTTCTTTGTCCATAAAACTCAATCCTCTGAGCGTAGATGTTTCGGGTAGTTGCTTATTAGCTTTTATAGTCATCTCGATAAGGCTAACAATTAGAGCCGACCCTTGAGTCGCCATCCTGTACATGCCGCTACGTTGCATATCTCGAAAGAAGAAGTCCTCATTTTCCTGGGTGATGTCTATGATCTTTTGGGGTTTGCTTTCATCTGCATCCAATCCTTTAGGAAGGATAATCCCATGTCTTATAGAAGGTTTGACTTGATAGCTTCCAATTAATTCGAGAGAGAGATCTACGCCCAGGCCAGCGGTTTGCTCTGGCCCTCTGTGCAAGAGAGGCGTAGAAGTTGCCATTAACACTATATAGTACTCTTGCTTATGCTAAGAATCAAATAAGATCTCTAGTATTTAGCCCATAAATAGCCAACAGAAAGCACACCAATTACTATGACAACGATTCGTATTGCATGCGAAGAAAAGCGCTGAGCAATCCGTGCCCCAAAGTAACCTCCAGCTCCACAACCGATAGCCATAACAACACCGTTGCGCCAGTCGATGAGTCCCGAACCAAAAAGTGTAGCAGTGGTTACAGCGGCAATGGTAAAAGTTCCTACGTTTTTAAGTGCATTGATCCTGTGAATATCGTGGATATGGCTAAAACTCAAAAAAGCTAGGAGAATAAAGCCGAAACCAACCCCAAAAAAGCCACCATATATAGCGAGGGGTATGAGAGCTGCACCGATAATAGCTAGCCTAGGAATGTTCTTGCTTCTTGTTTTTAGGTGCGCATGAAAGAATTTGTGAAGACTGGGTTGGAATGCAAAAAGGAGAACTGCTAGTAGTAATAGAACGGGGATAAGCTGTTCAAAACGAGCAGGAGAAATATCTTTGAGTAGACTTGCTCCAATAAATGCGCCAACAGCAAGGGGGATAAGCAACACCAGGTATACGGCATGAACTTTTCGTAGATAATCTCGGTAGCCGATGAGCGCACCAATTTGCCCAGGAAGTATCGCTACGTGGCCAGTCACGTTTGCGGTAATAGCGGGCATACCAACGGCCATCATGACAGGAAAGCCGAAAAGCATACCACCTCCAGCGATAGAGTTCATCGCTCCGACTACTACCCCCACCAGTAAAAGTATTATTTCTGTCATTTAGTTAAATAATTCTGGCTTTGTCCTTTTAAGATTCTCCCAGCATGGCTCAAAGAGCGGCTGTGGCAATGTTTTGAATGTTCGCCACTGCTGGTCTATCCACTTGTCTGGTTCGTTAATGGTTGGCTCTCCGCTGACCCAGTCGCATTCTACCCAGATAGTTGTGTAGTGTTTCTGGTCTTCTAAGAAGAGGTCGTTGGTGGCAGCTAAAAATCGGACGTTGTCTACTTTTAGTCCAGTTTCTTCTGCGACTTCTCGACTAGCACACTCTTCCCACGATTCACCAAACTCTAAGTGTCCGCCTGGTATGCTCCAGGTATCATGACCATGTGAGCCTTTTCGTTTGCCCATAAGAAACTTGTCATCTCTCCAGACAAAAACTCCAATACCAACTCTGGGGTTGCTCATATAAATCTCACAATCTCGGCATTTTTGTATGACGTGCCACGTTTGTGAAGCGGTTCATTGTTAATAGCTCTTCGTAAGGCTCGGCCCATAGCTCCGTGACCAACAACGAGGATGTGTTGGTGGGGAAGTGAGTGTAGGTACGCCAGAAGCTCATTTGCTCTTTGCTGTAAGTCTATTAGCATCTCAACACCGTCGATACTATCAATAGTGGATTCGTCGATAACATATTTGGTTGCTGCGATTAGGTCCTTCCGTCCCTCTAGGCTGCCGAAATTGCGCTCGACAAGACGAGATTCTAGGATAATTTCTACATGAGGATACTCGAGTTCTGTAGCAATATTTTTTGCCGTCTGGTGAGCTCTCTCGAGCGGTGAGCTAATGATGATATCAAAGGCTAGGCCTTGTTTTTTTAGCTCTTTGCCGGCTTTTTGAGCTTGTTCATGGCCAGTTTGGGTGAGTGGAGTATCAACCGAGCCTGCCCATTTGTGGGCTTTATTAAATTCACTTTCGCCATGGCGAATGAAGTACAGTTTTTTCATACACTGCTACAATTATTACAGATATGAAGATAAACCTCCAGCCAGGAAAATACATCATTGCCGTCTCGGGAGGGGTGGACTCGGTCGTATTACTTAACGTGTTAAGTAAGCTTTCAGAGCTTGAGTTGGTGGTGGCACATTTCGACCACGGCATCAGAGAAGATTCGTATAAAGACAGAGTTTTTGTGGAGGAGCTGGCAGATAGCTACGGTTTGTCATTTGTGGCAGAGAGTACTTCTCTTGGAGAAGGGGCTAGCGAGGATAAAGCTCGCTCGGCTCGCTATAAATTTTTGTTTCAAATGATGAAAGAGTACGGGGCACATGCAGTTGTTACTGCGCACCATCAGGATGATGTGCTCGAGACAATCATTATGAATTTGAGCCGAGGAACGGGTCGCAAAGGCTTGAGCCCCATGAAAAATAGAAAAAATGTGTTACGTCCACTGCTTGATTACTCGAAGGCAGAAATTTTGCGTTATGCTAGAAGTAACAATTTACAGTGGCGAGAAGACAAAACCAATCAAGATCCAAAATATTTCAGAAATTATGTACGTTTTAATATCGTGCCTAAAATAAGCACGGCCCAAAAACAGCAGTTACTAAAGATGGCCGAGACCTCGCATAAACGAAATCAGGAAATTGATGAGCTAGTTGACCTATTTATAAATCAGCAAGAAACAGGTGCGCTGGACCGAGAGGGGTTTGCCGCTTTGCCACATGATGTAGCAAGCGAAGTTTTGGCCCAAGTACTTCGTGCTCATAATGTATCTTTCGATCGGAAAAACATTGAACGACTGGTGGTAGGGCTGAAAACATTGTCGGCTGGAAGCCAGATACCAATCACTGCTGGGGTCTATTTTATAGTTGATAAAAAGACAGCTCGCATCTCAGGGCTTCAATCTGTATAATGAATTGATACATGGATAAAAAATCGTTTCGGATTACGAATAAAGGGCCAGGTAAAAATCGGAACCAGAACGTGCGAAATGCCGGTTTTATTGCTCTTTTGATTTTGTTTGGTTTGATAATTTTTACATCGATGAACCAGCCCGAAAAACTCAAAGAGGTAGCATTTTCGGACGTTATTTCTCGGGCAAATGATGGCCAATTAAAACAGATTGCAATTTCTGGCGATGCATTAGCGATTACCAAAAATGATGAAGACAAGCCTTCTGAAAAATCTCGTAAGGAGGCAGGCTCTAGTATCTATGAGCAGGGCCTTAATAAAGATGCGAACGTTGAGATTGTAAATAAGCCAGAATCAAACAGCGGTGCAATTTGGACAAATGTGGGCTTGAGCTTGCTGCCAATCTTGGTGATTGGGATCATCTTATTTTATATGCTGCGCAGTGCTCAGGGGCAGGGTAATCAAGCGATGAGCTTTGGTAAGAGCAGGGCTCGTTTGTATGGGAATGAGAAAGATAAAGTTACCTTTAAGGACATTGCAGGTAGCGATGAAGCCAAAGAAGATCTCGAAGAAGTTGTAGAGTTTCTGAAATATCCAAAGAAGTTTGAAAGCCTTGGCGCACGTATTCCAAAGGGCGTACTTTTAGTGGGTCCTCCGGGTACCGGTAAGACGATGCTTGCTCGAGCTGCTGCTGGTGAAGCTAACGCACCATTTTTTAGTATTAGTGGTTCTGAGTTTGTTGAAATGTTTGTGGGTGTGGGTGCAAGCCGAGTTCGAGACTTGTTTGCCAAAGCCAAGAAGAACGCTCCGTGTATTATCTTTGTAGATGAGATTGATGCAGTTGGTCGCCGTCGTGGAAGTGGTATGGGCGGTGGACATGACGAACGAGAGCAGACCCTTAACCAGATTTTGGTAGAGATGGATGGTTTTGAACAAGGGCAAAATGTGATCGTGCTGGCAGCCACGAACCGAGCTGATGTGCTTGACCCAGCGTTACTTCGACCAGGTCGTTTCGACCGTAGGGTTAATATTGGCTTGCCCGATCGAAAAGACCGAGAAGCAATTCTAAAAACACACTTCAAGAAAAAACCTCTCGCAAAAAATGTAGACCTCAAGGCTCTTGCTGGTAAAACTGCTGGAAGTTCAGGAGCGGATCTAGCAAACATTGCGAACGAATCTGCAATTTTGGCAGCTCGTAGGAATCAAAAAGAGCTTACAAATAGCATAGTAACCGAAGCATTCGAGAAGGTCGCTATTGGTCCAGAGCGTAAGAGCAAGATTATGAGTGAGCACGAAAAAGAGCTCACTGCGTACCACGAAGCTGGCCACGCTATCGTGGGCCACGTGTTGCCAGATAGTGATTTGGTGCACAAAGTTACTATTATTTCTCGTGGATCAACCGGTGGTGTAACGTGGTTTATCCCGCCAGAAGACAAGAGCTACCATAGTATTTTGGAGTATAAAGATGTCTTGGCTCGAATGCTTGGTGGTAGGATTGCTGAGGAGATTATTTATGGATCTGATCGGGTAACAACTGGTGCAGGTAGCGATTTGCAAAAGGCTGCAGAACTAGCTCGAGACATGGTAGTTAACCAAGGGATGGGCAAGAAGCTACGAGATCAAGTATTCCATGTGGAGGAAGGTATGATGCTCGAGCGTATGGTGCACGAACGACAATATTCGGACGATACAGCTAAGATTATTGATGATGAAGTTGAGGCACTTATTACCGAAGCAGCTAATCGAGCACGAAATGTCATAAATGCGAACAAGGGTAAGCTTGAAGCGCTCAAAGATGCATTACTCGAAAAAGAAACAGTCGAAGCAGAAGAAGTTGTCGAGATTCTGCAAGGGTCATCCCTTCCTAAATCAGCAGCACTATACTAGAATCTTTTTTCTAACAATAAATAACCTGTAAAAAAGCACCGTCAGAACGTATAATAAACGGCAGTGAATCGAAGACGCTTCTTAAACCGTGCCAATAAAAGAATTAGCCTTGGCAGTGCTGCGGCACTGTTGGCTTTTGCTGCTTTTATGGCGCAACTTCTTGGAATACTTAGAGTCAAGCTAGTAAACGCAAACTTTCTAGCTCTTGGCCCAGACAGTACCGATGCGTACTTTGCTGCCTTTAAGATCCCTGATTTCTTTTTCTTTACCGTTGCAGCAGGTGCATTAGGTGTAGCCTTCATGCCGTTCTTGGCAGATAGGATAGCAAAAGGCGACAAAAAAGGTGCCTGGGAATTAAGTAATAGCTTACTTAATTTGCTTGCTCTTGTGATGCTGGCAGTTGGTGTAATTATCTTAGTTTTTGCCGAACCGTTAATCCGCTATATTGTGGCACCAAACTTGAGTCCAGAACAGCTGCATAATGCCACAACAATTATGCGGATCGTTGCTTTTAATCCGTTCTTATTTACGATCTCGGGTATCTTGATGGCGGTACAGCAGACGTTTGGTAGATTCTTCTTTTATGCAATTGGGCCGATCATATACAACCTAACAATTATCGTCAGCATATTTATTTTCAAGGATAATGTTGGCCTAATTGGTCTGGGTATTGGGGCGCTTGCTGGTGCTATTTTGCAGCTACTAATTGCTTTGTTTGGGTTCTCGGGACTTAACTTTAAATACAGTCGTAAAATTAACTGGCAGAGTCAGGATTTTCGACAAATGCTGGTGCAGCTACCCCCTCGCTCAATCGACCAAGGTATTGATTCGATCAACAGTATTGTTGAGACTAACTTTGCCAGGCGGCTAGGTGAAGGAAATATTAGTTATTACGAAAATGCTTTTGTGCTGCACACAGCTCCAACTATGTTGGTGGGAACAGCGATTTCCACAGCTGCTTTCCCACGACTTACCGATCGTATTGCGCAAGGACGACCAGACCTCTTTCGCAAAGACTTCTTAAAAATCCTGCGAGTTATTATTTGGCTGATTTTGCCGATAGCAGTTATCTCGTATTTTGCTCGGGGATATTTGGCTCGTCTTATCTTTAGTCGTGATGCCCCAGAGATTGCATTGATTCTTGGATTCTTTGTTGGGGCAATTATCTTTCGAACTATTTATGCCATGATGTCTCGGTGGTTTTATGCACAAAAAGACACCAAGACACCACTCTTCGTCTCTTTATTTGCAATTATTTTAAACATTATTCTTGCCTATACATTATCTCGGCCGACAGCATATGGAGTGACAGGTCTCGCTATGGCTCAGTCAATTGTGGCGGCAGCTGAAGTGGTGGTGCTATTTATTGTTATGGTGTCTCGTGATCATAAATTACTTGATCCGACGTTCTTTGGCGGCCTTGTAAAAATAATTTCTGTAACAGGATTTACAGTAGTTGCAACGTTCTGTATGATCTCCATTATGCCGCTAGAAAGTGGAGATCGTGGCTTTGTTACATTGAGCACTAAACTTGGTGCCATAGCGTCTGTAACATTTCTGGTTCATATCGGTATGTCTACATTATTTGGGCTTGAAGAGGCTAAGCCGGTTGTCCGTAAGGTTCGTAGTTTCATACTCGCACCTATTAAAATATAAGAACCAACTCCCTCTAGCGTATAATTATTAGTAATGAATCAAGATAAAATCAGAAATTTCTGTATTATTGCACATATTGATCACGGGAAATCAACGCTCGCTGACCGTCTATTGGAACTTACTGGCACGGTTGAGAAGCGAGATATGAAGGCACAGTTACTTGATAAAATGGATCTAGAGCGGGAAAAAGGTATAACTATTAAGCTGGCTCCTGTTCGGATGAGCTACAAGAGCTATCAGTTAAATCTTATTGATACGCCAGGCCACGTTGATTTTTCTTATGAAGTTTCACGGAGCTTGCAAGCATGTGAGGGTGCTATCTTGGTCGTAGATGCATCTCAGGGTATTCAGGCGCAAACACTCGCAAATTTATATCTTGCGATGGAGGCAGACCTTTCTATAATTCCGGTGCTCAATAAAGTTGATCTGCCTGCTGCAGATGTTGAGAAAGTAAGCAAAGAAGTTATTAGTTTGCTGGGTTGCAAGCAAGAAGATATTATCCCAATCTCTGCTAAGACAGGGCAAAATGTCGACAAAATCTTAGATGCGATTATTGCCAAGATACCTACTCCACAGGGCAAATTAAACGAGCCAACAAAAGCTTTAATTTTCGATAGTTATTATGATGATTATCGTGGTGTGATTCTATACGTTCGAGTATTCGATGGAGCTATTAAGAAAAACGCAGCGATTAAGATGATGGCAACTAGCGCAGATGGTCTGGCCCTCGAAGTTGGT
>CAZXTF010000008.1:19630-20332 GCA_964643605.1 uncultured Candidatus Saccharibacteria bacterium | reverse complement strand
GCCAGACGCTAAGCCAGGTAAAGCACTTGAAGCGGGAGAAATTGGCTACATTGTTACGAATTTAAAGAGTACCCGTGAAGCGAAAGTTGGTGATACTGTTACGCTCAGTGAAGGTTCGGCAGTTTCTGCCCTACCCGGATATAAAGAAATCCACCCATTTGTGTATGCTGGATTTTTCCCAGAAAGCAACGAGTATTATCAAGAACTTAAAGATGCTGTCGAAAAACTATCTCTTAGTGATTCTGCACTTCAATTTAGCCTGGAGAACTCACCGGTGCTAGGGTTTGGTGTACGGATTGGTTTCTTGGGATTGCTCCATATGGATATCGTTCGTGAGCGGCTGGAGCGGGAATACAATCTAACACTTGTTGTCACTAATCCCTCATCTGACTACGAAGTAAGCTTGCTCGACGGAGAAGATATAGACATTAGATCTGCTAGTGAGCTTCCCGATGTAGCAAAGATTAAAGAAATCCGGGAACCGTGGATTAAGGGAGAGATTGTCGTACCAAAAGAATATGTGGGCGGAGTTTTGCAGCTTATTACCAGCAAGCGTGGTATGCAAAAGAATATTAGCTTTGTTGATGACCAGCTGGCAGTTATCGATTTTGAGGCACCACTAGCTAACTTATTGACAGATTTTTACGATGAGCTAAAAAGTATTACCAGTGGTTACGGTTCGTTTAATTATGAGCTGGATAA
>CAZXTF010000008.1:0-19620 GCA_964643605.1 uncultured Candidatus Saccharibacteria bacterium | reverse complement strand
GGATAATTATCGAGCCGAAGATTTAGTGCGAGTCGATTTTTATGTAGCGGGTGATAAGGTCGATGCACTTTCGGTTATGGTGCATCGTAGTGAAGCACAGAGTTTGGGGCGAGAAACGGTTAGAAAACTTAAAGATATTATTCCCCGCCAAAACTTTAAGGTTGCTTTGCAGGCGGGTATTGGCGGAAAATTTATTGCTCGTGAAGATATCAGCGGCTATCGGAAAGACGTAACTGCAAAACTATACGGTGGTGATGTGACAAGACGGAAGAAGTTACTTGAGAAACAAAAGAAAGGTAAAGCTCGCATGAAGCGTTTTGGCAAAGTTGATATTCCAAGCGAAGCGTTCACTGTGCTTTTAAAACGAGACTAATGCTTCTGGACAGCAAACAGATAGAAGAGTTTGAAAAGTTGATAGAAAATTATCAACCAAACAAGGAGGCACTAGAAATTTTTCTAAAAAGTAATTTTATAGTTATTGCCGGTCCTGCTGGAGCTGGCAAAGATACACTAAGAAATACACTCATCAAAAATTACCCTAAACGATACTTGCCAATTCTTTCAAGTACTACTCGGCCTATACGAGAGACCGAAAAAAACGGAGTAGATTATCATTTTATCTCTGTTCAAGAAATGAAGCGTGAGCTTGAGAAGCAGGAGTTTTTGCAGGTGGCTCTGGTACACAATCAGCAAGTTTCTGCGATGCACGTCAATGAAATTAAGAAACTTTCTGCAGGCCAGGTGGGTCTGAGTATCTTGATCGTACAAACAGAAAAAGAACTGCGAGAGCTAAAACCAAATATCCAAACGATATTTCTTGTTCCACCAAGCTTGGAGGAACTAATCAGTAGGCTTCAGGCAAACCGAAAACTTGATGAAAGCGAAGTAAAAAGACGCTTGTTTGCTGCCAAAAAAGAATTAGAGATTGCGCTACAAGAAGACACATATTATTGTCTGGAAACTAAGACAAAAGAAGATACTTTGCAAAAGGCGCAGGAATACCTACAGGGCAAAGATAGTAAAGGCATAGATGAATCTGCAAGAACCAAGATGCGAGAGCTGATAGATGCTTTAAATAAGAGGGCTGTGGTATAGTCTTCTCAATGGAAGATAAGCTCAAAGAAAAACTGGCTGCTTATAAAACTCCTTTTCAAGCAGTAGAAATTGTAAAGAGCACTCGTGTTGTTTTTTTGGTCGGTGTTTCGGGTGCTGGCAAAGATACCATTCGAAAAGAACTGTTAGCAACTGGCGATTTTCACCATATTGTTTCCCATACTACACGACCACCTCGTCACAATTTGGGCGTGCTGGAAACAGATGGGGTAGATTACCATTTTGTAGACTTCAAAAAGATTGAGCAGATGCTCGATAGTAACGAATTTATCGAGGCAAAAATATTTAGCAACAATGTCTATGGAACAAGCATTGCAGAAATCCAAGCCTCACACGATGCAGGACTCATAGCAATTAGCGATCTTGAAATCCAAGGTGTCGTAGAGTACATGGCGATTAGCCCTACGGTAAAGCCGATTTTCTTGCTCCCACCAAGCTACGAAATTTGGCAAGAACGGCTCAAAAAACGCTATCACGAGAATGATATAGACCCGATCGATATTAGCCGCAGACTCCAAACAGCAAAAGTAGAGCTACAAGAAGCGTTAGATAAAGATTATTTTTACTTTGTGATAAACAGAGATCTTACTTCGTCAATTCAAGAAGTAGAAGCTATTGCCAACGGTACACTCGGTAAAGAATCTACAGAAGAAGCCAGAGCTCTTGCTAAAGACTTGCTCGCAAAACTTTAGCACTCTTGCCATTTGAGTGCCAAAATTGTATACTTTGAAGCATGAAAGGGAAAAGAGCAGCCCTAATATGAGCCCACGTCAGGAACAAATTTTACGAGCAATTGTTGAGCAATATGCCGAGGTCGCAAGCCCTGTAGGTAGTAGTCTACTTGCTAAGCTTTTCGACGTATCAAGTGCCACTATTCGTAGTGAAATGGCAGAGCTTGAACGCCTTGGCTATATCATGCAACCCCACACGAGCGCTGGTAGAATTCCGACAGACAAAGGGTATCGGTTTTATGTGAATGGATTGCAAGATCAAGAATCTCAAGCAGTCTCTCGGCAGGCGCATGCTATCGAGCGCCAGATTAAAGATTCTGGAGAATCAGAGCAAGCAATAAAAAATGCGGTTCAAGCTCTTGCACTGGCTACAAACAACCTAAGCATTGGACTTTTTAACGGTCGTACATATCAATATGGTCTGGCAAGTTTATTTCAGCATCCAGAATTTTACGGTGGACGAGAGGCTTTTGGTATAGCCCAGCTCGTCGAGAGACTACCCGAATTAGTCGACCAGATATATCACGATAACAATCGAGTTACTGTGTATATCGGTCAAGAGAACCCTATTGGTCGTTCTGCAGGAGCTAGCTCCATAATTGGCCGTGTGCACACGCCAGATGGTCAGAGCTTTGTAGGTGTGGTTGGTCCAACTCGCCAAAATTATAACCAAGTAGTCGGGTTAGTTGACTATGTAAGTACCACGTTGGAGAAAACACTCAATGCCTAAGAAGCCAAAAATTGAAGATTTACAGATTCAAATTTCTGAACTTACCGAAGCTTTGCAGCGAGAGCGTGCAGATGTTATTAATGTCCGCCGACGGCACGACGAACAGATCACAGCGCTCAAAAATGTAGTAAAAGCTGATGTCGTAAAAGACCTGCTGCCCGTTGTAGATAATTTTGAACGGGCCCTTAAGCATGTACCAAAGGACATAAAGACCCATGACTACGTAAAAGGTATAGAGGGCGTAGTGAAACAGTTTGAAAAAGTTCTAAGCGATCTTGGCGTACAAAAAATCAAGACAGTTGGTGAGCCATTTAACCCAACGATACACGAAGCTGTAAGTGCAGAGGGCGACGGAGATCAAGAAATTGTTAGTGAAGAATTACAATCTGGCTACATGCTCGGCAACGAGGTCATCCGTCACGCTATGGTCAAAGTAAAAAGTACTTAAGAATGGCTGAAATAATTAGAAGCCTCACCAACTCGCAAACCTTTCCTTTATATCCCGCCCGAGAGCTCTGCCCAAAGAGTGCCAATGAAGTATACGAGGTTATCGGGAATCATTTGATTGATCTATACGAAAAGGATATTCCTCTGGAGTCCAAGGCTTTCTTGGTAGGGTTGGATAGTGGTCAAGAGATAGCATTTAAGTTTGAGCCGAGCATTGTATACAAAGAGAGGCAAGAAGTTATTTAGCACTCTTGACATGAGACTGCCAACTCGGTAAACTAGCAGTACACATATACGACTGCTAAACATAAGGAGAGTAATACAATGGGAAAAATTATAGGAATAGACCTCGGGACAACTAATTCAGCTATGGCTGTAGTTCAGTCTGGTAAGCCTGAAATTATTGCAAACAGCGAAGGTAACCGAACGACACCAAGTGTGGTCGCTATCAATAAAAACAACGAACGACTTGTTGGCCAGGTAGCCAATCGTCAGCGTGTAACGAACCCAACTAACACGATTTTTGGTGTAAAACGACTAATTGGTCGTAAGTTTAGCGACAAAGAGGTCCAAAAAGATATCAAGCTAATGCCATTTAAGATCGATAAAAAAGGGACTGCTGTACAGGTAGAAATGTCTGGAAAGGGCTATACACCCGAAGAAGTAAGTGCCATGATTCTTAGCAAGCTCAAGGCAGATGCCGAAGCATTTCTTGGCGAGCCAGTTACCGAAGCTGTTATTACCGTGCCTGCGTATTTTGATGATTCACAGAGGCAAGCTACAAAAGATGCTGGCAAGATTGCTGGCCTAGAAGTAAAACGAATTATTAACGAACCGACTGCCGCAGCGCTAGCTTACGGGCTAGACAAGGGCAAAGAAGAAAAGATTGCTGTATTTGACCTTGGTGGTGGTACGTTCGATGTGTCTATCTTGCAGCTTGGTGACGGCGTATTCGAAGTATTATCTACCAACGGTGACACGCACCTTGGTGGCGAAGACTTCGACCTTCGAATCGTGAACCACTTTGTTGATGAATTCAAAAAAGAATCTGGCATCGACATCAAAGACGACAAAGCAGCTATGCAGCGACTTAAGGAAGAAGCCGAAAAAGCTAAAAAAGAGCTTTCTACTACCGAAGTGGCAGATATCAACCTACCATTCCTCACAGCAGATGCTGATGGTCCAAAACACTTCGAATACAAACTAACTCGAGCAAAACTAGTCGAGCTTGTAGCTGATCTTATTGATGGAACAGCGGGCCCAGTTGAGAAAGCTCTGAAAGACGCCAAGCTAAAGTCTAGCGATATTAACGAGGTAATCCTTGTTGGTGGTATGACCCGAATGCCAGCTGTGATCGAAAAGGTAAAGAGCATTTTTGGTAAAGATCCAAAACAAGGTGTAAACCCAGACGAAGTTGTTGCCGTGGGTGCAGCTATCCAGGGTGGAGTTTTGCAGGGCGATGTGAAAGACGTATTGCTTTTAGACGTAACGCCACTAAGTCTTGGTATCGAGACACTGGGCGGCGTAGCCACAAAACTGATCGAGCGAAACACAACCATCCCAAGCAGTAAGAGCGAAACATTCTCGACGGCTGCAGATAACCAGCCACAGGTAGAGATCCATGTAGTTCAGGGTGAGCGAGAAATGGTTGCCGACAATAAATCGCTTGGACGATTTGTGCTTGATGGCATTCCGTCTGCTCCTCGTGGGGTCCCACAAATCGAAGTTACCTTTAACCTAGATGCCAACGGTATCTTGAATGTTACAGCCAAGGATAAAGGTTCTGGCAAAGAGCAGAGTATTACCATCCAAAACAGCGGTAACTTAAGCAAAGAAGAGGTTGAAAAAGCAGCCAAAGATGCCGAAGCCCACGCCGAAGAAGACAAGAAAAAGCGAGAAGCTATCGAGTCTCGCAACGTACTAGAAAATGCGGTGTATCAGGCTGAGAAGATGAAGTCTGATAACAAAGATAAGCTAAGTGAAGATGACATAAAGACTTTAGATGAAGCCATAGAGGCTGCAAAGAAGGTGCAAGCTGATGAAAAAGCCGACAAAGATGCACTCGAAGCAGCAGGCAAAGAATTGAGCGAAAAAATTATGCCTATCGGCGCTAAAATGTACGAAGAAGCTGCCAAAGCAGAAGCTCCAGCAGAAGACGATGAAGCCAAAAAGTCTGACGAACCAGTTGAAGGCGAAGTGGTTGACGAGAAAGACACCGACAAAAAGGAAAAATAATGTCCTTTTGTCTGATTTGGTTAAGTTGTGCGGACAAGATCACCAAGATGAAGGACGGCCTAAAGTAATGGAGAGACTAAAGAACAGCTTAAACGAGATTGAGCACCAAGTGTCCACGCAGATTCTTAATATGCCGAGCGATCCCAATTTACATAGAGATACCGATCTGCTGCATGGCCATGCCAGAACGGAAGAAGGACATATAATTAGCGTGAGTGTCTTAGAGGGTCCACAGAACCAACAGCCCTATTTCTGCGTGACAAGAGAATTGCCAGAAGATAAAGAGGGCAAAATTGAGAGATACGAGTACTATTGGGGAGAAGGTTATTGGCGTGAAAAACCTGAAGTTGCACACTCAATTATCTATAAAAGCCATGGTCATCTTAGCTACCCGCACAAAGATGATTTGCATGGGTCATTTGAGATGGCCGAGGTAGATTTTCACGATGCCGAAAAAATAGTGTTAGAGTATGAGTAAGCACTAGGAATAAATTAAACAAAGAGTAGAGCATGGCTAAGAGAGACTATTACGAAGTTTTAGGAGTTGGCAAAGACGCAAGTGCCGACGAGATCAAAAAGGCTTTTCGTCGTGCTGCAGTGAAGCATCACCCAGATCAAGGTGGTGATGAAGCCAAGTTTAAAGAGTTAAACGAAGCCTATGAAGTGCTTAAAGATCAGGCCAAGCGGCAGCGATACGACCAATTTGGTCATGCCGGAGTTGGTGGCAATGGTGCAGCGGGTGGAAACCCATTTGCTGGCTTTGGTGGGCAAGGCCAAGAAATGCACTTTGACTTTGGCGATCTGGGCTTGGGCGATATCTTTGGTAGTTTTTTTGGCGGTCAACAGGGCGGCAGGCAGCGCCAGAACAAGGGTAATAATGTTGAAGCTTCGATAGATCTAACCTTCGAAGAAGCAGTATTTGGGGTCGAAAAAGACCTAAAACTTACCCTCAACGACACCTGTAGTCACTGTAAAGGCACCACGGCAGAGCCTGGGTATGAGCTAAAACCCTGTGACACCTGTAAAGGGCAAGGTCAGGTAATCCAAGAAATGCGTACGGTGTTCGGAAACATTCAGCAAGCTACCGTGTGCCCAAAGTGTAAAGGTAGCGGCAAAGTACCAGAAAAAGTCTGCACTGTCTGTCACGGCAAGGGCGTTGAAAAGAAAAGCCAAACGATTAAGCTCAAAATCCCAGCTGGAATTGACGATGGTGCTACGGTTCGCTTGCGAGAACACGGTGAGGCGATTGCCAATGGGCCCAAAGGTGATCTATACGTAAATATTCGAGTAAAAGCGCATAAAAAGTTCACTCGAGAGGGCGAATTGATCTTGAGCGAAGAGCATGTGCCCATGGCAGATGCTGCGCTTGGTACTGAGATAGAGGTTGATACAGTTGATGGCCCGATAAAAATGAAAGTGCCAGCCGGCACGCAAAGTGGCACAGACTTCAAGCTCAGTAGCCACGGTGTGCCTAAACTTCGAGGTTCTGGCCGTGGTGCGCATATCGTTACCATAATTGTTGATACGCCGACCAAGCTCTCAAAAGAGCAAACTGCAGTGTTACAGCAGTTTAAATCTGCTAAAAAGAAGCGGTTTAGCATATAATAATGCTAATGACTAAGAACAAAAACGAGCACGGCTTTATAACAATGATTGTTATTTTGATAGCTATTGTGGCCGCCGCCGTATTTTTCGCCTATATGCGAGTCAAGAGTCAACAGGGGTAATATATTGACTAATTAGCATATTTTTGCTATAATATTAAGATATGCCAAAACGTTCTGCGCAGAAACCTAAAATAGTTGGAGCTGTGGTTTCTGCAGTCTTCCCAGAGTTTAGTGAGCAAAGTGTGTTGGCAAAAATTGATACAGGGGCATATACTGGAGCCTTACACTACTCGAAACTCGAGGAAAAACTAGGCAAAGACGGTAGTCGAGTGCTTGAGTTTGCGCCGCTTGGTGGTACCAAGATAACTACCATTGAAGAATTTGCTATCCGGTATGTAAAAAGCAGCAACGGTGTTCGAGAAAAACGATATTTTATCAATACACAGGTGACGATAGATGGCAAAGCATATCCAATCATCTTGAGCCTTGCGAATCGTGGCGACATGAAATTTCCAGTGCTCATTGGCCGCCGATTTTTAAAACAAAACAACTTTGTTGTAGATGTAAACCACAAAACACCATTAAACGAGAAATAATATGAAAATAGCAATTTTATCTAAAGGAGCCGACAACTACTCAACCAAACGACTGGTAGAGGAGGCGACCAAACGTGGTCATGAGGTAACAGTAGTTAATTATGCCAAGTGTTATGTCACGATCGAGCGCAACAACCCAGTTGTACGGTACCAGGGTGAGCCTTTGGGTAATTTCGATGCTGTTATCCCTCGTATTTCTACTTCTCTGACCAAATATGGCACCTCAATTGTGCGACAGTTTGAATCTCAGGGTGCCTTCTCGACGGCAAGTTCTATCGCTATCGTCCGGTCTCGTGACAAACTACGTAGCATTCAGCTGCTGGCTCGAGCAGGCGTAGGTATCCCAAAGACGGTATTTGCCCGAGAAAGTGCTGATGTTGATGATGTTATCAAAGAAGCTGGCGGAACACCGCTGATTATTAAGGTTGCCCGAGGTACGCATGGTAATGGTGTAGTGCTTGCAGAGACCAAAAAGGCAGCGCAGGCTGTAATGCAGGCGTTTTATGTTGAGGGCGTGAACTTTTTGGTACAAGAATTTATAAAAGAATCGGCTGGTACCGATATCCGGGCAGTTGTCGTTGGCGGAAAAGTGGTTGCCAGCATGCAGCGCCAGAGCCTAGACGATGATTTTCGGTCTAACCTACATCAAGGTGGGCAGGGTAACAAAGTTACCTTAACTGCCGAAGAGCGAAAAACTGCCCAAAAAGCGGCCAAAGCAATTGGCTTGTCGATTTGTGGTGTGGACATGATGCGCTCAGATCATGGCCCGCTAGTCTTAGAAGTAAATGCAAGCCCAGGCTTTGCGATCGAAAAAGTTACAGGTCGCAACGTTGCTGCTAAAATTATTGAGTATGTGGAACAAAATGCTCGTGGGAAGCGCAAAAAAGACAAAGTCGGCGCCTAAGCCTTCGCAACATAATAAGAAACTACTCTTTTGTTTGATTATAGTGATAGCCTTGTTGGTCATTTTCTGGGCTAGAGATCTGACAAAAGAGACAATACGGTTTGGTTCAAAAGCGCTGAATCTTGAAATTGTTAATACAGACGAACTTCGTGAAAAGGGATTGAGCGGTAGAGAGTCCCTTGCCCAAAATGCCGGAATGCTTTTTGAGTTTGATCAGACTGATCAACACTGTTTTTGGATGAGAGATATGAACTTCCCGATCGATATAATTTGGCTCGATGAGCACAAAAAAGTGGTGCATATTAAAGAAAATGCTCAACCAAGCTCGTATCCCGAACGTTTTTGTCCAGAGACTCCTTCTGCGTATGTTTTAGAGGTGCAGGCAGGGTTAGTAAGACAAGAAAATATTACGGTTGGCAGTCAGTTGTAACTCCGCTTGTGCTAAAATGCTAGCGTGAACGACCTTATTATACCGATTGCAGCTCTAGCAGGTGTGTGGCTAATTTTTATTATCCTTAGAGCCCCTTCGATCGTGCTTTTTTTGAGCTTGCTTGTTGGGCAAGTTCTTTCGGCGCAGCAAGCAGAGCAGGTATCTATGTGGATGGAGCCTATAGTGCGGGTCGAAAACATAGAGTATATGCAACTGGCTATTCTTATTTTGCCTGTAGCTCTGACACTACTTATTATGAAAGACCGAATTACAAAGCCCAAGCTCACTATAGAGGCAATTCCGTATGCTTTTATTGCCGCCCTGGCGGTGTTGTTTGCCTCAGACTATATATTTACTCTGCAGCAACAAATCCAGCTTAGCGAAGATCAGTTTGGCTCATACAAGCCATTAGTAGTTGCAATTGCAAGCATTTCTTCGCTTATTACGGCTTGGATAACGTATCCAAAGCAGCATCACAGCAAACTAGGGGTTGGTGGCAAAAAGAAGCACCACAAATAGCTCTAAAGAGCTGTATCGTCTGTTGACTCTTGTGTAGGAGGTGTTGCAGGTGTATCTGGAGCTACAGGTGGAGTTGCTGGCTCAGGGGTTGGCAATGGCTCTGGGCTTACTGGTGCTGTTGTTATAGTAGGTTCAGCAGGAGCTTCAGCTACAGGTGGAGTTGCGATAGGAGCCGGAGTTTCACTGGTCTCAGCAGGAGGAGTGAAGTTTTCTGTGGGTGGGGTGACTTGGTCTGCTGGGGCGACTGGTTCCACCGGAGTGACTTCTGGAGCTACAGGCGGAGTAGGCTCTGCAGGTACCTGGGGAGTATTCTGATCTGGAGAGATCGGGGTTATTGTAGTTCCTGAAACAGGAGTATCTTGTGTTGATTTCTTTTTAAATAAACCGAAAAAAGCCATATTTTTACCTTATCTTACATTACATTAGTTAGCTTTAGCATAATGTTTTTAGATAATCCAGGCAAGTTCTAGATTGACTTTTTGCCTTAAAAGTGGATAATCTAAGGAGTTATTTTGGAAATTAGCGCAAAAATCCAGACGCAACTAAAGCCAGAAGAACAAACTAGTATGGGGGCCTGTAGCTCAGTTGGTAGAGCAGCGGCCTTTTAAGCCGCGTGTCCCGGGTTCGAGCCCCGGCGGGCCCTCCAAACAGAAGACCTCACCGACAGGTGGGGTTTTGTGTTTGCAAGAGTTCTGATGACGGACTCGAATGCATTTGCTTACTGATATAATAGTATGTAGAGTTACTAACAAAACGAGAGGTATTTACGTGGCTGGACATAGTAAATGGGCAAAGATTCATCGAGGTAAGGCGATCGAAGATGCTAAGCGTGGTGCTGTATTTACCAGGCTTGGAAATGCGATTGCCATTGCAGCTAAAGATGGAGCCGACCCAGACATGAACTTTACACTGCGACTTGCCGTAGATAAGGCTAAAGCTGCTAACATGCCAGCCAACAACATCCAGCGAGCAATCGACCGGGGTAGTGGTAAGCTCGGTGGAGAGCAAATCCAGGAAGTTATGTACGAGGGTTATGGTCCTGGCGGCGTGGCAATATTAGTAGAGTGTGCCACAGATAACGTGAATAGAACCTACCCAGATGTACGATTGGCTTTTACAAAGCACGGAGGCAATATTGCGGAGAAAGGAGCAGTGGCCTTTCAGTTTGAGCGGAAGGGTGTAATCCAAGTAAAAGGTAATGGTGAAGATCTGCTCTTGCAAGCACTCGATGCGGGTGCGGAAGATGTTGAAGAAGATGATGACGAAACAGCCATCTATACAGACCCTAAAAAGCTAGCAGAAGTACGAGACATCTTAAAGCAGCACGGAGTTGAGATTGTTGAAGCTGGCCTTAGTTTTGTACCGCAAAATACGGTAGAAATTACCGATGCCTCAACAGCAGGGAAAATTGAGCGGCTTATGGATGCTCTGGACGAACTAGATGATGTAACGGATACCCATGTAAACTTTGATATTCCAGAAAACCTCACAAGCTAGCCTATGGCCAGAATTTTAGGCATCGACCCAGGCACCGGAATCTTGGGGTTTGGTGTGGTTGATTTTGATACTCGAGGGCGAGCTACGTTGGTTGATGGAGGGGTAATTCGTACCCCAGTAAAGCAGCCAGATAGTGAACGACTGCTAACCATCTATGAAGAACTAAGCGAAATTATTACCACTCATAAACCCGAGATAATGGCAGTTGAGAAACTCTTTTTCTCGCAAAATGTAACAACTGCTATGAGTGTGAGTCAGGCTCGGGGAGTGGTGTTACTTTGCGGAGAACAAAATGGGCTACAACTTTTTGAATACACCCCGCAACAGATAAAGTTAGCTGTTACGGGCTACGGTAAGGCCGACAAAAAGCAAATTCAGGAGATGGTGAAGATCATTTTGCGCTTACAAGAGGTGCCAAAACCCGATGATTGTGCAGATGCGCTGGCTGTTGCCATAACCCACTCTATGACGGCTAACTATGCCTAAGGTATAATAAGAAGTATGATTTCCTATCTAAATGGGGTGGTGAGTGCAAAAGGTATTACGATAGCTACTATTGATGTGCATGGAGTTGGCTATGGCGTGTTTTTGACAGCCGAAGATATGAGCTCTCTTGTGAAGGATGAAACTGTCAAGATTTATATTTATGAATATGTCCGAGAGCAGGCGTATGACCTATATGGTTTCTTGGAAGAAAATACCAAGCAACTTTTTGAGAAGCTCTTAGAGGTGAATGGTGTAGGCCCGAGAATGGCACTTAACATGTTAAGTATTGGTCCGGTGGGTCAAGTAAAACGAGCTATTGCTGAGGGTGATGTTCGGTATTTGCAACAGGCACAAGGTGTGGGAAAGCGTGTAGCAGAGCGAGTGGTGGTTGACTTAAAAGACAAGATTGGCCTGTTTGTTCACGATGACGCTACTGCATTTTTGCAAGAAGGCGGGAGCTCTGATGACGAGGCCACTCAGGCGTTAATTGGGCTTGGCTTTAATGCTACAGACGCAGCTAAGGCGCTACACGGAATCGATAAAAAACTTTCAACCGAAGAACGAATAAAAGCCGCTCTGAAAGGAAAAAGCTGATGGCGGTTGAGAGAATTATGCAGCCTGGACCTGCGGTGGATGATGCTCCAGAAGTAGAACTAGAATTAGAAAATAATCTTCGTCCAAAAGATTTTAAAAATTATATTGGCCAGGAGCGAGTTAAAAAGGCCCTCAAACTAGCAATTGCAGCCGCCAAAAAACGAGGCGAGCCAGTAGATCATGTATTGCTTTTTGGCCCTCCGGGGCTCGGCAAAACTACTATGGCCAGTGTAATTGCTAATGAAATGGGCGCTAATATCCGGATTACTTCTGGTCCAGCCATTGAGCGAGCAGGTGATCTTGCTAGTCTGCTAACA
This sequence comes from uncultured Candidatus Saccharibacteria bacterium, assembly GCA_964643605.1. GTDB lineage: Bacteria > Patescibacteriota > Saccharimonadia > Saccharimonadales > 2-12-FULL-41-12 > CAMTWJ01. The sequence goes on along the minus strand of CAZXTF010000008.1, from coordinate 7,414 downwards.
AATTTGCAAGACGGTGACATTTTATTTATCGACGAGATTCATCGTTTGCATCGAAGTGTTGAAGAAGTGCTTTATTCGGCTATGGAAGATTTTAAGTTGGATATTATGATTGGCAAAGGCCCGAGTGCTAAAAGCTTGCGTCTTGATCTACCAAAATTTACGGTAATTGGTGCTACTACTCGCACTGGTTCACTAGCAGCTCCTTTGCGAGATCGGTTTGGCTTGCAGCACAGGCTAGAATTTTATAACGATGATGAAATTTCTCAGATTATAAAGCGAGCAGCGAATATCTTGGATACAGAATTAAGCGATGAAGCAGCAGGGCACCTGGCAAAACGTGCTCGTTTAACTCCTCGTATTGCCAACCGATTACTAAAACGAGTGAGAGATTATGCAGATGTAAATGGGGACGGCATAATTGATACCGTTACTACAAAAAAGGCGATGCAGCTTCTTGAAATTGATGAACTTGGGCTTGATCCGGCAGATCGGCGGATTTTAGAAACGATCATTGAGCATTATAAGGGAGGTCCAGTTGGTCTAGACACGTTGGCGGCACTGACTGGAGATGAGAAAACTACAATCGAGGATTTCTTCGAGCCATATCTGATGCAGATTGGACTTATGGAGCGTACTCCAAGAGGACGAAAAGTAACCCCCAAAGCGTACAAACATTTGGATAAGGATGTCGATTCAAAATCAGAGCAAACTAAGTTAGTATGAATAAGCTCATAGAAGAACAACACGAAATAGCAGCCCAGGCACAAGAGAGGCGAAAGCCAGTTTAGAAAAATCTGAATAGAAAGGAGATTACTCCTGGAAAGGATTCTCTCGGGCAGACTTAAACAAAGACTGCACAGCGATATTTTGATCTTGCAATTGTTGAATTTTATTTACAGAATCTTGATCTATCCTCAAGCGAAAACCAGCTTGTAACTTTTCGTCGACACTTTCTTGATTGGCGCTAACGCTGTTGAACGCTCCAATTTTCCAAACAATAAAGCTATAGAGCAAGATGCTAGTTATAAGGAAAAGGAATGCGCCGTATCGTCCAAAAAAGTTTTTCAGGTGTTTAAGACTGGTTGTTATTGAGGCAGTCGATAAGTTGATGTTTAGATCTTTATTCATGGTTTTAAGTATGCGTTAAGTGTTATGTTAAATACAATTCTTCCATCGTCGCCCGGTGTAAGAGCTATCTTCTGTACATGGGCAGTTCGACGGTTGGATTCGAGTCCGTTTAAGAAACGAATAAGCTGATCGTACGTTACTGCAGTGGAACTATCATTAGCGACGGTAATTTCGAGTGAATAGACTCCTGTGATCCCCTCAACTGGCTTTACTTGAGTGACTGGAGGGGCGGCGGGAGGGGGAGTTGAGCTTGATGAATTCCCTTCTGTTGAACCGCTAGCCTTTGGTGCTGCTTGCCCAAGTGTAGAAGCTACAAAGGCAATGTTCTTTAAGCGGATTCCGCTACTTTTTGCGATAGCATTTATCTCTCGTACCGTTTTGGCCTGGTCTTTGTCTTGAGGTACGATTGCTCGGGTGATTTCATTTAGTTCAGAATGTTTTTCCAAATCTTTTTTAGCTTTTGCTTGGGCAAGTTTTTGTTGGTCAGTAGTTGCCATAGCAGTTCGGGCTTCTTGTAGGGTTCTTGATTCTGCACTAAGTTTTTTTAACCCAAGAAATACCACACCACCAATCAGTACGATAATTAACACAAATACGCCACACAGGATAAAGAAGAAGCGTTTATTACGCATCAGTTACTTCCTCCATCAGAGGTGTTTTTTGTGATAAATAAGAAGGGGTTATTTTTAGAGAACAAGGCCTTGATCTGAACAGTGCATGGATAATTGCTCTCTGATTGCTCCGAGCAAGTAATAGATTCGATATCAGCTTTCTCAAAAATCTTATTCTTAGGATCCTGTAAATTTAACTGCAACTGTGTAGCGGATTCAACATCCGTTGCGTTTGCATTTATGGCTAAGCCTCCTTGAAGCTTATCGACTTGCAGACCTGACAGAGATACATTAGCAGGAACTGATGCCCCTAGCTGCTTTAGAAGTTCTGAAAAGAGCACCTCTTTTGAAAGCACCTGAATGGTAAGTTTCATATTGCTAGAGAGTTCTTCTACTTGTTTTTGCGTTTCATCAAGTTTTAGCTCTTGAAGTTCAGCTTGGGCAGTAGCGGCATTTTTACTTTCGGCTTTAGCACTTTGCTTGAGCAGGAAATATCCACCACTAAACAAGGCAATAGTGACGAAGAGAGAAATAAGAGCACTAACTGTCCAGCGAACGAGCTGCGCATTACGTCGACCGTAGATAATATCTTGCTTGTATTCAGGGGGTAGGAGATTAATCACGGGAAGAGCTCCTTCTTGTCTATAAACGAAAGGCCTGCAGCGATAACATACATAGCTTTCTCTACTTCTGTAGGGGCTTTCAAGCGGCCAAGTTCAAGCTCTAGCCATGGATCGCACATACGGACTGGCAAACGCAGTGTCTCGGTGAGGTAGTCGCTTAAACCAGGCATATTGGCGCCACCCCCCATAGTTACAATTTGCCCAATCTTCTTTTTGCTATCAGAACGTTCTTCATAATAGCGAATCATTCGCCTTATTTCTTTTACGAGTTTATCAAGTTCTGGACTGATTGCTTCTTGTATCTCTTTTTGTTTTTTACTTTTGCCTAATCCGTATTTTGTTTTAATGATATAGCCTTCCTCGATACTGACTCCGAGGTCCTTAGCAATGAGATCGGTAAAGGTATCTCCACCAGAAGGGGCCGTACTGCTAACAATTACGGTTTTATCGTGGATTGTTATATCTGCCGAGAGTGAGCCAAAATCTATGAGTACAGCGGGTACATCGCTACTTCGGTGCTGATTCTCAAATAATCGCCCAGCTGCATCCGTAGTGGTGTCAAAGGCAACAGGTTCGAGTCCAAGCGTCTGCATAAGGCTTAAGAGACTGTCCACAATATTTTTCGGTACGCCAACTGTCAACACTTCTACACTGTCTTTTGTTTTATCAACTACGCTGTAATCGATATACAGTTGTTCGATAGGCATAGGAATATACTGCTGAGCTTCAAGAAATACTGCTTCTTCGAGCTCTTTTTCCTGAAGTAGTGGCAAGCTCATTGTTTTAGCAAAAGTTCGTGTTGCTGGTATTGAGACTGCAACACGCCGAGTAGTTATATGTCCGACAATGCCCTTTCTAAAGAGCTCTTGGACGGGTTTTGCAATGGCTTCTATATCAACAATCACACCATCCTTGATAGCACTACTATCAAAATGAGCCACACCATAACCGATAACAGAGTTCTTGCCTTTGCCTGAGCGCTCAGTCTGTATGACTTTAACGGTGCTAAACCCAATATCTAAGCCGAAAACTGGCTTGTCTTTAAACAATAGTGATGAGTTTTGTATTCCACCCATAATGGTTACTAGTAGTATAACAGATACGCTAATGTTTACAGCACTAATACATTGTCATTATAAAACCCCGCAAAAATGCGGGGTTTTATAGGTATCTATGACTAAGTAAATCTTAGTTAAGAGCATTCTTTACGAATGTGCCATCACCTTCTTTAGTGGCAGTTAGAGTGTAGCCAGTACACTCTGTGTCTGTGTTGTTACATCCCGTAGGTGTTACAGCATAACCATATTGGTTAGCTCCAGCCGAACCGCTTATGTTATTGCCATCGGCTCCTTTGGGATCGTGAGCTGACTCAACATCAAGACCTTTTAGGTTCTCGCCAATCCAGGCATTGTCTTGCAGGTTAGCCAATGTTGGATATTTGCCGTTCTGTGCAAAATAGGCTTCAACTTGGCCGTGAAGCGCTTTAATGTCGGTTTCTCGCTCAGTGTCACGAGCTTTCTTTTGGATACCGCTAAATGTTGTTACTACCAATGCAGCCAAAATACCGATCACAACGATCACGATCAAGAGCTCAACAATGGTGAAACCACTTTGCTTATTTTTTAGTGAGATCATAAGGACCCACCCTCCTTGTTTAGTTACTTATTTTATTTATTTGACCTTACAAGCTAGTGCTGAGTAAGTATCTAGATCAAATTATTAAGCATAAGAGGTAGAAAAGCAAGTATTTTTCCCCAGGATTAGCCATCGCCCACATTTTGGCTCAAGGATGCGATAGGGCCCATAACACTAGCTGCAATCATACCGACCATGCCACCAAGGACGATAATCATCAGGGGTTCAATAAGCGAACTAATGCCATCGATGACTGTATCGACCTCTTCTTCGTAAAAGTCAGCTACTTTAATGAGGATAGTGTCTATCTGACCAGTTTCTTCTCCAATTGCGAGCATCTGACTCACAATTGGAGGAAAGTGAGTGCTATGTGAAAGAGGTTCCGAGAGCTGCTTGCCAGCTTTTACTTGTTTTGCTGCTTCTGCTAATTCTTCTTCAATAACTTTATTGCCGATTGCCCCACCAGTAACTTCGAGAGCATCTAGTACGCCTACACCCGACGACATGAGTGAAGCAAAAGTCCGAGAGAACCGGGCAATAGCAACCTTGGTAAGTATAGTTTTAAGCACAGGTGTTCGGAGTAGAAGTTTGTGGAATTTATATTTTCCGCTTGGAGTTCGAATATATCTGCGCAAGAAATATACACCGATAAATCCGGCTACTAGTATAAAAATAGCATTTGCCCGCAGAAAATCACTTAGGCCAAGCATCGCCTGAGTGTATACAGGTAATTCTGCATCAGGACCGCCCAGATCTTTAATAATCTTACCTAGTTTTGGCATGACAAAGAGCATAATGCCAAAGAAAGCGACAATAGTAATACACAAGATAACTACCGGGTAAGCCATGGCACTTTTGATCTTTTTACGGATAGTAGCGTCCTTTTCTACTTGTGCCGCAAGTCTCTTTAGGATTTCATCTAAAATACCGCCAGCTTCACCAGCTCGCACCATGTTTACGTATACTTCGCTAAAAACATTTGGGTATTTCGCAAGTGCATCAGCAAGCGCAGCCCCACCTTCTATATCTTTCTCTATACCACCTATGACAGTTTTAAAGTACTTATTCTCGGTTTGGTCTTGTAGCGTCGAGAGTGAACGTGTAAGAGGGACACCAGCGGTGATCATGGTCGAGAGCTGGCGAGTAAAGACTACGAGATCTTTCAGATTTACTTTTTTGCCCTGTAGGCTGAGTAGTTTTGCAATACCACCGTTAGCTGAACTTTCCTTAATAACCAAAGGATGAATACCCTGGTGGGACAAAGTAGATAGTGCATTTTCTCTTGAGGATGCCTCAACAGCTCCACTAATGGTTTTGCCACCCTTGGTTGCTGTATAAGTAAAGCGTGTCATTGTATTAGTGCTCCGAAGTTACTCGTAAAATTTCCTCTATGCTTGTTTGCCCCCGAAGAGCCTTAATGAAGCCATCAAGTTGCATGGTTACCATGCCATTCTTGATGGCTTGTAGTTGTATCTCCTCGCTTGTCGCATTTGAAACAATCAATTTCTGTATCTCCTCCGAGTTGCCAAGAACTTCATAGATGCCAACCCGTCCTTTGTATCCGGTATGATTACAGGCTGCACAACCATCTTCGTGGGCCTTAAAGAGACGTTCTATTTTGGCAGGTGTGGTCGATAGGTTCTCTGTTACTGATTTGGTTTTTTCGTTATTGCCTTTGCCGATGCCACCCTTTAACGCTTGCTCCTCAAGTCCGTGAATATATTTCATGGTTGCTGCATCGTCAACATGGAATGTTTCTGCAATTTGCTTGAGTGTTGGAGTATCAGGTGTGTATTCTTCTCGGCAATCTACGCACAGTTTTCTAACGAGTCGTTGGCCAACTACTGCTCGTACGGTGCTAGCAATCAAGAATGGCTCAATATTCATATCAAGAAGTCGGGGGAGGCAGGTTGCAGCATTATTTGTGTGAAGCGTTGCAAACACCAGGTGTCCAGTTAATGCTGCCTGTACACCAAGTCCAGCAGTTTCGGTATCACGAATCTCACCCACCATAATGATATTTGGATCTTGCCTAAGAAGGGCTCGTAAGCCTGCAGCGAAAGTCATACCAGCCTGAGGGTTCACCTGAGTTTGGTTGGCGCCCGGGATCTTGTATTCTACGGGATCCTCAATTGTTGAGATATTGACTGATGGTCGGTTGAGTAAGCTCAGAACACTAAAGAGACTCGTTGATTTACCAGATCCAGTTGGTCCAGTGACCAAGATCATGCCATGAGGTTGCACGATAGCGTCGTTGATTGTTTTTAGGGCACTACCCCAGTAGCCAAGGTCTTCGAGACCTAGTGCTTTACTTGACTCATTCAAGATACGCATAACTACTTTTTCACCGTCTGTGATTGGGAGCGTCGATACACGCAGTGCATATACACCACTGCCTACTTGAATCTTGAATCTGCCATCTTGCGGTGCTCGACGTTCATCAATTTTTAGATTGCTTAAAATCTTGATACGACTTACAAGTGATCCATGTACTTTTTTCGGTAGTTTATTGGCTTCTTTTAGAATGCCGTCTATTCGGTAGCGTACGCTTACATAGCCCTCTCGAGGCTCTATATGCACATCGCTGGCTCCAGATTTGACAGCGTACTCAATAATTAGATTTACTGTTTGGGCAATTGGCGAGTCTTCGGCTATATCTTCCTCATCGACTTTTTCTTCTTCATCAGTTTCTTCTTCATCAGGTGTTAAGACTTTTGTAAGTTCACTGGATACATTTTCTCGGTACTGATCAAGTGATGCCCCGATACTAGTAGCCGTTGCGACGTGTACTTTGAGGTTTGTGCCGAGCTGTTTCTGCAGAAAGTTAATAGCCTGAATGTCGTCGGGGTCTTCCATGGCGAGTAACTTGGATCCGTCTTCTTCTACGCCAAACAAGATGATCTTATACTGCTTGGCGATACGTTCTGGTACAAGGAGTAATATCTCTCTCTTTAGCTCTTTTGGGTTAAGATCTACAAACGGAATATCTATCTCATCAGCATAGAGTTTTGTTAGCTCTTTCTCACTGATAAGATTATTTTTAATAGCCAAGTCGGCCACCGATTTCTTCTCGGTTTTAGCCTGTTCCTGAAGCGTTTTTAATTGCTCAGGGCTAACTTTTTTCTCGGCACGGAGTAGTTTCTCCACCAAACTATCTGATATGCGCATAATCTAAAGAGAAGTATACTAATATTTAACCGTAAGCACTAGTAGTAGCGAAGGTAACTTAGCCACAAGCAGCAGTCCTGGTATAATAGTAGGCAAGTGGTTGGGCAAAAATAACAAACTCTGGAGGGGTAATGGCAGACAAAAAATCAACTGAAGATAGTGGTAAAACTAAGGCACTTGGGTTAGCGCTGGAGACTATTGAAAAACAATTTGGCAAAGGCTCAATTATGAAATTGGGCGATGCGCATA
>CAZXTF010000007.1:25056-28026 GCA_964643605.1 uncultured Candidatus Saccharibacteria bacterium | reverse complement strand
AAATGAAAAAATCGCTCGTGAGAGCGACAATTCCAAACTTTTCCTGAAAATGGCTCACTATCTAAGTTTCTAGCTCTAGGGGTTCTTTTTTGTCATACATTGCCCAAAGTCTGTCTACTGAATAGACAAGTATGCCTAGGGCTATAAAGAGTTCTCTATATTCAGAGAAAAAGTGTGCCCTTGTTAGAGGATTCTGATGATCAAAAAAGCTGAAAACTGTAAATGCCAATATCATGGAAAGCAGTGACAGGGTGACGCTGATCAATACCAGCTTATTTGTGTTTTTCATAAGTAAGTCGATGGCAATATAAGCCGAGAATATCAGAGTAATTAATGACAGGAACGCAATTGGCGCTGTGTGTTCTGTAAAGAAGACTCCTTGCCCTAACCCGCTGATTGCTAAAAACGGCAATACAATCCACTTGCCCGGCAGAAGGGTCTCGAGCTTCTTTAGCTTCTTAAACTCGCCCAATGCGCTCGCTATTCTATCTCTAAAGAATGGCAGTAGGGTTAGCAGAATAAATGCGCCAGCATAGTAAGCCTTTTCTGATAGACCAGTATTGAGATTATGTAAGTTCAGCTCTTGCTGCATATTATTCTGCATGAAGTAGTCGGGGGTTTCTGTGCCAATTACTCGCTGAAACCAAGAAACCTCTTCCATGCCAATCACAAAAAAGCCAATTGCTACAAGCGCCGAAATAAACGCTATCAGATATTGTCGTTTACTAGCTTGGACGGCCGCAAATAGTACCATCGCCAGCGAACCCAGCAATAATAATAGTGCTGAAAGAACTTCTGCCGGGCCGTCTTCAAATGCCAATGCATCGGCTTTTGGAGGATCCGTTAAAGCCAACATCACTACGCCAAGAATAGTAATTGGCGTAACGACTGATACTATAATCCCTAGATTAGACTTGAGGTTTTGCGGTTTTTTAATAAAGAGAAAATACCCTAGAACAACGACACATACCAGAATAGCGTACTTGGGCAATCGGGTATCTACAGAGCCCCCAGAAAAGAATATAGGCATTGATACCAGTACTAAGGCTGCTACTATTGCGATATTCTCTCGAAGTAATCTTAGTGGTTTTCTACTCATTAAATTTGGCTTCCTGGATTTATTTACTATTTCACATTGCATATAACTATACCAAACAATTTGCCCTAGATCTCGATAGGTATCGGTTGAGGTAAATGTATTACTTGTTATACTTATCCTTACATTATGTTGCCACCTTTAATCGATAGCTTGATCATCCTTGGCATAATCCTTATCCTCGCTCGCTTCATCAAAAGAGGCTCTAATGTCTTTCAGAAATTCTTCATACCAAGCTCTCTTGTGGCAGGAGTGGGTGCCCTGATACTTGGACCACAGTTGTTGGGAACTATCCCTGCAGAGACAACAAACTACTGGGCGCAATTTCCGAAATACTTGATTAACATCGTTTTCGCAGGATTATTTTTGGGGAGGTTTATCCCGAGTCGAAAAGAGATCTGGCGCCAAGCGGGGCCAATGGTTGCTTTTGGCAGCACCATGGCGTGGGGGCAATATGTACTTGGTATTGTCCTTGTTCTGCTGTTCCTTGCACCTGTGTTTGGAGCTAATCCTCTGTCGGCTTCTTTAATTGAGATTAGCTTTGCTGGCGGGCATGGTACGGCTGCTGGACTGGCTCCTACTTTTGAGCAGCTTGGCTGGTCTGAGGGAACCGATATTGCACTGGGATTAGCGACACTTAGCATAATCACTGCGGTTGTAAGTGGCATATTATTTATTAATATTGTGCACCGCAGGCGCAATAACGTTGAGGACGAAGAGGAAACTCAGAGGCAGCGCCAACACATGATTAGAAGCGGCTATAACCTAATCAGGTTTACCGAAAAAGTCAGTACCAATCCAAAAGCAGTTGCTATTAATATTCTGGCCTTCCTGACAGCAATCGGAATTGGATGGGTGCTACTGCAGAGCTTGATAACCCTAGAGCAATGGGCTTTGTCTGGATACACCGATGTTCGATTCTTTAAATACGTACCACTCTTTCCACTTGCGATGATAGGTGGGCTTATGGTGCAGCTGGGGCTTAAAAAAATACACAAGCAACATTTTATACAACGACGAACTGCGGAAATTATTAGCGCTATAGCACTCGATCTATTAATTGTCAGCGCTATAGCTACCGTATCACTTACTGTTATAGGTGATAATCTGCCTATCTTTATAACCCTTGGGGTCTCTGGTATTGTTTTTATCATTGCATGCCTCTTTCTCATTGCGCCCCGGATGTTTTCGGCATATTGGTTCGAGCGAGGTATTACCGACTATGGACAAGCTATGGGCATGACAGCTACGGGCCTACTGCTCAATCGGCTTGCTGACCCTTCCAATAAGATAAAGGTCAAAGAGAGTTTTGCCTATAAACAACTTATGTTTGAGCCTTTCATGGGCGGCGGTCTCATCACAGCAATGGCCGTGATTTTTATGCATGAGCTTGGCTTGATAACAGTACTCGTCGTATCGAGTGTTGCCATGCTATTTTGGCTTATTGTCGGACTCAGGCTTGGGAAAACAGAAATACCCCCTCGAACTTCCTTACACAAATAGTTGACACGCTATGGGCTGGTATGTTGAAATGACTTATCTAATGAGGTATCTCTAGCAAAAAATGCAACACCAAAACAAAGAAGTTTTATTTCTATCTTTGGAAGATGTAGTCGATGCTGGTGGAGCTGATATGTCACGTGCTATCGAAGATGTTGCACATGGGTTTCAGCTTTATACAGCAGGCCAAGTTACCCAACCATCAAAGATCGCACTTTCTAGCGAAGGAACTCAGACAAATGGGTTTAATATGCTCCCAGCGATTGTTGAGTCTGACGATTTAGAAGTGTTTGGTGTGAAAGTTCTTGGGGCTAATTTAGAAAATCGCTATCAAAACCTGCCCAGAGCCCTTGGGCTGATCGCTTTATTTGATA
>CAZXTF010000007.1:0-25046 GCA_964643605.1 uncultured Candidatus Saccharibacteria bacterium | reverse complement strand
GTACGAGACTGACAAGCAAGTACGGATACGTGCCAAAGATGCCATTGGCACTGATGGACTGCCAGGTTATAAGTGCTATGCGTACTGGGGCCGTTTCTGGCTTGGCGGCAAGACTGCTGGTACCCGAAGTAACTACAGATGTAGGGCTCGTCGGTGCAGGAGTTAATATGCGAGCACAGCTTTTGGGTATACAAGAAACCATGCCCAACTTGGAAAATGTACATGTGTACGCTACCAATGGTTCTAAGCACCTGTTTGCTAAGGAAATGACACCACGCACTGGACTAAACATCACTGCTGGTGAAAGTACCGAAGATATTATTCGGAATAACGCTTTTAATATTCTGTGCACCACAAAACCCAACACGCCACTCTTCGAGACTTCCGACCTCCAGACAGAAGGAGTTACTGTGTTTAATATCAGTGGTGTTGCAACGCCTCCCGAAGCGCTAAAGTCTATGGACCGACTGGTTACTGATTCTTGGATAGACTGCAAAAATCGTTCTAGCCAAACACTACCTCGAGCGGTAGAGCAAAATATTATCAACTCGGAATCTATTGAGGAGCTTGGAGATCTTCTGGCTGCCAACACTCAGCGCACTAACGATAAAGAAAACATCTTTTTCTGTCCAGTTGGATTGGCTTTTGAAGATACACTAGTTGCATGGAGAGTGTATCGAACTGCTATCGAAAAGAGCATTGGAGAAAAGGTTCGCTTATGGAGCGATACCAAGTGGATATAACGTAAAAAGTAACCTTCAAAGAGCACTACAAAACTTAAGCACTATGCCTAGATGCAGCTAGGTGCTATTGTTAGAGAAGAGTAATCGGAGAGAAAGTTATGCCTAAAAATATTCGTTTGTTTAGCTCTTGGGCGATAATAATAGCAGCAGCAATTACCCTATTTTTGGCCCAGTCGTCATACTGGGTTAACCATACCGTCTTTAATCAACAAAACTTTACAAAAATTACAACTGAGTCTCTACTGGCTGATGAAAGTCGTAATGCTATCTCGGCTTCAGTAGTTGATCATGCATTATCGGACCGCCCTCTTGTAAAACAGATTGTTGGATCTCGAGCAGAATCCCTCGTTAGCGGATTACTTGCGAGCGACCTTAGTAATCAGCTTTTTACTGCCCTGACAAAGAAAGTTTATGTCTATACAACATCTAGTCCTCGCCAAGATATCGCAATTGACTTGAGTGCTATAAAAATGCCACTCGCAAGTATTATCAATTTTGCTGAAAACCAAGGTCGAGAGATACATGTAGACCCTAATCGTATCCCGAGCAGCGTAGTGCTCGTCGAAAGCAATAGCTTCCCTGACTTATCTAACGTTGTGAAGGCTATGCTTTGGCTAGGACCATTACTGTGGCTTTCTACTCTCGCCTTATTCGCCCTGTATATCTATCTGGGGCGAGACAATTACGCAAAACGAGTCTACATTACTGGATTTACGATTATCGGTGTGGCTGTCATGGGACTCTTTATGATGCCATTTATCCCTGCACCAATTGCCGCAGCAATACCGGATATCAATATCCGTATCGTAGCAGAGAACTTGGTCACTAATTTCTTAGCGCCGTTCCGAACGCAAATGGTATACATGCTAGTAACAACTTCTGGTGTATTATTAGTCTTTAACCAGCGCTTTAATATATTGCGATTACTTCGTTCAACCGAACAAACTCTGAAGACTAAAGTTAAGAGATAGCCTGAAGCCTTATGGCCTCGTGATTACCTCTCGCCACGAGAGAATGTTGTACGTACTCGTTACCGGATAACTGGGCGGGGGGGAATACTTCAAGTTATAGTCGTATTCTGTAGTGTTATTCAAAATACCTGATATATAGCGGTTGTAACTGGATGCATACGCTGAATCTCCACAATTATTACCAACAAGCCAGAGCCATGTCCATGTCTGCCTAGTAGAGATTGAGCCGTAAAATGTGAATGTTTGATTGGCAGCAGACCAGCCACGGGTACATCTACTAGTAGCTGTTTTGTAGTATACAGGATATCCAACACTACCCTTTTGGGCAATCATCGCTGCGTTAACTTCGAAGTTAAAGGCTCCTGTTGCAGGAGGGGCATATGGAGCAATAGTTACGTTTTGTTCGGCGATCAGGCCTATGGCATCTGAGCCATCTTTTGCCGAATAGACCAGATCGTCAGCTATAACTATCTGGGCATTCACACTTGATGATGCTAGCCGCCCAGCCCCGATAGTTACTCGACCATCAAACGTTGGATTTGACCGAACCCATACATTATCTTCGGCAAATATAACACCGTTGCTCGGGACAGGAATTCCTGCTGCAACCGAGGCAAGTGTTAGTGCAGACGTGTATGGTGTAAGTCGGTCATCTTCGCCATTTACGTTGAATAGATCATATGTACCATCAGGGTTCAGCTGGACTAAATAACCACGAGCAATATTGTAAGCCGATGCCCGCTGCGGTAGATAACTTGCCGTACGAGTAGTGGGAGCCTGTGTACAAGCATTCGATTGGTTTGCAATTGATGCTGTTGCAGCCTGAGCCGCAAAAGCTTGTTTTTTGAGTGTACATAAGCTGCTCGTAATCTGATTAAAATCGATTGATGGTACTGGATATACCCAATCCGTCTTTGGCCGAGTATTGCAGTTTACGGGGCTTGTGATGCTTGTGTCACACCAGACTCCGGGCCGACTTGTAGACCCATTACCACCCAGACTCGACGGAGGAACATAGGTAGCATTAGCAGAAGATACCATAGAATTACTCGGCCCATCCATACGGATTCCAACGTTTGAATGGATAGGTCCATGTGCCGCCTCGGTGTTACCAAACCAAATAGGCACGTCAGCAGCCAGTGCATAGCTCGCAAATGAAGGAGCACCGATTTGTGCTTGGACAGTTCTCATGAATCCGGTTTGATCTATCTTACCTATTGAACGCACCGTAACTACCGTTGAAGAGTCCGAATCAGGCTTGATCCATAATGTATATGTACCAATCTTTTTGCCAGAACTATCCTTATAGTCATGAACGTACGGACCGTATCCTAATTCTGGGTCTGGAGTAGCCGGGGTTGTCTTCCCATCTTTGTAATCTGTTGGGTTGTGGCTCAGATGCCACAGATAATAATTCACACCCGCTTCGGCGACATTAAGCGCCTGCTGACTGCTTACATTATTCCCCACCAGGCTTATGTTAGAAACGACCAACTGTGTAGCCGCACTCAGGATAATCACTAAAGCAACGAGCATTCCAACAATAGTAGGCAAGGCGAACCCTTGTTCGTCGTGCTGTTTTTGAGATCTTTTCATTATCATAAGTTAATCTTTCTATTCCTTAGGGAGACTTGAATATCAATAAGATTATAGCCAGTTGGAGTCGGTGCTTTACTGGGTGAGGCTAAGCTAATCTTTATCTGCTGAATAGTATTTTTATCGGTAACTGGAGCAGATATCTGGGTACCACCACTATCAAAATATGTAAATGTATTTACCCCAGGCAGTGTATAAAATGGATCAACAATAGTATATGTTTGCTTATCGGCAGTTACTGGTGTTCCTGCTGGCAAGTTAGCAGTCATGGGTGTAACATCGGCAAGAAGCCTATCACCATCAACACTTTTGTAATATCGGATAAGAGAGACTGTTTCGTCTCGAGGAGAGAAGTAGGCATACATGGTAAGTTCACTATTTTGGGCATCGGTAATATCAACAAGACCTCTTGTTACTGTAGCTATCCTTTGTGACTGCATAGACAAAGATCCAAAGGATAGTCCGTCAGCCTGCAGCGTAAAGTATTGATTTATTGTTGTACTAAAAAAACTAAATATTAAGGTTGCTACCAGCCCTGATAAAGTAAGTGCTACCAAGACTTCAACTATAGTAAAACCGCGCTGAACGGCCTTAAGACTACGGAGCAACATTGATACCTCCATATGGGGGGGCCGCTGGCAAAGTTAGCGTTCTGCTATTGGCAGTTACCTGAAGCTGGGTCCAGCCAACAGCAGCTGCAGAAAGATTAACCGTACAGTTTAGCTGCACCCCAGAACTATTACCAGTACAACTTGCGGTAAAGGTAGAGCTACCCTGCAATAATCGAACAGTCGTACTACACGAAGATGCAGACGAGCTACAAGGTAAGTTAGCACCCTTTATCTGAAATACGTAAGCGTTCATATTTGAGGTAGCTTTGTCTGCCTCATATGGTGTAACTGAGGTAACCCGAGGAGCATTACTAAAGGTCGAGAAGATTAGCCGTACTTTTTGCATATAGTCGTTCCCTGCATACGGAAAGACAGTAGCCGGCGGTGAAGAAGCTAAATAAGTAGGCACCTGAATTGGGCTAAACGGACTAACTCCTCCGTACGGCACTGCAGCTCCGAGGTAATAGGTAGTTGAGCCAATCTGACAACTTGTTGCCCCTGCATCTCCACAGAAGAAGTAGTCGTCTGGTACAAGATTAGTAACTGCACCTTGGCCACTTGCATTGGTCGTAAGTCGTGTATCTGGAGAGAGATTATCATAGTAGTAGCTTGTGTTCGTTGGTGCTGTATATCTCTTATATCCACCCTTTATGTAAACACGTAGATTGGCAAGAGGATTGCCGTTGAGATCAACAGCCTCAACCACCATACTATTCGAATTCATTGGTTTTAGAGTAAGTGTTGAATACGAGGACTGCTGGGATAATAGTTGCAAGTTTGGATATGTTGGAACAAGCGAGCCTGATGGCGGTATAGTGAACAAGGTTGAGTATCCGCTAAAGCTTCCCTCTACTCTATAGTCGTACCCGGTATCGGACGGTAAACCGTAAAATATAGCTATACCACCAGAGTCAGTTACATCCGACACATCAACATTAGGTGTTGTTGTAGTGTTTGTAACCCGAGCAGTTGCTCCAGGTATAGGGTTACCATTTGCATCGATAATACGAACAAAAATTGCCCCAGTATTGCTCGCTGTCTCTGCCACTCGAGCTGATATTTGTGTATCTATACTGGCAAGAGCCACACCAGATAGGCTTTTTACTGTGACATTTACCATTTTATAATCTGCAGGGTTTGTATCTGTTACATTAGTCATGCTGGTAGGCGGAGGAAAGTTCTTGCAGTATTGTTGTTTCAAAGTTACATTTGGGTAAGACCCACAGCCATCATATGCATCGTCCGCATAGTGGATTGACGTTTCAACTCTATAGGAAATTCCCGAATTTTTTATAGTCTGAGAAGCTGGCAACGGATTTGTGGCAACGATACCGCCGCCCTGCACCGCAAGATTGTTATATGGCAAAGATTTTAGATGCTCCATCTGATTCGTTGCCAAAGACAACGCAATTGCCTTTTTCTTGGCAACCAGAGCGCTATTTACCAAAGCCGTAAATAACTGAAACGTACTAACAGCAATGATACCCATCACAAAGATAGCCATCATTAGCTCAACCAAAGTGTACCCACGCTCGTTATTAGCTTTAGACATAAGAGGAATCTTAATCTAAATTGTACGCTAGAATAAGGTGTTTTTACAAGGTTTCTGTCGCTTTATTGCCCGGAAGTCCTGAAACGTCATTTTTAGGATATACTATTACCAGAACAAAACGGAGGACTAGATTATGTTTACATTACCAAAACTTGCCTATAATTATGATGCACTCGAGCCATACATTGATGCTGAAACTATGGAGATTCACTACACTAAGCATCATCAAACATACATCGATAAGCTCAATGCTGCCTTAAAAGACTCTCCCGATCTTTTAAGCAAAAATATTGCTGACCTTCTAAGGAATTTACCTGATTTGCCCGAAGACATACAGACAGCAGTCAATAATCATGGCGGGGGCCATCATAACCACACCTTATTCTGGGAAAGCATGACACCAAGCGGCAAAGATATTAGCACCGAATTACAAGCTACATTAGAGAAATCTTTTGGCAGCTTAGATGAATTTAAAACTATGTTTAGCGAGGCAGCAGCTAACCGCTTTGGCTCTGGATGGGCCTGGTTAGTAGATACCAATGGGGCACTTGGCATTACTTCAACAGCAAACCAAGATAGCCCACTCGCAAAGGGGCAAACTCCCCTCCTTGGACTCGACGTATGGGAGCATGCGTACTACTTAAAGTATCAAAACAAGCGCCCAGAATATATTGATGCTTGGTGGAATGTAGTAAACTGGGAAGTAGTAGAAACACGCCTCACTAACGTTGGATCATAAGGAGCAGATTGTGGCAGAAAAAGAACAGGGCCGAATAAATCTTATTATTGATGGTATTTCAAAACTGTATAAAGTAAACCCCAAATTTTCTTGGTTTTTGATTATTATCAGCATGCTTGGTGCTATTTCAAATAGTACTAGTCGTGGTGGAAGCGGGTCATCATCGGGCGCAAATCCTGCCCCATTTCAAGCCTCTAGTGGCACCGAATTTTTAACTTTTGCAATCTTATTTTCCCTTATATTTGTACTGATCGTCATAATTAGCGTGTTCGTTCAGGGGATGATTTCATACATCACCTATTCAGCTATAAAGGGTGAGACACCACCCATCACAGAAGCTTTCAATAAAACTAAAGAGAAATTTTGGGTACTGCTCGAAATGTATATCCGAATTGCCCTGAAAGTTTTAGGCGGTCTGATACTATTAATTGTCCCCGGTATTCGGGCAATCTGTCGGTACACAATGGCTCCGCTGGTTGTATTTGATAAAGATGTAACCGCCAAAGAAGCAGTAGACTTCTCAAAAAAGCAAACCAAAAATAATCTACTCGTTTTGTTCCTATTGCTTGTTGCTTCAACTATCATTATGCCTATTAGTGCCTTTATCCAGTACGGTGGCCAGGTAAGTATTTATCCTGCACTTAAGAAAAAAATGAAAGCTACAGCGTAGGACAACACAATTGAAAGCAGCTGATCTTTTTGTTAAAAGTCTTGAATCATCTGGTGTTGCCTATGTTTTTGGCGTGCCAGGCGAAGAAAACTTAGCTTTTGTAGAGGCACTCCGAAACTCTTCGATTCAACTAGTCACCACCCGGGATGAACAAACAGCCGTCTTTATGGCAGCTACCGTAGGTCGGCTCACGGGCCGAGTTGGAGTAGCTTTATCTACGCTGGGGCCTGGGGCAACAAATCTCGTTACTGGTGTAGCGTATGCTCAACTTGGTGGTATGCCGCTCTTGGTTATTACTGGTCAAAAGCCAATCAAGAAAAGCAAACAAGGTAAGTTCCAAATTATTGATGTAGTGGGTATGATGAAGCCAATTACTAAAATGGCCGAAACTATTGTGAGCGCCGACCGTATACCGAGCACCGTATACCAGGCTATCCGTACTGCTGAGAAAGAGCGTCCTGGTGCAGTCCATCTTGAGCTTCCCGAAGATATCGCTGAAGAAACTAGTGAAGCCGAACCAATCGAGTGGAAGAAACTTCGCCGGCCAGTACCTGACCAGACAAGTATTGATGCGGTTGTTAACGTAGTCGAAAAAGCCAAAAAGCCAATCATTGTTATTGCCAACGGTGCCAACCGAAAGCTTATTCACAAACAACTTGGTAATTTTATAGAAAAAACCAAGATTCCCTTTGTCACAACACAAATGGGTAAAGGCGTAGAAGATGAGAGTTCAGAATTATTTATCGGTACTACTGCCCTCAGCGACAAAGACTTTGTACACAGTGCACTTGCGGCTGCCGACCTGGTGATTATGATTGGCCACGATATTACCGAAAAACCACCTGTTTTGAACCATAAGAATATTGTTCATATCAACTTCTATTCTGCAGATATTGATGCTGTATACACACCCCTCGTTGAAGTAATCGGCGACATTTCCTATGCACTCTGGGCAATGAGCGAACAGATAGCCCCGCAAAGTCATTGGGATTTTTCGGAATTCTTGACTCAAAAAGAAAAGCTAGAGGCCGATATAGCTGACAAGACAAACAGCGATAATGCACCGATCAAACCTCAAAGATTTGTGCGAGAGCTGAGAGAGATTGTACCAAAAGACGGTATTCTCTCACTTGATAATGGCATGTATAAAATTTGGATTGCCCGTAATTATCCTGCTTATTTGCAGAATACTGTGCTACTCGACAATGCGCTAGCAACTATGGGAGCTGGATTGCCCGTTGGTATGGCAGCGAAGTTACTTAATCCTGATAAAAAAGTGGTGGTAGTAGCTGGAGATGGTGGTTTTATGATGAACCTTGCAGACCTAGAAACTGCCAAACGCCTTAATCTTGATCTCGTTGTTATTGTTCTCAACGATAGTGGCTACGGCATGATTAAGTGGAAACAAGCAGACATGGGCCTTGCAGACTTTGGGCTAACCTTCACCAACCCAGATTTTGTAAAACTAGCCGAGAGCTTTGGAGCCAAAGGCTACAAGATTACGGAAGCTGCCCAGCTAAAACCAGTATTGCAACACGTTATTGATGCGCCAGGTATTCATATCCTCGATATCCCAATCGACTATTCCGAAAATGTCGAACTGATTGCGAGTAATCTAGCAAAACGCACAGGAGAATAATTTCTATGAAATCTATAAACCCCGCAAACTTAGAACTAATCGCAGAGATTGACGAACTCACGAGTGAGCAGATAGAGCAAAAACTTACCGAGGCGCAGGCAACATATGATTCTTGGAAATTTGTGAGTTACGCTGAGCGAGCAAAACTCATGAAAAAGGCTGCCGAAGAACTGCGCACCAACAAAGCAAAGTATGCAAAGATTATCACCAACGAGGTAGGCAAAACACTTTCTGCCTCCGAAGCAGAGATTGAAAAATCAGCACTGGCTTGCGACTACTACGCCGAGAATGCCGAAGAATTTTTAGGGCCCGAGACTATCCCAACCGATGCTACCGAAAGCTTTGTGCGTCACGACCCTATCGGTATTGTACTCGCAGTAATGCCGTGGAACTTCCCCTTCTGGCAAGTCTTTCGATTCGCAGCCCCTGCGCTGATGGCCGGAAACGTTGGTGTACTAAAGCATGCAAGTAACGTACAGTTAAGCGCCCAAGCTATCGAAGATATTTTTACAGCCGCTGGCTTTCCAAAAGGAGCTTTTGTTAATCTAGCTATTGGCTCGGGTAAGGTCGAGGCAATAATCCGAGACGAACGAGTAAAAGCTGTCACGTTAACCGGTAGCGAATATGCTGGCAGCCAGGTTGCCAAAACAGCTGGTGAA
The DNA here is from genome assembly GCA_964643605.1 of uncultured Candidatus Saccharibacteria bacterium. Lineage (GTDB taxonomy): Bacteria > Patescibacteriota > Saccharimonadia > Saccharimonadales > 2-12-FULL-41-12 > CAMTWJ01. The sequence goes on along the minus strand of CAZXTF010000007.1, from coordinate 15,866 downwards.
GAGATAAAAAAGACAGTTCTAGAACTTGGCGGCAGTGATCCGTTTATCGTGCTCGAAGATGCTGACGTATCAGCAGCAGCTACAAGCGCAGTAAGTGCCCGAATGCAATTCAACGCTGGGCAAAGCTGTATTGCTGCAAAGCGCTTTATCGTACATGAGTCAGTTGCCACAGAATTTACAGAAAAACTTAAAAAAGAGGTGGAGAAACTTGTTGTTGGAGACCCGACCGATCCAAAAACTGATGTTGGTCCGCTCACCAATTCGCAGATGGTAGAAGATATTGAAAAGCAAATCAATAAGTCCGTTGAGCTGGGTGCAACAGTTGTAACAGGCGGTAAGCGTGGCAACCCACAAGGATACTACTATTTGCCAACTGTCATAACTAACGTCACTGCAGACATGCCAGTGTATCACGAAGAAACATTTGGCCCCGCTCTCCCCGTAATAGTTGTCGAGGACGAAGAAGAAGCTATTGCCATTGCTAACTCGAGTATCTACGGCTTGGGTGCAACCATTTTTAGTGCCAACATTGAACGAGCAAAAAATATAGCTAGTCAGATCGAGTCTGGTAGTGTGTTTATCAACCACCAGGTCAAGTCAGACCCTCGTTTGCCATTTGGCGGTGTCAAAAAATCGGGCTATGGGCGGGAGCTATCCTCCCACGGCATTAAAGAATTCGTAAATACCAAAACCGTCTGGATAAAATAACGTACCTCCTGCTATAATAAGCTGACTACATGGGATCTGAAGTAACGGTTCTTATAACTTTTCTCCTGCTTACCTCGGCAGCTGTTTGTTCTGGGCTTAACATCGCCATAATGTCGCTCAATCTGGGCGAGCTACGGCGCAAGGCAAAGATAGGCAATAAGCAAGCAAAAAAAGTTTTGCCTCTCCGAGAGAATGCTCACCTTACTCTAGCGGCAATTCTACTTTCCAACGTTGGCTTTGCTTCAGCAACCGCCATTGTCCTGAGCGATCAGCTCAATGGTTTTGTCGCCGGTATTATTAGCACCTTGCTCCTGGTAGTTTTTGGAGAGCTTTTGCCACAAGCCTTATTTGTTAGACGAGCGTTATCTTTTTGCGCCCGTTTTGTATGGCTTCTCAGATTCATGATTATTATCACCTTCCCAATTGCCAAGCCATTACAGCTTATTATGGACAAACTTTTTGGCGATGGTTCAGACGAGAGTAATCGCTTGCACACACGCCGAGAGCTAGGACTTATGATTAGCGAGCACCTTGGCAAAGAAGCTGCCAGCGAACTTGATGAAAGCGAAGTCGAGATTATCAAAGGGGCCTTGCAGCTAAGTGAGAAAAAAGTATCGAATATCATGACACCCATAGAGAACGTCTACTGGATAGAATATAAAGATATCATTGATGACAAAAAAATTGATGAGATCAAGGCAGCTAACTACAGTCGCATTCCTATCTTCAACAAAAATCTCTCAAGCTGTTACGGAATTTTACGCATGAAAGATTTGGTAGATATCGACTTCGACGAACAAAGCTACCCAATTGAGGAACTACCTATACATCCCACAAAGTTAGTTGGCAGCCGAACTGCGCTCGACACAATGTTCCGCAGATTCATCGCTGCTCATACCCACCTTATTCCTGTCGAAAAAAACGACAAAATTATAGGGATAATTACTATCGAAGACATGATTGAAGAAATTATCGGTCAAGAAATTATCGACGAGTCAGACCACGCCACAAACCGTCGCTAATCAGCTTGGACTTGGTTGTCTTTGCGCCACTTGTCTATCTCACCGTGGTGCCCGCTCAAAAGCACATCCGGGACTTTCTCGTCTTCAAACTCTTCCGGTCGAGTATACTGCGGGAATTCCAGAGTTTTACCATCACTAAAGCTTTCAATCTCGGCACTTGTTTCTCCCCCTAGCACACCCGGTATTAGCCGCACTACACTATCTGCCACAATCATAGCTGGCAACTCTCCGCCAGTTAGCACATAATCACCTATCGAAATCTGTTGATCTACATATTTTACAATTCGCTCGTCATAACCTTCATATCGTGCACAAACAAAAATAAGATCTTTATCTTCCTCTGCCAGTGCTTTAGCCTGAGCCTGGGTGTAGCGCTTACCACGAGGCGTCATGAGGATTACCTTCGCTTCTGGAGACTGCTCTTTTGCATACTTTATAGCCGCTGTTAGTGGCTCCGGCTTTAAGAGCATGCCATCTCCGCCACCGTACGGCGTATCGTCTACCTGCTTTCTTGGGCCAATACCAAAATCTCGCAAATTAACATAGCTAAAATCTGCAAGGCCTTTGTCTTTGGCCTTAAATAACATGCTTGTCTCCATAACACTCGGGAACATCTCTGGGAACAAACTAATAAAAAATATCTTCATTGCTTATAATTATCTCATAAATAAAACAATCCGCCTTGGAAATGGCGGATTACTTTAACACATAAAGCTCTCAAAATCTGGTTGATCTTGACTCGCAGTGAGCTCTTAGTCGTTAGACTGCGTTTAATATTAACAGGTTAGCCTCAGAGACACAACCCCTTATCCACAAGCCTACACGTCGAGGTCGTCAAGGTCGGCTAGTTCTTGCCTGGTCTTGGCAAGTGTATCGGTAGGTTCTTCCTCTGCGGGAGCCTCTTCTGCTGAAGAGCTTGAGCTTGTCCATGCATCTTCGTAATCATCACTCTTTTCTACTTCTTTTGGCTCGGTTGCTTCTACTGGAGCTTCCTCAGTCTGAGGTTCTTCGTCTCGAGGCTGCTCTGGCTTTTCATCACGTGTTCGCTCAGGCTTTTCTACGCCATTATCGACAATCTTCATGTTATAACGAGCGTCGTTTTTTGTGCCAAGAGCTCGCAAAAGCGTTCGGATGCTCTGTGCAGTGGCGCCTCGCTTACCAATCACCCGGCCGAGATCTTCTGGGTCAACAGTTAGCTCCAAAAGTACACCTTTTTCATCAATCCGTCGCTCGACTTGTACTTCGTCAGGCTTACTTACTAAAGACTTTACTACAAATTCAACAAATTGTTGGTCAATACTCACGAGATCTCCCCCCTGTGGGTTTTTATTTAATTGTTACTAGTTTAGTATAGCAGAATTATTTGGCTATTCTGCAGGTTTTTCTTCAGAAGTTTCTGATTCTTGAGCTGCTTCTTCGCTAGCCACCTCGGCCTCTGCTGCAGGAGCTTCTGCTTCAACGGCAAGCTCTTCACTTGGTGCCTCTACTTCGGCGGTCGGTTCTTCGTTCGGAGTCTCCTCAGCTGGAGCTTCTTCGGTCGGTCGGTTTTTGCGAAGCTTTTCAGGATTTCGGGTCGTTCGCTCTTGCTTACTTGGTTCTTTTACCCACTTCGGTAGCTTAATACCTTCGCTCTTCAGAAGAGCGGCCACTCGGTCAGTTGGCTGAGCACCATGCTCAAGATAAAATTCTGCTTTATCCTTTATAAGGCTATTGGTCTTTGTGTGCGGGTCATAGTGCCCAAGATAGGCAACAACTTTACCACTTGTTGGGCTCAAATGAGAATTTTGCACCACAACTCGGTACGTTGCATGACCTTTACGACCTCGGCGTTGCATTCTAATACTTAACATCTAGTTATCGATTCTCTCTTTCAAATTAATCTGTATTCCATAGCTCAACATAAGAACACAGTGGTTATTATTTGACGGTTAGGCTATATTTTACAGGTTATCGCCTCTGTTGTCAATCCAGTAGTGAGCTTCCGAGACTCTCTTGAAACTAGTTTCAAGAGACAGCAATCTATGATTGAAAACTCGGAAGGCTACTACTGGATCAATCTGTTACCTTACGCTTCTATGTTCTTCCACCTGAATTGGCTCTATAAAGTGCAGGGTACTGGCCTGTAGGCATGAGCACCAGGAACATACTCCCCACCACCGACAACTTTACCGCTATCTGGGTACAGTATTTTATCTACTGCCAGTAACACAAAGCGAGCCGTTCAATTCTTCAGACCTTCCTTTGGCGGTAATTTCTTAATCTCAAGGCTATTTTCCATAATTTTTATTCCTCTTTATCGGGTGCCTGCTTAGACTTGACTTTATAATACACTAAAGCTTTTTCGGCAGCTTGTTGTTGGCCGATCTGTTTGCTCGGACCGCTTCCCTTGCCACGCAATTCTCCAGAGACAAATACACCAATAGTAAACATCTTGTCATGATCTGGGCCGTCTTCTTCTAGTACTTTATATACAGGAGTAGAGGCCTCTACGCTCTGGGCAAGTTCTTGTAAATGACTCTTTGCATCCATCCAAGAACCAGACTTTAAAATCCCAGGCAGTGTGGTTAAAAGACTTTTATCGATAAAAGCTCGCACTGCCTCATAACCCTGGTCAAGATACAGTGCCCCGATAACTGCTTCGTAGGTGTTGGCAAGTATCTGAGCCCTGGCTCGGTCGGTTCCTCGCCGCTCACCACGACTCAACCGAAGTAGTGGCTCAAAATTGAACTGATTTGCAGCAGCTCCAATACTCTCTGTTCGCACCAATGCACTCCGCCAGTTGGTCAAGATCCCTTCTGGTTCGCTAAAATTCGTGTATAGATACTCGGTTACAACCAGCTCCAGCACCGCATCACCAAGAAACTCTAGCCGCTCATTATGCTCTTTGACCGTTTTCTTGTGCTCATTGAGGTACGAGCGATGCGTAAACGCCGTAGCTAAAAGCTCAATACTATTAAATGTTACGCCGAGTACTTCTTCGGCAAACTTTTTATACTTCGAAAAATCCTGCATAGCCGCTATAACCCGGCACTCCTAATTTTCTTTAGCCCAAGAAGAATAATCTTGCCAATATCTTCGTATTCAATCTTATCTAGCGCCTCGTTTGCGCTAAACCACTTGATACCATTCATCCAATCTTCGGGCTTTAACTTATCTGTATCACCTTTGGCCTGCACCAAAAAAATCTCTGTGGTCATGAGCACCAAACTATTCGCTCGGCGATACCGAAAGTTAATCTTACCCAGCCAATTTAGTACATCTACCTCTGTTAGACCTGTTTCTTCGCCAATCTCTCGTTCGGCTGTCTCTTTAGCAGTTTCGCCTTCTTCGATGTGTCCTTTCGGGATAGTCCATCGATCTTTGGCATCTTGGATCAGCAATATCTCGACTTCATTTGTCTTTTTGTTGCGACGAAATACCATTCCACCACTGGTTGGCTCACGTACAACTTCGTTTATAGCCGGCTTGCGGCGAGGTATAAACTTCTTAAAACCAGGCATTTTTGGTTTTGGTCGTTTCACTCGGTTCCTTTCTTGTCCTTACTCGTAGGCTCTCTTTTTTCAGCTTCTTCAGGGTGAGTTTGCTTTAGGAGTGTTGCAAGTACTCCGTTAATAAACTTCGACGAATTATCTCCCCCGAACCCTTTTGCAAGCTCAACCGCCTCATTGATGATTACTTTTGTCGGTATGTCTGTGTGATGAATAAGCTCGTATGCGCCAATCCGCAGTACGGTGTGGTCTATACGAGATATTTGTTCTAGGGGCCACTCTGGGGCAATCGGCTGCAAAGTTGCATCGAGGTTAACTGCCTCTTTGTTCACTCCTCTGGCAAGCTCTTCAACAAATGGCTTGTCATCTAACTCCTTACTATATCGGTTGATATTGCGAGCTAAAATAGCGTCTAAATCTACATGTTCCTCACCACAACCTTCTCGCAAAGCCTGTTCGTACAGGGTTTGCAGGGCTATGATTCGGCCTAAATGTCGATTTGCACTCATTGTTAATTCCTCTTCCCCTAGGGGCTCTTACCGTTAAAGAGTTCTCCGATTCTTAGTATAACGCAGACTCGCAGAGTATGCGAAAAGCTATTTTGCAGCTAACTTCTTGCCAGATTCTCGTCTGGTTGTATATGCCTTTACTGGGCTCTTAGCGTTTACTGCTCGAGCCAATTTTACTACTAGGTGGCTCCGTCGTAGACCAGTCTTTCGGTGACTTGTTCGCTTTTTGGGTTTACCCATATCTGTTAAAACACTCCATTTTATTACTTAGATTTAATATAGCTTAGTCGTCATTATACGTTAATACCCCTGTAAACTCAAATTTAAGTAGTTACAATACAATATTGACAATATTTAGCATTAGTGCTATAATAGATAGGTTATGTCAGAATTTGAATATGGAAAATTTGGTAAAGCAATAAAAAGCCTTGAGGCTGTTAATACACCCTACCCTTCTCATGAAGAGCGCCGTAAGGCCTGGAAAGAAGGACGGACTGCAGAAGTTACGAAAGGAAAAGGCTTTTCTAAAAAACGGGCTGCAGCAATGGGTGGTTTTATGGCCGTTCTTGGAACTTCACTTTTACTGAGTGCATCTTCGGGTAAAGAACGTACGCCTGTAACAGAAAACCCTGCTTGCGCCACAAGCCCTAAAGCAGAATTAGGTGACACCAAATGGAGCTTGGCTCGAGAAGTTTATCCAAACCTCGATGCCCTATCTCAAGAAGTTGTGACTGTAGAGTCATCTAGCACAGATGGTATTTTACGACCGAATGACACCGTTACGGTATGTGTGCCCCTAGAGAGTGTTAAGACAGTTAACAAACCTGCCAATTAAACTACGAAGTTAACTAACCGATGAGGTACGTAAATTTCCTTGCGTACCTCTTTTTCTTTTAGATATTCTGCAACTTTGCCATTGGCTTTTGCAGTTTTTATAACTTCTTCTTTTGAAGCGTCTTTGCTCACGCTAATATTTGCCCGAACTTTACCGTTTACCTGTACTACAATTATTATTTCGTCTTGTTCAAGATATTTTTTGTCATGGACTGGCCAAGGGCTAGTGTGAATTGAGCCCTCTTGGCCCAAATCTTGCCAGATTTCCTCGGTAATATGAGGTGCAAACGGTGCTAAAAGCTGGGTTATTTTGGCCAAATCTGTCTGCCAATCTTTACTAAAGCCCCTCTCCGCCTTGAGTTTATAGAATTCGTTGGTCGCCTGCATAAGCGCAGCAATAGCAGTGTTAAAGTTCATTTTCTCTAGATCGTCAGAAACCTTAAAGATAGCCTGATGCGTTATGCGATGGAGTTCGGCAGAGTCGTATTCTTTCGGCTCGGCTTCTTTATATTCTTGTACCAATGTCCAAAAACGCTGCAAGAAACGGAAGGTTCCGGCTACACCTTCGGAATTCCACGGAGTAGTTTGATCATACGGCGCCAAGAATACAATGCTCAACCGCACGGCGTCGGCACCATAACCTTGGTCGATAATATCGGTAGGATTTACAACATTTCCCTTACTTTTGCTCATCTTACTGCCGTCTTCGGCCAAAATTATCCCTTGCCCCCGCCGTGCCGCATATGGCTCTGGGGTTGGCACAAGTTTTTGGTCGTACAAGAATTGATGCCAGAAGCGAGAATACAGCAAGTGAAGCGTCGTGTGTTCCATGCCACCCAAGTACAGGTCTACTTCGCCCCAATATTTTAGCTTTTCGGGATCTGCAAAAGCTTTGTCATTATGCGCATCGTAATATCGCAGGTAATACCAGCTGCTGCCTGCCCAGTTGGGCATAGTGTCAGTTTCCCTTTGAGCTGGCTTGCCGCATTTTGGACAGTCTACATTTACCCAAGATTCAATAGCGGCTAGCGGACTTTCGCCTGTATCTGTTGGTTCGTAGTGATCTACTGGTGGCAATTCGACAGGCAATTGATCTTCTGGAACGGGCACTGCCCCACTGCAAGCACAATGAATAATCGGAATTGGCTCACCCCAATAGTGTTGGCGGCTAAACACCCAGTCTCGCAACTTGTAGTTAACTTTTTCTTTGCCTTTGCCAGCTTTTTCTAGATCTTTAACGATTTCTTCTCGGGCTTCTTGGCTTGGCATGCCGTCGTAGCTGCCAGAGTTCATCATGGTACCTTCGGCAGTCGTGCATTCATCATCAGCTGCTTTGTTTTTAATCACTCGCTTTATCGGCAAACCAAATTCTTTAGCAAAAGCAAAATCTCGCTCGTCGTGTGCCGGCACCGCCATGATTGCTCCGGTGCCATAGCCCATAAGCACATAGTCAGAGATCCATATTGGAACTTTGGCTCCGTTTACTGGATTAATTGCATATGAGCCAGTAAAAACACCTGTCTTTTCTTTGGTGTCAGCTTGTCTATCTAGATCTGTCTTGCTCGCTGCTTCTTGGATATATTTTTCGACTGCTTCTTTAGTATCTGGGCGGGTCAGACCTGCAACTAGCGGATGCTCTGGGGCTAATACCATGTATGTTGCGCCAAATAGTGTATCCGGGCGAGTCGTGAAAACTCTTATATTCTGCAGTGCATTCTGAAGAACCACTGGCTCTTGCTCACCACATACATGGTCCGCTTCTGCTACAAAATCAACTATCTCCCCTTTAAGATTTTTAAGCAGTGAATCTGATCGCTCTTGCGGAACAGCTGTGTCATTACTTGCTCGCAAAAAAGTAATTTCTTGGACATTATTTTTTATCTTAGAGAAATCAAAATTCCAATTTGTCGTTTCTTCAAATGGACGAAGTTTGTCTAAGAACTTTGGCTCAGCGAATCCTGCAACAGAAATATATTTATGAATAGGCTGTTTAAGCTGCTCGAGTATTCTGAGCGCCGTGACTGTACCATAGCTATGACCGATCAGTACGGTGTTTTCATCAAATTTAAAATTATCTAAAACAAATTTTGCCTGTTCTTCCGCATCAGGATGATCTGTGTTTGGCAAGTCAGGAGCATATACTTCGTGCCCTTGCTTTTCTAGCTCGGTCTTGAGCCATGGCTGAAAATCTCCTTTTGAAGTTCCTGTAAAACCATGTAGTAAAACAAATTTAAACTTTGAATCAACTTCAAAATCTACTTCGGCGCCGATGCTGCGGCCAATCCAGTTTACTTGCTGATCAGCAATCCGGCTTGGGTAGTCTACTGTTCGCAAACCTTCGATTAGTCGGTCTGCATATTCGGTAATCTTTAAAATCCACTGCTTTAAGAATTTCTTTTCAACAGGCGTGTCACATCGTTCGTGACGACCATTTACAACTTCTTCATTTGCAAGACCAGTCTTACATTTTGGACACCAATTGATCGCAATCTCATCTTGGTAAGCCAAGCCAGCTTTATAAAATTGCAAAAACAGCCACTGGGTCCATTTGTAGTAATCTGGGTCAGTTGTCCGGAAGCTACGTGACCAGTCGATACTATAGCCCAGAGAGCTAAACTGTTCTTGGAAATTGGCAACGTTTTGATCAGTTGCAACCTGCGGAGCAATCTTGTTCTTGATAGCAAAGTTCTCTGTTGGCAGACCGAAGGCATCGTAGCCCATTGGGTATAGCACATTTTTGCCAGCCATGCGCTGGCGACGAGAGATTATATCACCCAGTGTGTATTCTCGAACGTGCCCTAGGTGCAACCCATCTCCAGAAGGGTACGGAAATTCGGTAAGCATGACAAATTTCGGCCGTTCGTCAAAATCTACAGCTTTATAAAGCTGCTGGTCTGCCCAGGCTTTTTGCCATTTGGGCTCAAGGTCTTTCGGATTATATCGTTTCATTGTTTACATTATAACAGAGGAGAAACTACTGCTCAGCTGCAAGCTGGATAAAGTACTCTACAAGCATGGATATATCCATGCCAACCCGGCTGGCAGCTTTAGGGAAAAGGCTTTGGTCTGTCAGGCCTGGCATAGTGTTGATTTCGAGGGTATAAATTTGTCCACGAGAGTCTATTATGATATCTACCCGAGATAAATGCCGACAACCGAGAGTCTTATGTACTGAAGCTGCAATCTCTTGAGCTTTTGCCTGCAATTCTTGCGATATATTTGCGCTTGGACAGAGTTCTTGGGTCAGACCATTATACTTGTTGTTGTAATCGAAAAATCCACCTTCTGGAGGGATTATTTCTATCAAGGGGAGCTCCTTGCCGTCTAGGATTGGCACGGTTACTTCAGTTCCATCTATAAACTCTTCGACCATCATCACTTGATGTTTATCAAACGAAGTTCGCAACTGGGCATGTCGTGGATCATGTGGTCGTACATCTATAAACGTATGCAGGCTTGAGCCTCCATTGACCGGTTTTACTACATGCCTACTGAGAGTAAGAGGGCTTTCAATATATTGTTGATACGAAAGAACTTCATATTTTGGAGCAAGAATTTTATTTGCAGTTAATACTTCTTGAGTTTTGTCTTTATCAATGCAAACTTTGCTAGCATGGGCATCGGTGCCTAAATATTTTGCATCTTGTTGTTCTAAGATTGTCTGGATCTGCCCATCTTCCCCGCCTTCACCGTGCAATATCGGCAATACCACATCAAAGCCTTTTAGATTATCTGCAAGCCAGTCTGTGGATCCGTCCCAGTCATAGAACTCTTTTTTATGGCTAGCGTCGATAGCATCAAATACGCTACGAGCGGAGCGGAGCGATACATCTCGCTCGCCAGAAATGCCACCGGCAATAACTAAAACTTTCATGCGAACATCTTTTGCTTTTTGGCAAGCCAGCTTTTTGTTTGCCTGACCAATTTTTCCTGGTCTTTTTTATCGGCAAGGATTGGCTTGATTGCTTCTTCTAAAAATACACTGTTTTGGGAACCTTTTAAAAGGACGGTGGTGCCCGCTGTAACTTCTTTCTTAAGTATCTCACCAACATCATACGGAGAATCAGAGCGGATCACATTACAGCCATTTGCCTCAGCTCGTTTTGCTAGATATTCATTAGCATCTGGACCAATAGTTATAACCAGGTCTAACTGTTTTGGACTACAAAGCTCGCCTATTTCTTCGTGTAGTCTCGCTGCTGTTTCACCAAGTTCATTCATATTACCTAGTGCAGCAATCTTTTTGCTACCGCCCAAAGTTGCAAGCGTCTTGAGCGCTGCTTGAACTGCCTCTGGACTAGAGTTATACGTATCGTCAATAATTGTCGAGCCATATATTCCTTTTAATTTTTGCATGCGTCCTGGGGCTGGCTGTATGACAGCAAGTCCTTTCTGAATTTTGACGTGGTTAATACTTAATTCTTCAGCAACCAAACATGCTGCAGCTAAATTCTCTAATTGATGTACGCCCAGTAGGTTAGATGAGAATTTGTACGATTTCTGCTCTGTTTTTATAACTATTTTGGAAGCATCGTCACCAAGTGATGAATCGCTAGCATTTTTAAGCCCATACGTCTTGGCACCTGTCTCAACCAAGTCAGGAAAACGTTCGGGGATACTATCATGGAGAATTACTTCATTGCTAAGATTCTGTAGTGACAATTCTTCTTTTGCTACATTCTCTATGGAGCCAAAAAACTCCATGTGTTCTGGTGCGATTGGCGTAACAACACCTATATCTACCGCCAGATATTTAGAAAATTCTAGGATCTGCCCTGGAGCGTCTGTGCCAAGTTCTAAGACAGCGATTTCATAAGGATAGTTGGCAGTTATTTTATGCATCGTTCTAAATGTTTTGAGCCAGGCAAGTGGATTCATGAGTGCTGGCATTGGCAAACCAAAGAACACAAGCGGCACACTAACAATGTCGTTATAGTTTCCATCTTGCCAAGCAACACTGTATTTTTGACTTAGAACTTGAGCAATGGCACGCTTTGTACTGGTTTTACCAACACTTCCTGCCACCGCAATAATCGTAATATCGTGTTGGGACTGGAGTCGTTTAACCAACCACCAGGAGATGCGTATGACTATCCATCTTGCTATATGCTTCATAGACTTTATTGATCAGTTGGTAGTAGTCCGCCAGCACCAAGAAGTGGGGCAAATTGACTCAAAAATTGCATTGCAGGAACAGCATCGTCAGGCTTTGTAATGTTTACCTCGTCGTTATTAAAGGTAAAGTCTGCACTGACTGAGTTTCCATCTTCGGTTATTTTTAGAGATACCTTCACAAGCTCTTTCTTGCTTTTGTCCATCCAAGCAGTGAGTTCGTAATTTCCTTTAAACTCTTCTGCTTGCTTTGTATCTACAGCACTTTCTGCATCACCCGAACATTCCTTAAGCTTTTTGAACATATCAAGTTGTTGGACATCTTGAGCAAATGTCTTGGTTTTGTCTTTATTAATTGCAAGCTCTGCCTTTGTGACCTTTCGGCCATCAACCGTATCACCAGATGCTTTTTTGATCTCTACAAACTCATTTTTATCGTAAATACTTACTAGTTTGTCTATGTCTTCATCGCTTAATTTACTATTTTCGGTCAATACAGAACACTTATCGCCACCAACTGTCTTGACTAAGCTTTCGTCAAACTCTATCCATTTGTTTGAAATTTGTTTGCTTACTTCATCTACGTAACCTGCAACCTCAGGGCCCAATGCGGTAGCAGCTAGGGCTTGAACCGTAGATAAATCACCAACCTTTAGATAAAATGCTTTGTCCACCGATCGAACTTCGAGTGGAAGCTTAATGCCACTTATTGCTAGGTCAACGGTAGCTGCGATGGCATTTTTGGTTGAGTCAGTTTGCAAAGTGTAGTTAGCGGTAACGGCAGCAGAGTCTTTACCCGTAAAGCTTGCGCTTCCCTTACCAGATATTTTCTCCTGTTTCAAGGTGTTTGCAACAGATTTCTTAAGTACGTTTTGAGGAGTATTTGGTAGGTAAATTCCATAGTATGCTCCAGCGCCAACAGCACTAAGCAAAATTACTCCTGCGATGATAATTCCCGCCAATTTAGCCTTCTTGCCACCAAATCTTTTTGGTGGTTGCAAAGAAGGAGTGGGCTGCTGCGTGACTGGTGCTGGTGGTATTCCACTCGGCTGTGTCGGCGCTGGCGACGGTGTTGGTGTCAAATTGGGAGTATCTGGCTGCATGTGCATCCCCTTCTTTTAGTAAATTAGCACTCTGTAGGTAAAAGTATAGATTGCTTACGGTTATTTGGCAAAACTCACAAAAGGACTATTCGCCTGTCAGCACTCGTGTACGCATCTGAAGTTCGCCGATGCTAATTGTATCCTTTGGTATCTCAATCTGATCTCGCACACCATATCCGCCATATAGTTCATTACGTCCAGAATCTGGATAGCTAATACCAACTAGCTGTCTACTAATAACGTCTATCGTAAACTGGACACTTAATTTCTGAGTGCTTTCATAGTCGGCAGCATTTAGCTGACTTTTATCACCAATACCGGTAATCTCTGCATATGTTCTTAGAACGCTTATCAAGCTACCTGGTGCAATGTTTACGCTATAAGTCATCTGCGGACGAAGACCCTTCCACGTTATCGCACTATTGCTAAATGAATAGACCTGTTTCTCCTCGAGTTCACCCACAATCTTTTGTCTATCAGCATTGTTTAGGTTCCCAAACGGTACCAGTGTAAGCCCTGCCTGGTCCAAGAACGATGGTCGCTCACCAACCTCGGCATTTGCAGTCTGAGAAGCCCACACATCTATAAGATCCTTGGTATCTTTAGTCTCACCGCCAATCTGAATGTCCTTATAGCGAACAAAGTCTGCCGACTGCGTGCCAATCGTCTCAGTAGTTACTAGTGTTTGAGACTGCTGATTTGCTTGGATAATTTCGGTTACTGAATGCGAGAATGGCTGCGGTACATAGTTAAGGCGAATAGCTTGCTTGGCACTACTCTGCGGACTTAATTGTGCAGTTTGCTTACTTACACTGGCCGTCGAGAGGCTGCGATTTAGCATATCGCTCATTAAGCGGTCGGGGTTAACAAAAATATACTTCCACCAGAGCGAGATTCCTACTGCCAATAAAATAACTGCTACGAATACTGCTGCACCCATCCATTGTCTGAAAGAAATATTAGGCTTTCGGATTTTTAGTGATTTTTTTGAAGACTTTTTTGCCATCTGAGTCGCACCTTATCTATTACCTTACTGAAATATCTACTCGTATAAGTGTATCACTTTTGGTGGAGATAGAGGGACTCAAACCCTCGACCTCTACGCTGCCAGCGTAGCGCTCTAATCAACTGAGCTATATCCCCTTATTAAGACTCAGTTATGATACCAGATTCAAACAATAAAATCACCCCTGTCGAAGGGGTGATTTTCGTGCGTGCCCACCGGGGCTCTTTTGTTTTTGTTTTTGCATGTGCGTTCCCACTTCAAATAAAGAGCCGACGCACGAAACATAAGCATTGTAACGAAATTTCCCTCAAGAGACAAGTTTTAGAAACTCTGGCTCTTTTATAACTTTAGTTCCAAGGTTTTCGGCTTTTTCGATTTTACTAGCCCCTACGTTCTCACCAATAACAAGATACTCCGTGCCTTTGCCTACCGACGATTGGAACGTCCCACCAAGTGCTCGAATTTTATCTGCGGCCTCATCTCGACTCATACCAGACAAGCTGCCAGTAATTACAAAGCTCTGTCCTGCAAGTGGACCCCCTTCTTTTGCTTTGTCATGCTTTGGCTTAACTCCAAGTTGATCAAATTTTTCGAGTAGAGCAATATTGTCTGGATCAGCAAACCATGCCAAAATGCTTTCTGCCACAATCTCTCCCACGCCTTCAACGCTTCTCAGCTCGTCAATTGTAGCTTCGCTAAGAGCATCAAGGGAACCAAAATGAGAAACCAAATCTATAGCTGTTTGGGTGCCTACATGGCGAATCCCAAGTCCATACAAAAATCTTGTAAGTTCTGGCTGCTTTTTTTCAGCAATAGCCTCGACAAGTTTTGTAGCAGAAATATCTGCAAATCTATCTAGCTTTAGAAGATCATCCTTGCGCAAGGTATAAATATCAGCCAAGTCTTTAACTAAGTCAGCATCTACTAACGCTACAACATTCTTCTCGCCCAGTGTGTCGATATCAAGCGCCCCTCGGCTAGCAAAATGCTGCAAAGCTCGTTTGAGCAGTAGCGGCCCCGTAGCTCCTTTTACTCGATACACTGCTTCGCCTTCAGGACGAGTAAATTCAAGTTCTGGATATTGACGCTCTAGTTCTGCTTCGAAGTTAAATGGTTTTGCGTGTTTCGGGCGAAGCGTCTCTATAACACTTTCAACTTGCGGGATGATATCACCTGCCTTAAAGATTACGACCGTGTCACCTATTCGCACATCTTTTCGAGCAATCTCATCAGCATTGTGCAGGCTTGCATGCTGCACCGTCGTACCAGCAATCTGTGTAGGACTAAACACAGCCACCGGAGTAGCAGCGCCCGTTCGACCAACACTAATTACGATATCTTGTACAATGGTTGTCGCTTTTTCGGCCTCATACTTATACGCAACTGCCCCACGAGGTTGCTTACCAACAATGCCCAGCTCACGATACTGCGCACGATTGTTGATCTTTATAACAACCCCATCTGTTATAAATGGTAGGTTATCTCGTTTTTTGTCCCAATTTGATACAAATTTCATTACATCCTGGATGTCTGAAAACGCTGCCGCCTCTTTGTTGGACGGCAATCCTAGTGCTCGTAAAGTTTCGTAAGCAAACAAATTTGTAGGGATTTCATCTGGATTATCTCGCAAAATATCATATGCTCGAAACGACAAGGGTCGAGCAGCTACCAGTTGCGGATCGAGCTGACGAATTGTCCCAGCAGCTAAGTTGCGAGGGTTGGCGAACTCTGGCTCTCCTGCTGCGGCTCGTTTTTTATTAAGCGCCAAAAAATCTTTTTTGAGCATAATAATCTCGCCCCTAATTTCGGTACGTCCCCTCAAAAAATCTTTGTATCCCTTTTGGCTATGCAGGCGCAAGGGAACAGCCTTAATTGTCCGAACATTTACTGTTACATCCTCACCAACAAAGCTATCTCCTCGAGTAATTGCTTGGGTAAAAATTCCATCTTGATATACCAGCGCACATGCTAATCCATCCATTTTTAAATCGGCAAAATACTCGTGTTTACCCGGCAGGAGCTTTTCCATTCGCTTAATCCAGGCTTCGACCTCTTCCTCACTGAACACATCGTTTAGGCTCAAC
>CAZXTF010000006.1:0-29033 GCA_964643605.1 uncultured Candidatus Saccharibacteria bacterium | reverse complement strand
GGGTTCGAGTCCCAGATGGCCCTCCAAAACAAGTAGCCCCAGGAGGGGCTTTTTGTTTTGGATAGTTCATCCGAGAACCCAATACTGAAAAGCAGTGGGTTCGGTGTAGGCGAACGAAGAAAAGAAAGCACGTTAGTATTTTCTTTTCGAGAGAGCCGGAGGAGCGACCGAATGAAATGAGGGAAAGCGATGTCCCAGATGGCCCTCCAATTTGACTTTACAGATGACCCTAGTAGGAAAGTCTGAACCAAAGAGCCGGTGATGGCTCTTTTTGGTTTGCTACAATAAAAGCGATGCTTCAATTGTCTATTTTTGGTTTTGGTTCATTGCTTGACTCGGAGTCGCTTGCCGCAACTGTTCCAGATGCAGATAGTATACTACCAGCTTACATAAAAGGATTCAGAAGAGATTTTAGTTTTTGGGATTCAGTTGGCTGGACAGAGACGAACCTTGAATTAGCAGGTGAGGCATTTTGTGCAGTGGATGTAACAATAAGCCGTGACCCTGGGTCAAAAGTTAACGGTGTTATTTTTCAGATGAGCGAGCTTAACTATGAAAGATTGCTCCAGCGTGAACTTGGCTATAAGTTAATACAAACGGAGTCATATAGTTTTGAAAACAACAAACCGCTAGGCAAATGTATGGTATTTTCATCCAATAGACATAACGGGACATATGACTTTGAATCTAAGGCTCAAAAACGCTACCTAGAAATATGCTTAAGAGGAGCGCATAAGTACGGGAAAGACTTTTATCAGGGATTTTTAGAAACAACTTTCATTAATGACCAACCTCTAAAAGAGATTAGCACCTTAGCTGAAATCTGCAATAAATATAGTTGAATGACCACGCAACTTAGTTGCAATAATTTGCACCTTGCTCCTCCAGTTTATGAAGCCACCTTGTGTGGCTTTTTGAGTTGGAAAATAGAAAAAAGCTAAACTACTCTGGTTGCTAGGGCTTCGGATAATACGTTTCTGCTATTATATTTAAGTGAAAGAGGATACCAATATTAAACAAGCAGTTACAAAAAGAGTATTAAACCGTCGTTCATTCGCCGCAAAAAGTTTTATTATATTAGGCACTGCAATACTGGCTATTATTAGTATTCATTTACTGTTGCAATACTTAAATATGGATGTTTATAATCAGCAAAATGGTCAAGTTTTTGAGCTGTCTAATCGTTTCGATATGGATGATGAATCTAGCCTACCGACATGGTTCTCTGAGCTGCTGCTTTTAATGATCAGTACCAGTGCGTTTTTTGCTGCTTGGCTTAGCAGAAGGGGCTTACGAGGAATATGGATTACTATTGGAGTGGTCAGCCTAATTGCCGCAATTGATGAGATAGCAACTTTGCATGAATTTGTGTTGCAGAGTATACACACAATATTTTTTAAGGATTCCCTGCCTGCAGGCCTGCAGAATGCATGGGTAATCATTGCTCCTTTTATACTTGCGGCTTTTGGTTTTTTGGCATGGAGAGTATGGCAGCTTTTGCCCCGTCGTACGTCATTTATTTTAGTTATTGCAGGCGTAATATTCTTGTTTGGTGCTCTAGGGGTAGATATGCTAACAAGCATGGTAGACAAGGAAACTTTTTTGTATCAAGGTGTACTAGTTGCAGCTGAAGAGTCTCTGGAGTTGTTGGGCGCCGCAGTAGCTTTTTATGGGATTATTGATTACATAGAACGCCACCATGGGCATGTAATAAAAAAAGCCATTGCTGGCCTGCGAAATGGTCAAGGGGATGCGTAAAAGCAAGAAAATTATACCGCTTAGCCCGGTTGCTCAGATAGTGCTTGCTTCGGTTTTATTGATTGCTACGATTTTGGCTTCTCGGGGCAACTCGCTTGCGTCATGGGAGAAGTATGTATTTTTGCATGTATATAATTGGCCAAATATTTTCCATAATCTTTTTTGGTTAATAACACAGGCAGGGAGCATCTATATGCTACTTATACTGCCTCTTGTATTCATAGTATTTAAGCGCCTCGATATAGCAATCTATTTGTTTGCAGCGGGTGTTTCTGTATACATAATAGCTGGAGTATTTAAGGATATTTTTGGTCGAGGCAGGCCACATGAATTTATCGTAGATGCTATTAGTCGTGATGTAGTTCACGGCCCCGGTTACCCCTCTGGACATACTGCTCTTGCTGTCGTATTAGCGCTAACCGTTGGTTACTATCTCAGGCCAAAGTATTATTGGATTCCGGCAATTTGGATTATCTTGGTAGGTTTTTCGAGAGTACATTTAGGCGCACATTTACCACTGGATATTGTAGGAGGTTTTGCTATTGGCTGGTTAATCTATGCAATATTCAACTTCTTTTACGCATTACCGGATAAACCCAAAACCAAACGAGCAAAACCTAGAGTAAATAAAAGAGTTGCGTAATCGGTTCACTCAAGATAAAAGCGAAGAGTATTAATTGAAGGTCAGGCAGTACCAATGCGCTCGAGCTGGATAACGAGCTCAACAGGAGGAACATCAGTTATATCCATCTTACGTTCTCTGCAAACCAGTAATCCCTGGATAATTCGTTTTGCTCGTAGGGCGTCTTTGCGAGACAAAGATTTCATTTTGAGGGGTTCTTTGACATAGTAACGAGTATACAGATTAATGGTTCCGTAAAGTGCATTAGTCGAGACCGTAACGTTTAGCAGGTCTTCAATATTAATAGAGGTAACGGTTTGCTGTTTGAGGGGGCCTCGTTCGATGATACTGATCTTGTTCCGTCCGATAGTGATAGAGTTACGCTTAAATGTAAACGGTGCCGAGTCCTCAAATTTAATAAGCTTATTCTCGCTCTGTTCAGCGAAATCGGTGATATTTTTTAACTGATCATCTTTGCCTTGACTTGTCATATTTAAGTTTATTATATCAACAGTTAAAACAAATGAAATGGCGGGTCAACTAGAGTCGTTAATACGTAGGCGCCTATTGCTACTCCAATTATGTCGAATACAATGTCACTCAAGGAGTTTCGTAACGACTCATGCCCGAATACAATACCTTTTCGGGCAAGCAGAGGTGAAAGCACAAAGATTTCTAAAGGTTCCCAAAGCACTAGCATTACTAGGGCAAAAAATGGGTTCATAACCCAACCCAGAAGAGCTCCCCAGCCAATATGGGTTAAACTCCACCAGTCGAACAAACTACTGTTTCTTCTAGCGTGCTTTTGTTGGGCCATCCAATAACAATACCGCAAACAGCTCTACAATAAAACTCGCGAATCTCTACGCCAGAATATATAATGTAGCTAGTGACAAAAAAATACAGTGTGATTTCTCTATTTTCGGGGGCAGGTGGCCTAGACTTAGGGCTAGAAGGTGGCTTCACCTTTCTGGATAAAAGGTACAAAAAACGACCGTTTGAAATAATATGGGCAAATGACAATAACCAAAGGGCATGCAAAACTTTGGCACTTAATTTCCCTCATGCTCGAGTAATCTGCGAGGACATATTAAAAGTATTGGAGGAACAACCCATGCCTGATGCAGATATTGTAGTGGGTGGCTTTCCGTGTCAAGACTTTAGTCTGTCGGGTAAACGAGGTGGGCTAACTGTAAAAAGGGGGCAGCTGTACCTGAGTATGGTTGAAACGATTAAACGAATCCAACCTAAATTTTTTTTGGCCGAGAATGTTAAAGGCCTAATCTCATGGCAGCAGGGGCTAGGAATACGAACGATGGTAAATGATTTTGAAAAATTAGGCTACCATGTCGAGTATAGAGTGCTTAACGCAGCAGACTATGGAGTTCCGCAAAATCGAGAGCGAGTAATTATTATCGGAATACGCAAAGATGTTGGTAGCGAAATAACATGGCCAAAACCAACACACCAGAACAAAAGAGTTAACCTCAAAAAAGCAATCGGTGACCTAGAAGATGATCATGCACATTTTTGCCTGCCAAATTCTGGTTATTCAAAGGCTAAGCTATTTCCGGGTACCCAAGGCAATACTACTACCAACGCAGCTAAACCTGGGCCAACCATGCGAGCAGAACATCACGGAAACATAGAATTTCACTACAAGCTACCCCGCAGACTGTCAGCCCGAGAAGCAGCTCGGATTCAGTCTTTTCCAGATGATTTTGTATTTTTGCAGTCTACGAGCGATGCCTATAGACAGGTAGGAAACGCTGTGCCACCAATTTTGGCCTGGCATTTAGCTGGCGCTCTTGAGAGAATGTTAAAAGCATGATGTATAAAGAGATCTTTGTTGACCAAAAGTATATCCAGTTGGTCAAAGATAAGTTGCCAGAACTTTTTCTGCTCGCAGAGCTTGATAATTCTCGTAACGGCAAGTTGGGAATGGAGATTGGCTCTACCAGGGAGCGGATTTTAATCGCACTTTTTATACTGGCATATGGCAAGGATGCTATCGATGCAGATATCCCAATCACAGAACCCGAAACAGACATGTTTGTGCAAAGAGTGCCTGTGTCTATAAAAACAGTAAGCGGTAAAACGCCGGGTGGAGTAAAACTTATTTGGACAGTCGATGCCGAGAGGGCACGAGAATTTGCCCTACAATATTCTCCTTCGTGCGATATGCTATTTGCGCATATAAATTGGGGCGGACAAGGTGCTTTGTACTTATTTTCTAAAGAACTACAGAGAAAGCTACTTGCTCAAATGGGGCGAGAGAACTACATAAAATTACCAAAACTAGGCACAAATCCTCGTGGTGTTGAGCTTAGCAAAGATGCTCTTCGAGCACTTATGCAGAGTGATGAGGCTCAAAAAATCACCATCGACTTTCGGCGTTCCGAGCATACCTACAGTGCCTACGATCGCTGGCTTGAGCTCTGGAAAGGCAGTACTACCCACTAGTCTTGCTGGAAATCAGAGGAGTAGACTGCTACCATGTAACAAATGAAACTACTGAATGGATTAGAGCTAGCTGGCTTTATTAAAGAGCGTCAAGCTAAAGCTGTACGAGGCTTGCGACAGGCACATAGTATTGCTCCTAAGCTAGCTATTGTGCAGACAAAAGATGACCCGGTTATCAATACGTACGTTCGCTTAAAAAAACAATACGGCGAAGAGCTCGATATAGATGTTGTGGTATATCGTATTGATCAGAAAGATGCGCACCAAAAAATCGAAGAGCTGAATCATGATGAGACTGTCCATGGCATTATTGTGCAATTGCCGCTTACAGATCCGTCCCAGACCGACGAACTATGCAATATGGTAGATCCTGGGAAAGACGTTGATGCTCTTGGGCAAAAAGCTACGTTTGATCCAGCCACCCCAATGGCAATTTTGTGGCTCCTCGCAGGCTACAATGTAGACTTAAAAGACAAGCATATTTTGCTTATTGGTCGGGGGAAACTAGTTGGTGCACCTCTGGAAAAGATCTTTAAAACAGCTGGCTATAAGGTCACACTTGCAGATCGTTCAACAAAAAATCTTAACGTGTTAAGTATTGAGGCAGACATAATCATCACGGCCACTGGTAGCCCCAGCATCTTATTTCCTGACATGATCAAACATGGTGCAGTTGTGGTTGACGCTGGAGTTGCCAGCGAAGATGGCAAGACAGTCGGCGATGTTGCAGAAGACGTATATGGGCGAGATGACCTCACCATCACTCCTGCTAAAGGCGGTGTTGGCCCTCTGACTGTTTGTGCCTTGTTCGAAAACGTAATTATTGGCGCCCGCCGAAGGGTTGACTAATGAAAATAGGTGTATTTGACTCTGGTATCGGTGGCTTGTCTGTGGCTAGGGCTATCGAGCAGGCAATTGACGATGTTGAAGTTGTCTTCCGAAATGACAAAGCCAATATTCCGTATGGTAATAAAGACCCGAAAGAGCTCATTGGTCTTGCATTACCAATATTGAAAAAAATGGAAGAAGAGGGCTGCCAAATTATTGTTATTGCTTGCAATACCATTAGTACTACCGTAATTAATGATATTCAAAATAACTTGTACGCTAAGCTCATTACAGTAGAGCCGATGATTGAGAAAGCAGCAAAGGTAACTAAAACCAATACTATTACTATCTGTGCTACACCAACTACACTGGCTAGCCAGCGATATCAAAAGCTACTTGAAGAGTATGCTCAGCATCTAACAATTATCGAGCCAGACTGTAGCGACTGGGCTTATTTGATCGAAGAAAATACTATAAACGAACAGCTTATCAAGGAAGATATTGAACCTTCATTGCAGCAGGGTTCTGACGTGATTGTCTTGGGATGTACTCATTACCATTGGATTGAGGAAGAAATAAAAGAGATCGCTGGCAGTCGAGCAACGGTGATTCAGCCAGAGCCACATGTAGTTGAGGAACTTAAGTCAATGCTTGCACAGATTGATTAAATTGATCGCCTCGATCTCTGTAGTTTTTAAATAGACCAAAGCTTGCACAGCCGGTAGAGAGTAGTACGATATCGCCCGCTTCTGCTCGTTCTCGGGCAAGCTGAACGATTTCTGGCATTGTAATCGTGCCATGTACTACATATGGAACAGTTGCACCAGACTTATCAAGCGCTTCTGCTATCTTAGGGCCAGTTATTCCAACAAGAATGGCGTACTTCACGTTATTTTCCTTAATTGTATTAGCTAAATCTGTAAAATCAGCTCCTTTGTCAGAACCCCCCAGTATAAGAATTTTTGGCTCTTTGAATGCTTCGATAGCAACAATTGCCGTTTCTGGAGTTGTCCCAAATGAGTCGTTATAGTATTTAGCTCCATCTAGTTCTCGAATAAGCTCCAGCCGATATTCCATGCCCGAAAAGCCTGCAATAACTGAGTGTATTGCCTGAACATCTTGTGTAATTTGCCATGCAGCTGTTACAGCTGCGCATACATTTTGCCAGTTGTGTTTACCAAGTAATTTGATCTCTGAGGTCTTAATAATATTTTGACTATCAATCACGATTGTCTCGTCTTCAACGAAAGCTCCCGGCTCTTTGAAGTACGGTATTTTTTTGCCTGTAGAAACATTAACAATCTTTAAGGAATTCTCATCTACTGCAAAGTAAACAGCAGTGTCTTCTGGTCCTTGCCAGCGAAAGAGCTGTTGCTTTGCAGTTACATATTCTTCAAAATCAGTGTGCCAATCTTGGTGCTCGGAAGCGACCATAAGACATACTGCAATTTTCGAGGAGTACTTTAGGTCGATAAGCTGAAAATTAGCGAGCTCTAACACTACCCAGTCATCTGGCTGGATATCCTCTTTTAGCATTTCAAGCGGTGGTGTCCCGATATTGCCACCAAGGTGTACTCGCTTACCACCTGCTTCGAGTATCTTGGTAATGAGTGTACTGGTGGTCCCTTTACCCTTTGTGCCGGTGACTCCAATAATATTTTTAGTAGGGCAAACTCGAAAAAACTCATTCGTAACAGTAGTGACTTTTGGTAGTACGCCTGGACTGGCCGCTTCGATATCCCGAGGATGAATACTCGGGCTGCGCACGATAAGATCAAATCGATCAAGATCTTCTAGATAATTATCACCGAGCTGGCCCGTTGCTCCATCGGGCAGCACAAGCTCGGTATTTGTATCACAAATTGTTATGGAATTCTCGGCTGATGCCCAGTATTCCAGAGCAGACTTACCCTGCAAACCAAAACCTAAAATCGCAATGTCCATAATACAATTATATAGTATTATGGTGCAGGACTTTCTCTTGACATAAAACCCCTAAAGATTTATATTTACATACTATATAAAGCATTTGAGTTCCAGTCACGACGGAACAAGCTGAGTGCCAAAATGCACTACGGAAGCTTAACCGTAAAATAGAGCAACCGTTGTCGCGGATTCCGTGGAGCCGGTACCAAGAGCCTCAAAACAGTAATGATTCGAGGAATAAGGATGGGACCGCGGAGGGTCCTTTTTTTAACCCTTCGTTCCTTAGTCAAAAATCTAAGCATGGTAAGTGTCTAAGGAGGTCCTATATGTCATTAGAGTTTTATAGCCCAATAAAATCTTCAGAAATCTTGACTAGCCAAGATGTAGAGCTGTTTGAGCGGTTTCAATCTTCAGAAACAAAAATTGCTATCCAAAAAGACGGAGAGCTAACAGATATATCAAGATTTCTATTGGAGCAGACTCTGGGTGTTGAGGTGCCTTCCAGGGCATCAGGATCTAGAAAGTTAGTGGATGTATCAGGAGATGGGCAGTTTGGATTCGTATATGCAAAAAATAAAGGCATATGTAGTCTAGTGGGAAAAGGTGCAGTTGATCTAGCTGTTGTCGGTATAGATAGGGTTATAGAAGATGATGCTGAAGATACTGTAGATATAGTTGAGGACTATCAAGAAAAATACAACTGGCCTATTGTTGTTGCTACTCCATTGAATAGCAAGATACAGGACTTAGGTCAGATAAAAAGAGTTGCTACCCAATACCCCAAGATAACGGATAGATTTATCAATAGATTTGGTCTTGAAGATATTGAGGTAATACCGACAGCTGGCGGCACAGAGCTATATCCGTACGTGAACTACGGTGGTGATATAGATGGGATTGTAGATATGTCTATAACTGGCAGCTCTCTCAAAGCAAACGGCCTGGTGGCTTGGACACCAGCGATTACTGAGGTTTACCCAGTATTAATAAGAAGGAGAGAAGATGCGTAAATTTCAAATAGGAGTCATGGGCTCTTGCTCTGACCTAAACTATTCAAAGAATTTGGAGAAAATCGCCGAGGAACTAGGTGAGCGAATAGCAGATAAAGATGGCATACTATTTTTTGGTGCTGAAAAAGACTACGATTCTCTATCGACCGCCGCCAGTCGTGGCTGTAAGAACAAAGGGGGGCTAACGGTTGGCATCACTTATTCAAAAAATAAAAATATACGGCAGGATGATGCCGATATTATTATTCCTACGGGTCTAGATAGAGGCGGTGGGCGAGAGCTTGTTTTGGTTCTGGCTTGTGATGCAGTAATCGCTATTGGCGGCGGCTCAGGCACATTAACTGAAATAGCTATTGCGTACCAAGCTGATATCCCTGTAATAGCTCTAGAAGGTTTTGGAGGCTGGGCTGATAAGCTTGCAGGAGAATATCTGGATGATCGTAGGCGGCGTAAAGTAATATCTGCTAAAACATCAAAAGAAGCCGTAGATACGGCCTTTAAGGAGGCTACTAAATATAGGAAAAAGTATGCTTAGTAACCCAGCAGCGGTTATCCTTCTTGATATAGATGGTACACTTTTATCCCCATCTTATGCATCGAATGAGCCAAAACTCAAGGCTACGATTTCTAAGATGCAAGAGACAGGCTATGTATTTATATTGAACTCCAATAGATCTCTTGAAGACCTAGTCCCAATAGCAAAACAGTTTAGTATCAGGGGGCCTGTTATCGGGGAGAATGGAATATTTTGCTACGATCCTGTATTTAAGAAAACAGATTTTTTCTTACCTCCTATTGAATTAGAAAAATTGAGGGTTGCCAAACTTACCATAGAGAATCTTGTTCAGGAGTGTCTCAGGAGGCTTTACGAGGGGCAGAGGGTCTACTGGGAAGAAGTAGACACAGTTAAGCTGCTCTCTGGGAATGAAGCGAGAAATTACGAGGATGGTTCAATAGTTGCTCTAAATAATAAATTTAGAAAATATACAGTTAGTGTACACTTATTCGAATATATACGGGGTAAGCTTTGCCCGATAGATCGACTTAAACAGATTGAATATTGTATAAAAACTTCTACTAGTGATTCAAATATTGTAATAACGTCATCTAAAGATTTTTCCAATATATTAATGTATTCCTCTAAAGCTTCAAAAAGACTGGCTATAAAATCAATGCTACGAACTATAAAATTTGATACACCTATTTTTGGTGTGGGCGATGAGATGAGTGACTATTTAATGGTAGAGGGTGTTGGAGATTTTTTGGCCGTTGCCAACTCTCCTTTGGCAGTACGCTCTAGAGCAGTCAAATCTTCAAGAAGAAAGTACACAGCTGGTGTTCATGAGCTGATCAATCACATTGCAAAATAGACGGGGACGCTAGGCGTATGGGCAGGTGTAACTTCTGTTTGTTATAAGATCAATCTTATTGTATAGTAATGATATTATGGAGAAAAATGAGCGTCAACCATCAAAGGAACCTCACGCAGTTGTCGAGTCTAGTCTGGGTAGAGCAGCTCTCTCTATAGGTGTTTTTTGTTCTGCTAGAGATCTTTCAGAGGAGCTTACACATCCAGCTCGTGAGCTCGGCAGACTTGTGGGTGAGCGTGGGCATGACTTAGTTTGGGGTGGCTCAGATATTGGCACTATGCATGTAATAAGTCATGAAGCCCGAGAAGCTGGCGCAAGGATTATAGGAGTTACTACAGAATCTTTGAGCCGTAGCCAGCACAAGACGGCCGATGAGATGATAGTTGCTAGCACCTTAAGTGATCGTAAGATGGTATTAGTAGAGAAGTCTGATGCTCTGGTGGTACTAGCGGGTGGTACGGGCACGCTAGATGAGGTTGCTGATGTTATTGAGAGAAAAAAGTTCGGACATCATTACAAACCGATCGTGTTCCTTAATTCAGCGGGCTTTTATGAAGGACTAAAAATGCAATTTGATCGTATGGAAGAAGAGAATATGTTAAATCGGCCACTTTCGGATATAGTTAATTTTGTATCTACGCCGGAAGATGCCATGGAGTTAATAGAAAAAATGCAAGCAGAACACCTAAGGACGATACTGGATACACACGGATTAACAGAGCAGGCTAAAATTAGTGGAGGACATTCAGGGGCTGCACTATATAGAGCAAGGAATGAAGACGGCGAAAGATTTGTTATAAAAGTGAGTGAAGACAAAATCTCAACAAAAGAAATTAAGAGCAACACCAAGGCTTACAAAGCCATAGATGAAGCTAGTTTAGGGGATCTAATACCAGACATACAGACTGGAGAAGACCCGGCAGGTCGTAAATATATTTTAATGCCCGATCTGGGAGAGACTATGACTTCTCGTGCCCGATCTGAAGTTGGAGCTGACTACAGGACGTTTCTAGAGGAAGTAGAAAAAATATTTATTTATACTCTGCAGGACAATCGTAGAGACCACATAGGAAGTATCGATGATACGAAGACTATGCTTAAGCAATTTTTAGCATCTATAAAGCTTAGTGGGATAGCCGATCAGGATATTTTGGATGCAACAGATAGAATAGATTCAGAGAGACTTTCATCTGATAAGGCATCGTTGTTCTTACTAGATTTTACACCAGACAATGTGTTTGTGCATGAGGGGAAAGTCCAATTTATAGATCCTTGGGAGCAACCCACCTACAAAGGGAGTTCAATCATAAGCTTGGCACAGTTTCAGACATTATCTTCAGATGTTTACGATTTACCTGGAGCTAAAGATTCAGAACCGCTATTTGAAAGACTATTCAATCTAATGGGAGAAAAACTCGAGCTAACTAATGAGCAAGTGGAAAAGCAGAGGATGCTTGGTGCAGCCTTACAATTTAGCCTTTCTTCATTTACTAGAATAAATTCAGATCCGGATAGAGCAATAAAGTACTACAAGAAAAGTTATGAGACGATTCGTAAACTTGTAGATTAGATCGGACAGATAATGAATAGACTAGCAGCTCAATTTCCGCTACCTGAGGAAAAAACTATTCTTTTAGACCTAGATGGTACTGTTATAGATGATACTTATGAAACTACTGATGATCGGCTTTATGGGGTAATTAATGATATACAAAAATCTGGGTGGCAGGTTGGCATAAATTCTGATACTCCTCTTGAGGTTATAAGAAAATGGAGTAAGGAGCTTGGTTTAAAAGGCCCTAATATAGCGGAGGGAGGAGCTGTAGTAGAGGCGAAAGATGAGATAATCTATAGCCAGGAACAAGGCAAGTTGTTTATGACTCTTCAGAATAGCGTGAAGAATCGTCTAAATGATGTGGGAGATATAGTCTGGGATGGAGATCCTGTAGCTTTTCTAAGAAATGGAAGTCAAATAGGTCAGTTCGGCGATACGATATTTTTGATGAATAATTTGCGTCTTTGTAGTCTAGGGGTCTTTGTCAGGCAGGTCGCCGAAGACGGGACTTTATTGGCTAATAATTCTCTTACTGATCTGATGGCTGAGGAGGTCCGTCCATTCTATAGAGATGCTCATAGCCTAGTTGAAGATGTGAATTATGACCATGGTCTTATAATCGTAAGCCACGAGAGTGCAGACAAGAGAGCCGGTGTAATGAGGCTACAAGAGGCAAGCGTTCTCGGTAAAATTGCTATGATTGGTAACTCTACGGCTGATCATCTGGGCAGTGACGTAGCTATACATTATGCAGTTGGCAATGCGGACAATAAGTTTAAAGAGCTCGCAGATTATGTAGCTAGCGGGAGTTTATCATCAGGTGTAGTAGAAATACTAAGTAAACTTTTAAGTGAATCAAAAAGCTAGATCAGGCTAAGTTAGGCGTCTTTTTTTTGTTAGTACTGAGACACTGAATGCAAGTCTCTAACACGTATATTTAATAAAATAAGTTTGCAAAAATATTTTTTGATGTTATAGTCATCACTATTATGTCTTCCCCTGAGGCGAAACCATATGTGATGTCTGAAGATTTGGGCATCCTGATGAAGGGGTGGGAAGAAGTCACTGGCAATAAAGTACCACCAGTGTCATATTTTGCTAGTTTGACTGATAAATTGCGACACGATATAGAGTGTAGTATCGACGAGAAAGTTGTTGTTGTCAGTTCCTCGGAGTTGACAGAAGGACTTACGGAAGAAGTATCAAAAGATAAGAACCCTATTGTTAGTCTTGATAGAGCCTACGTCGATAATGCCCTGTCAAGTATTGTAGGCAATATTGATAGTACACGAGGAGTCAATGAGAAGCTTGAAAAGCTAGGTGAACTTATACCTAGGCCAGGGTACTTGCCCCTAGATCTACAATACGAAGAGTTAAGGTCAGATAAGGTGTCACCTATTACACTAGTTGATGATGTTATTTATGATGGTGATACAGCACTAGGGATAAGTGAAAGACTTGCCAAAGTAAATAGGCCGGTCGAAAGAGTTATAGCAGGCATTGCCATAGGAGATGGTGTGAAAAAACTAGAAAAAGCTGGCATAGAAGTAGTATGTGTTAGGTTTTTCTCTGATGTCATAGATGAAGTTTGCGAGAGGGACTTTTTTGCAGGCGCAACCATGTCTGGTCGAACAGTTATTCATGAGGATGGAAGTACATGGAGTGTTCCATATTTTAGTCCTTTCGGGAAACCAGAAGAGTGGGCCTCTATACCTCTCCAGTCGGCAGAAAGATTCTCCCAATATTGTTTAGAAAACTCAATTGATATGTGGTCTAAGGTCAAGAATGAGCAAGGGCTATCAGTTTTAGCAAGGGATATCCCAAGAAGGATACATAAACTCCAGCAGGATAGGGCTATAGTGGACACCTTAACAGATCACTTAGAAGGAGTGGTAGAATGGCAGTAGAAAAAGGACCAATGTCAGGTTTTAGAGATATGCTCGCAGAGCAGATGATTCCTCGTCAAGATATGCTAGAAACAATAAAAGAAGTCTATGAAGGATACGGTTTCACGCCGCTAAAGACACCAGCATTAGAACGCTACAGTACCTTGAACGGTAAATATGGCGAAGAGGGTGATAAGCTTATGTATAAGTTTGAGGATAATGGGGGGAGAATGGTGGCGCTTCGTTATGATCAGACAGTGCCTTTAGCTAGAGTTGTAGCTCAATACGGCGGACAACTCCCCACGCCGTACAAGCGCTATGCAGTTGGCGAGGTTTGGCGGGGTGAAAGCCCACAGGCAGGACGGTATAGGGAGTTTACTCAGTTTGATGCAGACACGGTTGGTACTAGTAGTATGATCGCTGATACCGAGATAATAGCGATGATGTCAGATGCCATGGCATCCCTTGGTGCTGATTCACTAATTCGTGTCAATAATCGCAGGATACTCGATGGGATAGCTGCAGAGGCGGGAGCAGAGGACGAGAAAGAAAGCCTAAAAATAATTAGCATAATTGACAAAGTTGAAAAGATCGGTCACCAGGCCGTGCTAGAACAGGTAGAGAGCCTTTTTGGCCAAAAAGCTACACGAGTAATAGACGATTATCTTAGTGCAGAAGGTCAACCGATTGATAAATTAGAAAATATTGCAAAGGTATTTCCCGAATCAGATGCAGTAGCTGAGGGTACGGAAAGTTTGCAAGAGATATTTAAGATGCTAGACAAAGCGGGCTACGATGGTAGCAAAGTCTTCTTTGACCAGACTATAGCTAGAGGCTTAGATTATTATACAGGCACCATCTACGAAACTACCCTTAAGGGGGCAGAGGAGCTTGGCAGTGTTTGCTCTGGTGGTCGCTTTGATAATCTAGTAGAAGCTCTAGGTGGTCCAAGCTTACCGGCTGTTGGAACATCAATAGGTGTTGATAGGCTGTATGATGGGTTGCATAAGCTAGGTAAGTTACGTGAGATTAAGACTACCACAGAGGCTTTGGTTGTTAATTTTGACCAAACTAGCAATCCTGAATATATGAAGATTGTTACAGCTTTGAGAAAGAGTGGTGTTCCTTCGGAGATTTACTACGATGACACTAAGCTTGGTAAGCAGCTCAAGTTTGCCAATAAACTCAATATTCCATATGTCATTATGGCAGGACCAGAAGAAATTACTAGAGATGTAGCTGTACTGAAAGATATGGAGTCTGGAGAGCAGGTAGAAGTTCCGCTAGAAGAACTTGCTGATAGCATAAGTAACCTTAGAGAGGATAGATGATGCACTATATCTCGGATGAATTTTATTTTGCTAATAATGAGTTTCATCAAGAAGTTTCAAGGCTAATCGCTAGTACCCCTGAGAGCGGGCCCATTAATCTAGAAGTTCCGGCGGGTCTAGAGGATATTCTGAAGGAAGAATCATTTTATACAAGAACTGATTATGAGGATATGCCATCAAAAATTGCGCTCTTTGGCTCTGCAATCATGTCTTTACAGAATAAGGATGTCTATATGAGTCTTGATTTTCCTGATCCAGAAGAGAAGGATAGACTTTTAGTGGTACTTGATGGCATAAAGGGGCTTGCAGATGGTGAAGTAGAAGTCTCTCTAAATGGACTAGCTCGCTCCCTTGTAGACTCTTACTCGAAGAGAGCCCGAACATCTCTAGAAGAAGGCTTCACTGTTATGTCGGGATTAGTTAATTATGTGGGGATAAACTGGCGGTTGGGCAATAGGATAATTCAAAGAACCTAAGTAGCTTAGCTGGCGAGCTGAGACTTTACTAGCTCGGCAACTTGGCGGGGTGTCATATCGGCTTTCAAAATAAACGAACTTACATCGAGAGATTCCATCTCTTGCGGTATTTCTTGCTCGCCCATGTTTGTCAGTACAATAACTTTGACATTCTTACCCCAAGGAGTTTCTCGGAGCAGTTTCAGCATTTCGGCACCACCCATCTCTGGCATCATAAGATCAAGCAGGATAATGTCTGGCTTCATTTCTTCGACGAGAGCTAGGCCTAGCTTGCCATTTTCGGCAGTCTCAACACTAAAGCCCTCGGCTTCAAACTTGATACGATACATCTGCGATATCGCTCGGTCATCTTCGATAATTGCAATCTTCGGCATTGTTAAGACATTATAAACTAACTAAAGTGTACTGACTAGGTAATGCTTGAATATTTACCTCTATTATGATATAATTGTAAGATTATAGGGATTAAACCCGAACTACACGAATCAATTACACATTCCATGGAAACAAAGCACAGCTCAACTTTCGAAACTAGTCATGATTCATGCGAGGACGAATATCATGCAGAAGCTTCCTCATTGACTCATGATGGACGGGGAGCTTCCAGGAGACTTTTAGGGGCAGCAGTGGTGGGGTTAGCTGCGGCAGCCCTTGTGTTCGAGCAAAGTCCTCTCAATGAATCGGTCCGAATACCTCCTGCGGCAGATGTATTTCGCCAAACAGGGAGCGAGCTAAAGACGGCAGGAGCTGTTGGAGCTTTAACGTTTGGCATAGAGGCTCCTACTAGTGTAATTGTGGCAGCAGGGCTGCATTATGAACGTGAGCGTATCAAGAGAATTATTGATAAATTTCAAAAGCCACAAGAAACTCAACCGAAAGAGCCAGTAGTTCAGCATCAAGGGCTTAAAGAAACAATCACAGACACAGGATTCGCTTTTGGACTTGGTCCATCAATTCTCGTGGCCAAGAAACACATTCAGGACCCAGATCGCAGTATGCAAGATAACGTCAAGACTGGCCTAAAAGCTTCGGCGGCGGTATCTGTGCTTGCAGCAAGTATTGGAGGAGTATCTGCTGTTCTTCTGAAGCAGGCAGATAATTTGGGCATGTTTAAAAAGCCTGCAGAATATTTTGTTGACTATGCGGCAGATTGGAAGTTTTGGATTGGCGTGGTTGGAGGAATTCAGCTGGCAGCATATATAAAAAATAGATTTTCTAGTTCAGATAAAACGAATACCTCAGAAAATATGAGAAACTAAGAGGAAATATGGAAAGATCTACACAGCCCATTGAGAATAAAAATATAGAAACCATGCTTCCAGAGGTTGACGGCAGTGTTTTCGGCAACTCTAGTAATGCGAGTTTTTGGGTAGGGGGAGTTGCAGCACGATCTCTTGTGACAGCTCCTGATTGTTATGAACCGTTACTCAAGTTTAGGGGCAATATTTACGTTCACGAATGTGGCTATCTTCCCCTTGAATCTCTTGATGAAGAAGGCCGAGAACTTGATCGAGATGATGCCCGTTCTTTCTTGTTTGCTGCCATAGAAAATTCTGAGGATGTCCCAAGAGTAGTGGGATCTGCGCGATTAATCTCTAAAGATTCAGAGAGAGAACAGCTTCCTGTAGAAGATTATTTCCCAGAAATATTTGACCAGCAACCGATTAAAGAAGGTGAGTCGTCTGAGGTATCACGCTATATAGCTCGTCACCCAAATAAGTTTGTA
The DNA here is from genome assembly GCA_964643605.1 of uncultured Candidatus Saccharibacteria bacterium. Classification (GTDB taxonomy): domain Bacteria; phylum Patescibacteriota; class Saccharimonadia; order Saccharimonadales; family 2-12-FULL-41-12; genus CAMTWJ01. The sequence continues at coordinate 12,082 of CAZXTF010000006.1, read as the reverse complement.
CAAGGAATGGTATCTATAGCTCTGGTTAGAGCCATGATTCATGCCTGCACAGAAAATAATTTCCAAAATGCCTACGCTATGCTCGAGGATGGTCTACTCCAAAAGCTCACTCAAAGCGGAATCGAAGCTGAACAACTAGGAAATCCAAAGTACGTCGATGATTTAAAGGGAGTATTATATCCAGTAGTTTTCAAGCCCTTTAATCTTATAGACTCTCTAATTTCTGAATCAGAGTCTGCACCTACGGCATCTCAGCTATTCTTTAAATTTGACCAAAACCGTAACGGACAAGGTTTTTATGAGCAAGATTTGCTAAGGAATGGCAATGGAAATCTCTCGTAAATTCGAACGTAATCTAGGATTTATGACCTCTGATGAGCAAGCATTACTTCATGATTCTAAAGTAGTCATTGCGGGTGCTGGGGGCGATGGAGGCTTGCTGGCCGTAGAGATGGCCCGTTTAGGCGTGCAGAACTTTTGTCTTGCCGATCCTGATCCTTTCGAAGAAGAGAACACGAACAGGCAAGCTACCTGCGTACAGGGTACGCTAGGCAAAAATAAAGCTGAAGCAGTGGGCAATTACTTGCAAGCAATTAACCCAGATATTAATACAGAGATTTTTGATGAAGGGATACAGAAAAGTAATGTGGCAGACTTTGTAGAGGGAGCTGATTTGGTTATCGACGAAACTGAATTTACTATGCCCGAACTAGGGGTCATGTTGGCTCGAGAATCACGAGCAAACAATGTCCCTCAGATGACAGCACTCAACATAGGCTTTGGGGCAATTGTGACCACCTACCACCCCAAGGGTCCGACATTAGAGAAACAGCTCGGCTTCACAGAAGATCAAGACATAGACGAAATCGCACAGAGCTCGGTAAGTCTAGATAGGTGGCTTCCGTATCTACCTGCATATGGCGATGTGAATGTTCTAAAGAAAGTCGCAGATGGCGATAAGTCTGCGCCTTCAATAGCTCCTGGTGTGGCTTTGGCTGCAGGCGTGGGAGCTACACAGGCCTTGCTGAATCTTCTAAAAGGGCAAAATAACAGACCCGACCCAGTTTATGCGCCAAAAGCAATTACAGTCGATGCGATGGAGCAGCGATTTAAGCAAACAAAGATCTCTCGAGTTAAGTATTACCAACACCTTAGTAGGCTTCTTTTGAGGAACGTTTTAGGCAAAAATCCAAAAGCCGACTACTAGCTCTCTTAAAGTGGTGCATTGTGTGAGATAATTAAGCTAATGCTTAATGGCTACATACTAACGAGTCTATTTCTTGCGTTTACTTTTGTCGTTCTTGGTCTGGTTGTATTAATTAATAATCCCAGAGATAGGACTAGCAGGATATATTTTGCTTTCAGTATTTTTATTAGCCTTTGGCTATTAACTAATTATCTTGGAAGTACTAGTTCTGTTGATGAAACGGTTTCACTTTATGCCAATAGAGTTCTCTTTGTATTTGCAGGTTTGTCTGCGCTATCGATGTTAGCCTTTGCTTTTTCGCTAACTCGTAGATCCTTTACCCCAGTTATCTATGTCTTTTTTTCTGCAGGCGTTACGTGTGCGCTGCTAGGCTTTACTAGTGTAGTTGTAGAGGGCGTTTATTTATCAAACAATACCTATGCTATAACTTTTGGGCCGCTTGCAAATCTATATTTCGCAATCATTGTTTATTCGCTTGCTTGGGCGGTATGGAGGCTTGTTACGGTACGTAAAAAACTTGCTTCAGCAGAAAAAATTGCCACTAATACAATCCTAAAAGGAATGGCAGTTGCCTTCGTCGGGATTATAGCAATCAACGTTTTGCTGCCTGTACTCTTCAAAGTCTATTCTCTTACTAGTGTTGGTTCCTTTTTCTCGGCTTTTATTGTGTTTAGCATGGCTTATGCAATCATAAAACATAAATTATTTGACATAAGACTTATCGTTACTAGGGCTGTTGCTTACGGTCTCTTGATTGCTAGTCTTGCAGGAATGTACGCAATTACTGTATTTGGGTTGGCAAATCGCTTTCTCGACACAGAATCGTTACTTGTGCAGCAGATTATACCGATCGCTACGGCGATCTTCTTGGTATTTACAGCGCCATTCTTTAAGCGCCTATTCGACAAAATTACGAACAAGCTCTTTTACCAAGATGCCTATGACCCGCAAACATTACTCGACGACCTCAACAAAGTCCTGCTCGGCAACATCGAGCTTCCTATACTTCTTCGGCACGCCACAGCAGTGATACGAGATGGTCTAAGAAGCCAGTTTTGCGCTGTTGTCGTGAATACCGAAGGCACAGACCAGGCTCGTATTATTGGCACAGAGGATCCTGGGTTCTCGCAGTCTGATATGTCAATTTTGCGTCATGATTTGGCACAACACGAGACCAAGGTGGTTGTAGCAGAAGATACGACGGTACATAATACCCGGCTCAATCGACTACTCAAAGCAAGGAACATTGCGCTCGCTGTCCGGCTAGACGCCAATTACAGAACAGGGGAAAACTCGCTTGCCTACCTACTGCTCGGTCCAAAGCGTAGTGGCAACATCTATAACAAGCAAGACTTGCGTATTATCGAGATTATTGCCGACGAGATGGTGCTCGCTATCCAAAATGCACTGCGTTTCGAAGAAATTCAGGGTTTTGCTGCCACATTGCAAGAGCGTATCAATGAAGCCACAGCCAAGCTCAAGCGTACCAACGAAAAGCTAAAAGAAATGGATGAAACCAAAGACGAGTTTATTAGCATGGCGAGCCACCAGCTTCGTACGCCGCTAACTTCTGTAAAAGGCTATCTGAGTATGGTGCTCGAAGGCGATGCGGGCAAAGTCAGCGCTAATCAGCAAAAACTACTCGACCAGGCGTTTATCAGCTCCCAGCGCATGGTCTACCTTATCGCCGACCTCTTGAACGTGTCGAGGCTCAAAACAGGTAAATTTATCATCAATGCTGCGCCAGCTAACTTGGCAGAGATTGTCGAGGGAGAGCTTAAACAGCTTACAGAGGTCGCTAAGGGTAAAAAGATAAAAGTTACCTACAAAAAGCCAAAAGACTTCCCGCTGCTTATGATCGACGAGACCAAAATCCGCCAGGTAATTATGAACTTTGTGGATAACGCTATCTATTACACTCCTTCAGGCGGCAGGGTAACCCTAGAGGTCAAAGAAGATAAAACCAACGTGTACTTTACAGTAAAAGACAATGGGCTAGGGATCCCAAGAGAAGAGCAAAAGCAACTCTTTACCAAATTTTATCGAGCTTCAAATGCTCGCCAAATCCGCCCCGACGGGACTGGTCTTGGCCTCTTTATGGCCAAAAAAGTTGTAGCAGCCCAAGGTGGTATTATTTTGTTCGAGAGTACAGAGGGCAAGGGAAGTACCTTCGGCTTTAGTTTCTCGAAGTCAAAACTAAAAACATCAGACAGCTAATCAGTTAACGCAAGCTAATTGTTGTATCATCTTCGAGCGCCCCAGTATCTTTTGTGGGCTTAGATTTCTTCGAAGAACTGGCTTTTTTGAGGATTGCACCGCCCATTAGGGCTTTTTTAGGATTTGTCGTCTTGCGGCGGCGGTTACGCTTGCGCTTGGGTTTTACTGCTGGGTCTACTGAGGTTTCAGCTTGCACCTCCAGCTTGGCACCTAGTTTTTCGGGGTTGTAGGCTGGTTTGTCGGTATTTTTGGGCGGTGCAAAAGCGCTATGTGCACTCGCTGCCACAAACTCTGGCTTAGCAGTCTTAGGTGTATGTGCCCCAGTTTTGGGTGCTTTAGCGACCAAATCATGCCGAGCGTGGATATAATGCTCGACTTCATCTTTGCTCAGGGCATAACTCCGCCGACTTTGCTCGATAATTGCTGCGGAATTATCCTCACCACGAGCAGCCAGATCTGTTGTAGTGGCCGAAAACGCCTGCACTTTTTCTCCGTTAATCGTCATGCTAATCACAAAATTACGGTTATGCATGTGCACCAGGTCATGCTCGGCAAATTTTGGCTCAAAATACTTTAGCATACTGCGGGCATCATCGGCGCTGGTTCGGAATGAAATAATCGAACCTACGTTGCCAAATACCGCATCTTTGACACTTTGCATCATCTGGGCAGTGTATTGATTGGCAACAGTTAGGTTTAGGCCATATTTTCGGGCCTCAGATAAGATTGTGGCAAAACTATCGGTAGCAAAGTTCTGGAACTCGTCGACATACAGATAAAACGGCTTACGCTCCTCAACAGGCATGTCTGCTCGGCTCATAGCCGCCATCTGCACCTTAGTGACCATCAAAGCTCCCAGAAGGCCTGCATTATCCTCACCAATCAATCCTCGGCTCAGATTCACAATCAAAATCTTCTGATCATCCATGATCTCACGGATGTTAAAGCCGCCTTTTGGCTGGCCGATGATATTACGCACCAAGGGGTTTGCTGTAAAAGCTCCAACTTTGTTCAGAACAGGGGCCACCGCTTCGGCTGCAAACTTGTCGTTCCAGCTGGCAAACTCGACCGTCCAGAAGTTCTTGACCACGGGGTCGGATACGTATGTTAACACCTCATCACGGAACTTCTTATCTGTTAATATTCGGGTAATATCCAGCATAGTAGCATCCGGGTAGTCAAGTAAGGCTAGTATGCTATAGCGCAAGATATACTCGAGCCGTGGTCCCCACGACTCAAACATTCGCTTCAAGACTCCTATCAGCTCAGAACAGGCGTGAGTACGCAGTTTGGGGTCGCTGACCTCCAAGGGGTTAAATCCTATCGGAAAGTCGCTATCAGAGGGGTTAAAGTACACTACATCGTTAATACGAGATGCTGGAATACGCCGTAGTACGTTCAAGGCGTAATCTCCGTGGGGGTCGATTACCGCAAACCCCTGTTTGTCGGCGATATCAGTACTGGTCAGCAGCTCCAAAAGACCCGACTTACCGGTACCAGTTTGTCCGATAATGTACAGGTGTCGACCTCTGTCGCTGCGAGGTAGTCCAAACAGCGTATTATGCCCCCGAAAATTGGTATGAGCAATCATGCTGACCTCTGGAGAGATCTTTACAGGCAGGTTGGCTGGCGGTTCGGCAGTGGTGGCATTTGCCCACAAAATATTCGGAGTTTCTACATTGGTGTGGGGCAAATGATACAAACTAGCCAACTCCTCAATATTCAGTGTCATTGGCTTATTGCCCAGCGATCGCTGCTGATATGCACTTACCCCTGTTGTACTCGTAGTAACTTTGCGAGATTCAAAACCGTTCAAATAGGTAGAATTAAACTGTTTAAACCCAGCTACTATCGACTGCAGGCGCATCCGGGCGTGATCTGGAGAGGTTTTGCCAGCGTACACTATCCGCACGGTAGCGCTGTAGGCTAGCTTATGGCTTTTCTCTTCGGCTGCAGAGGCCCTGGCAGACTCGTGTTCGGCTAGTTTCGGTGTTTCACCCTTCTTCTGTTCTGGCGGGGCGCTGAGGGCTCCCAAGAGGCCCACATAGCTACCACTGGTGCCGCCATTGCCTCGCATACTCTGGGCGTAGCGCTCGCTTTTCTTGTACCAGCCACTTTTGGCAGGGCGCACTATTACCTGTATCCAGGCGTCTTCATCTTCGCTAAACTGGGCCAAACTGGCCGTAATAGCTGCCAGTGGGTCTACCTCAAAGCTCGGAAATGTCTTGATTGGCAAGGGGTCAGGTGCAATCAGGCTTAGGTTGGTCGAAATATAGTGTGCCCCAGGGCGTAACTTCTTAGAATAATCTTCTACCTCCGATATATGTACATTAGGGTACTGGGCGTATATCTGGTCCTGTATGTATTGTTTCAAGCGGGTAGGGGTACAGACAAAGAAGTTAATCTGCCCGTCTACCACAGCAATCTCAAAGCTAATCGAGTCGTGATTTGCAGATGCAAACAAGCCATTTGCCTGTTTGGTGAGCAGCCCATGAATCGCCGCTAGCATCTGTTCGGCGGCTAGCTCTTTCTTCTCGTTGCTGCGGGGTACTTGCAGCAATAAAACAGACGTTTCTTCAGCTGCGGATACTTGCTTTTTCTTAAATATCATTGCATGCATTATATCACCTAGAAGTATCAGATAAAAGCATTAAGCACTACCTCTATAACCATAGGTGAAACAGCTTATGTATATTCCGCCATAATATTGACAAAAATAAATATTTGTGATAAACTGGCTGTTGAAATCGCTTCTTGTCGGTGGGGTGGAGCTCACAGGGGAACGATCGCAGGTTAACAATTAGGCTTTCAACTAGTTTTTTACACTTCTGCTTCAAGTAGCAAGTGTTACACAAACTAGGTAGTCATGGGTCTTTAAGTATTAGAGCTTGCTTTTTGGCAGTGCTCCTTAAATAGCACCCAAACCGACTATATACAATACGAAAAATGCTAATGTAGTTTTTCTTAAACGATGTCTCGCTTGTCTTTTGGCAGAGCACTTTGGTGATAAATATTTGTCGCCTGAGGTGTTCTGTCAAAGAACACACAAAAAGCGTGGCATCGGTGTGATCAACCGGTTTCACTAAAAACCAGCCATCATCGGGAGGTGATAGCTCATGATCAAGAGGAAAACAACAACCCTGCTGATCGTACTCGTCGCCCTCGTGGTGGCTGGTACAACTTTCAGCAGCAGTGCAATGGCAGCCGGCGGTGCATGTGGTGGAGGCTCGACCTTCAACCAGATGTACAAAGGATGGCAGAAGAAAGGCGTACTGAAGAGCGTTTACCGCTCTGCAGGCATCAAGCCCGGTGTTGACGCCAAGAGAGGAGCGGCCTCCAAGGCTCTCCTGAAGAAGGCATTCACCAAAAAGCGGGTCATTCGAGGCACGTCACGTGCCAAAAACACCACCTGCAAAGGTGGCCGCTTCGTTGGTTTGTCCTCCCGAGCTCGGCAGTCCTCAGGGACTTATGTCTGGGTCTTGAAAGACGACGTCCGAAAGGACGGCACCGTCAAGAAGTGGTGGGCGGCCGACTGTGGCAATCGCCGTAGCGGCAAGATTCGGGTGAACACGCCGAAAAAGAAGGCTCCGCCCAAAAAGGCGAAGCCCAAGCCACCGACCAAGCCGCAGATTTACTGCGCAAACACAGGGCAGATGGTTAATTCCATCAGCCAATGCGTGGTGCAGACAAACACCTCCAACCAGGAGTGCGGGAACGGTCAGGTGATGAGCTCGACCGGCTGTGTGGCAATTCAGATCAACAATAACTGTGGCAACACAGTTGTTGGGGGAGGTGAAGCAACTGGAAACAATTGTAACGTTACGAACATTTGTTCGAACGTCAACTCGCCTGGGGGAGTCGTCATTTGTGCGACCCCACCGACGCCAAACGGAGGACCGCAGATCACTTGCGTATTTCCGGCGCATTTGTACTCCACGCAAGGCAGTAGATACGACATCTACTGCGAAGGCTACGACCCCGACGGAGATAGGGTGACCATCACCTTTACTTCGACGGGAGCAGGGCACATCTCTGGGGCAATTGGAAACACGACTCGTTACGACGGGTCGACTTGTCCTGCCGACGTGGCTTGCTACCGAGTAACATTCTGGGGTTCCAGCCTCGGAATGGCGAACGTTACCGCAACGGCAACGTCGCTCGGCGGTGAAGCTCATGCAGTAGGCCAATTCCCGGTCTACGAGGACGAGTTCTAAACCAAAAAATGCACAAGATGACTCAATATAGGTCAATTTGGACAAGTAGATTCCCGAAACATGGTATTCATACCAAATCTCGGATAGAAATCTGCATTAACGTCTAGATCTAGAGTGATCTTGTGCAAAAACTTTCAGCAGGCACATTTCCCGATCGGGGGAGGACGAGGATCAGTCGATTCTCGGCTGAGACTGATCCTGGGAGATGTGTTTTTCGGAAACCTCCGGCTGGTTGCCAGGCTCAGAGCATGACGCTCTAGCATTGGCTTCCAGTTGGGAGGAGAGTTGTAGTCGGTTGTGGGCAGGTGTTCACGTAGGATTGCCGCTTTTAGCGTCTAACCTGTCGAACATCTTGCCCCACCGGCTGCTTCTTTATCTTTTGTTCGAGCTTTTTAGCTCCAAATTATTTAGAAGCAGCCAATTACACCATATATACCGATTTTCACTTGAAGACACGATGACTACTTAGTTTGTAACTATTAAATAAATTGTTAACTTTAATTCGATTAAAAAGGAGATGGCTATGAAGATTAAATCATTAGTTATCAGTGCTGTAACTGCTTTGGCGGTTGTAGCAATCCCAGTCAGCGTTTATGCTGCTGGTCAAATCGAGGGCGGTAATATCTACCGTGTTCGTAACGTAACTCAAAATACTGACTTTACTGACCCAGTGAGCGCAAGCCGCTGTGAAGTGGTTCAGTTCCGAGTACGTATTCACAACCCGGGCCCTGACCCACTAACAGAGGTAAATGTACATGCTACTTTGCCAAGTAGCGCTGGTACTTCTCACAGTTCTACTGTGACTGTCAGCTCGCCTGACGCTGTGCCAACTAGTGTAACTGACACTGCTGGTGTAACCTTGAACGAATCTCTATCTATAGCGTACGTTCCTGGTTCTACCCAGTTGCTTGACCCAAGTGGTTCAGTAATCAGTACACTACCCGATACCATCACCACTAGTGGTGTTAGCATCGGTACTGTAGGTGTATCTACAGAACAGCGACGTTCTGTGCAATTTTCTGCACAACTGAACTGTCCTGAGACACCAACTTGTCCTGAAGGTACCTCTGGCACATATCCAGAGTGTGTTACTCCTCCAGAGACTCCAACAACTCCTACACCAGAGTTTCTTCCAGAGACTGGTGCAGGTAATGTAGCTGCAATTTTTGCTGCAGTTACAGCTGTAAGTGCAGTTGCTTACTCAGTTGTTTCTCGACGCTTTAACAGCTAAGAGGTTGCCCACTGCTTGTGGATAACCACTAGCAAAAAGCGCCCAGTTGTGCTATGGTAACTATAGTTTAGCCTATGAGCACCGACTGACCGCTCTGCACTAACAAACAGAAAAACTAGTTAAGCCAAATTCACGGGAAATCCCCTGGGATCTTGTTTTTGCATGCCTAGGGGATTTTTTTATCCTTACGAACGTGGTATTATCTACCCTTGTAGTAACAGATAAGCAGATTGCTTAGACATAGACTCTAAATGAAGGCCCCATCGTGCAGGCGGCTAGGACACCGGGTTTTCATCCCGGCAATAGGGTGAGAAAGTTCGGCGAACTTTCTTAAGGGAGTCGACTCTTGCAAACTGGTTTTGCAAAGATGTTGCGACGGGGTCGCCGGAGGTGAGTCGATTCCGAATCGAACCTTTATAGTTTAAAATTAAGACATCACGGCCTCATCGTCTAACGGCTAGGACGCCAGGTTTTCATCCTGGTAATCGGGGTTCGATTCCCCGTGAGGTCACCAAGAAAATGCCCAACCCTCGTGGTTGGGTTTTTTCTTGCCCAGATGAACCATAAGCAGTTACACTAGTAGTAATATGGATGCAACAGATAAGGTACCAAATGTACCGCTCGGTGCGATTAAGCGCACTAAAATAATTGCTACGGTGGGGCCATCAACCAACTCCTACGACCAGATACTTGCGCTCATAAAAGCAGGTGCAAATGGTATTCGTCTGAACTTTGCTCACGGCACGCTAGAAGAGCGTGTACAACAGATTGAGTGGATCCGAAAAGCTTCCAAAGAGTACAGCAAGCCAGTGGCGATTATCCAAGACTTGCAAGGGCCAAAAGTTCGTTTGGGTGATTTTGAAGGAGTAATTACTGTGCGCAAAGGCCAGGCGCTGGCTTTTGGCTACAAAGCCGACTATGCCAAAACAGGGATTATCCCTTTGCAATATGATCTGTCCAAGAAAGTAAAACGTGGGGAACACCTGTATATCTACGATGGCAAGGTAAAAACCATTATAAGTAGTGTCAAAGAAGGTATTGTCCATGTTCGGGCGGCCAATAGTGGCATCTTGATAAAACGTAAGGGTATAAATGTGCCCGATACCGATTTTGCGGGAGATATTATTACCGCAAAAGACAAAGAAGATATTGCGTTTGGTTCTACACACGACGTAGATTATGTGGCACTTAGTTTTGTACAAACAGCGGGCGATATTGTTTTGTTACGGAAACTGTTAAAAAATCTGGGTAGCAATGCCAAAATAATTGCCAAAATCGAGACCAAAACAGCCAACGAACAGATAGAAGAGATTGTAAAAGAGGCCGATGGGATCATGGTTGCCCGGGGCGATTTAGCAGTCGAAACTTCTCCAGAATCGGTGCCGATTGTGCAGCGAAAAATTATTGGTTTGGGCCATAAATATGCCAAATTCACAATTGTGGCAACCCAGATGCTGGCTACGATGACCGAAGAGCCAGAGCCAACTCGTGCAGAAGTTTCTGATGTAGCAACAGCGGTCATTGTAGGAGCCGATGCAGTAATGCTCTCTGATGAAACTGCCAGCGGTAAATACCCTATCGAGGCAGTTAAGGTGATGAAGCGAATTGTGCTGTATGCCCAAGAAAATATGCCACTTAAGGCAGTATTCGAGTACTCGGAGCCGCATACTGCACAAACTGCTATATCCGATGCGATTATCGGCCTGGCTGATGCAGTAAAGGCTAAGGCGATCGTGGCCGAGACTAAATCGGGAGCTACGGCACTATTGATTGCAGCACACCGTACCACAACTCCTTTGGTGGCGGTAACTTCGAATGTCCGAGTAGCCCAGCAGCTAGCTATTGTATACGGGGTAAAAAGCTATGTGCGACCAGACAATAAGCTGCAGGCCACCAAGTTGACCAACTGGCTTCACCGCAACAAAGTGCTTAATAAGGGTGATATTGTGGTGACGGCATCTGGGCAGCATCCAGGAGTAGTTGGCACAACCGATACGATAAAAGTAAGAGTATTATAGGGATTAATTGGTGGGAACTTTTAATAAAAAGACAATCAAAGATATATCGCTGGCAGGCAAGACAGTGCTTGTACGAGCAGATTACAATGTACCGCTCGAAGACGGTCGTATTACTGATGATTATCGGATTAAAAAATCCTTACCCACCTTACAATACTTGCTAAAAAAAGACTGCAAAATTGTAATCTGCTCACACTTGGGTCGACCAAAAGGCAAAGATGATACTGGCGTGTCGCTAAGGCCGGTAGCCCAGCGCTTGGGCAAACTACTAGATAAAAAAGTTGGGTTTGTCGACGATTGCGTGAGCGATAACACAAAAGCCAAGATCAAAGCCCTAGAAAAAGGCCAGGTTTTGCTGCTTGAAAACCTACGCTATTATCCTGAAGAGGAAGAAAACGACCCAAGATTTGCTCAACGTTTGAGCGAAGAAATAGACGTGTTTGTGCAAGATGGCTTTGGGGTCGTGCACCGAGCGCATGCCAGCACCTCGGCCATTACCAAATATGTGCCCAGTGTAGCTGGACTACTCCTGGAAAAAGAGGTGAGCACTATTGAAGGAGTTATGGCTAGTCCAGAGCACCCATTGATGGCGCTAATCGGTGGGGCAAAAATTAGCGACAAGATAGATCTTTTGAACCGATTTATTGACATTGCCGATGTAGTAGCCGTTGGCGGAGCTATGTCTAACACATTTTTACTGGCAGAAGGAATTGATATTGGTAAAAGCTTGGCCAGGCCAGAAGATCTACCACTTGCCCAAAAGATCTTAAAAAAGGCTCGGGCCAAAGCTAAAGAAGGTAATTTTGTCTTTTATGTTCCACAAGATGGAGTGGTTGCCAAGCGGATAGACTCGAATACCACTACTCGGATTGTTGACTGGGGTACGCAAATTATCGCCGATATCGAGAGCTATCCTGGCCAGCCAGCTAGAGAGGCGGGGATAGTTGGCAAAAACGAACAGATTTTGGATATTGGGCCGTTCTCCGGGGCGTTTATAGCTGGCAGCATGCAGCTGGCAAATACCGTAATCTGGAACGGATCTATGGGGGTTACAGAGGTAAAACCACTGCAAACAGCTACTGGGCCATTTTCTCACGGAACGGAATTGATTGTTGAAGCTCTGCTAGGGCAATTTGGTCATCGACCATACACGGTTGTGGGTGGCGGTGATACGGTTGGTTATATCGAGGGGCGA
>CAZXTF010000005.1:0-32683 GCA_964643605.1 uncultured Candidatus Saccharibacteria bacterium | reverse complement strand
TCATTTTGACCACGTTTCTACCGGTGGTGGTGCTAGTATGGAACTGTTGAGTGGGAAAAAGCTTCCGGGTGTTGAAGCTCTGCTAGATAAGGATAAGTGATACAATTAAGCATAAGCATATGAAAAGAACACTCATCGTCGGTAATTGGAAAATGCATTTGCGACCTGCGCAGGCTAGCTTGTTGGTGTCTCGCTTGTCGTCAAAAATTAGTGGACACCGAGATATCGAGGTGGTCTTGGCACCGAGTATGTTGACATTACAACCGCTGAGCCTTCAAATTGATCGTCGGCGTTTTCGCTTGGCAGCTCAGGATGCTTTCCCGATAGATGCAGGTGCTTACACGGGTGCTGTTTCATTTACCATGCTTGGCGACCTTGTGCACTATGCTATTGTTGGTCATTCCGAGCGTAGGATTTATTTTAACGAAAGCTTAGAGCTGATCCGAGATAAAGTTGCAGCTGCTGTACGCAACGAGATTACTCCGATTCTTTGTATCGGCGAAACCTCGAGAGAGCGACGAGCAGGAGAGACCAAACAAGTGCTGCACGACCAAATTATTACTGCGATAAGTAATCTTACTGCCGAAGAAGTTTCGAACATGGTTATTGCGTACGAGCCAGTGTGGGCTATTAGCACGTTTGGCGGAGAGCTTGCCAAGCCAACACATATCGAGCCATTGCTTGCATATATCCGCTCACAAGTAGAAGAGTTATATGGCAAAAGTGCTGCCAAAAAAGTTCGAGTCTTGTACGGCGGTAGCGTAGACGACCATATTGTCAGTGGATATTTAGAAATTCCAGGCTGCGACGGAGTATTAGTTGGTAGTGCCAGCTTAAACTATCATAAGTTTTCTGGAATTGTTGATGCGGCGTATAAATTGAATAGAAAGAAAAAAGACGACTAATGCCAGCTAAAAAATCAGCCAAAGCAAAAAAGACCAAGCCAGAAGAGCCAGCGGGGGCTCCAAAGGTCTTTGATGTTGCCAAGCCAGGCGAAACTGCTGCAGATGCTTCATCTCGACCACTGATTGTTGGGCATGGGACAATAATCAAGCAAGATCCGATGGTGGTAGACCAAGAACCAGCTACAGAACCAAAGCCGGTTTCCAAAACAGGTGTATCGATACAGCCTCTTGGTGAACCCGAAGAAAAACCAACCAAAAAAAACAAATCAGTTACCGATATACAGGTACTTGAAGACGCAGCTAGTGAAGACGCAAAAGAATCTACGCAGGAAGCTCCAGAGCTCGAAGATGTAAAAAGCGACGATACTCCTGAAGATTCGAAAGAAACTAAGCAGACCAAAGAAGATACTGAATCTCCTGCCGAAGAAGAGACAGACTCGGATCAATTGGAGTCTTCGGGGGGCGCAACAAATGCTCTAGCTAATGAACTTGTTGCAAAAAAAGAGGCCGAGCACCAGGCAAAAAAAGAAGCTCGGAAAGCTGAGCAAACCCAAGAATTGATCGCCAGCAAAAAATATTTTGTCAATGTTCATCAAGGCCCCGCCAGTAGTAGCGCTGGACAGTGGATTATACTTCTCTTATTGCTAGTCGTCGTCGGCGTAGTATTGGCAATCGACGCTGGACTCATAGACGTTGGCATTACATTACCATTTGATCTCATAAAGAATTAATAGGGCTTGGTACAATAGTATATATGGAAAGGGATCTATTTGTCGGCCTCAATTCTGAGCAAAAGCGAGCTGTAGAAACCACCGAGGGGCCACTGCTGATCCAGGCAGGAGCCGGAAGTGGCAAAACAAAGACGCTCACACACCGTATTGCTTATTTGCTGGCTACACATAAAGCCACACCTTTTAATATTTTGGCTGTTACATTTACAAACAAAGCTGCAAAAGAGATGCGTAGTCGGTTGGCCGATTTGCTAGGGCACGATGCCGAAGATCGAGCGTGGGTGCCGTACATGGGGACATTTCATAGTATCTGCGTGAGGCTCCTGCGCATTGACGGCGATCATGTTCAGGTACCGAAGAACTTTGTAATTTTTGATGAGGCAGATCGGCTGAGCGCCGTAAAACAGATTTGCAGACAGTTATATATCGACGAGAAGGCCTATCCACCTCGCCAAATAGCTGGGCTGATTAGTAGTGCAAAAAACGAGATGATCTCTCCGGAGGACTACAAAGCAGTTGCCTCTAGCCCTTTGCAAGAGGTCGCCAGCAAGGTTTTTCCGCTATATCAGAAGTCTCTGAAGGAAGCAGGAGCACTTGATTTTGATGACTTAATATCTAAAACAGTCCATATGCTCGAAGAGGCTGAAGAGGTAAAGAATAAATGGCAAAATACATTTCGCTATATCATGATCGATGAGTATCAAGATACCAACGCAGCTCAGTACAAGCTGGTCAAGCTTCTGGTAAATGACAGCCAGAATATTGCGGTAGTCGGTGATGACTGGCAAAGTATTTATTCGTGGCGAGGGGCAGATTTTCGCAATATTTTACGCTTCGAGAAAGATTATCCGGATGCCGCTATTATCAAGCTAGAGCAGAACTATCGAAGTACCAAGAATATCCTCGATGCAGCACACAGTGTAATTAGTAAAAACCAGGAAAGGTCGGACAAAAAATTATGGACAGACAGTGGTAATGGTGCGCCAGTACAAATACTTGCGGTACCAAACGAGCGAGCCGAAGGAGAGAGTGTTGTACGGCACATTAGCCGCAGCGTAGATAGTGGGCAACGACGCTATAACGATTTTGCAGTACTGTATCGGACCAATGCGCAGAGTCGCTCGGTGGAGGAAGCTTGCTTGCATTACAACATTCCGTATCGAGTAGTTGGCGGTGTGCGATTTTATGATCGTAAAGAAGTAAAAGATGTACTAGCGTATCTGCGGCTTATTTTTCAGCCAGAAGATCGAGTAAGTTTTGAGCGAATTGTAAATGTGCCAGCTCGTGGAGTAGGGGCAAAATCACTAGAGCAATTCTTTGCTTGGCAGCAAGAATCAGGCAAAACGCTGAGCCAAGCTCTTGCTGGAGTCGAACAATGTACTAGCATTACTCCAAGGGCTCGAGCCTCATTGGTAGATTTGGCTGGAATCCTATTTGATATTCGCACACTCAGTGAGGAAGTTGCCGCAGCAGGTCTAATAGACTCGCTACTTCGGCGAATCGACTATTTCACGTATCTTGAAGACGGCACACCCCAGGGAGAAACTCGCCAAGAAAACGTGCGAGAGCTCATGGGCGTTGCCAAAGAATATCAAGATGCAGGCCTGGCAGACTTTTTGGAAGAAGTAGCACTAGTCAGCGAGCCAGAGCAGAACACTCCACTATCTGATGCTGTAACACTCATGACACTACACTCGGCTAAGGGCTTAGAGTTTCCGGTGGTCTTTATGGTGGGTATGGAAGAAACAATCTTGCCGCACTCTCGAGCTTTGTACGATCAGCGTGAGATGGAAGAAGAGCGACGTCTTTGCTATGTTGGTATGACTCGAGCTCGGCAAGAGCTCTTTTTGGTCCATGCCAATTCTCGCATGCTCTATGGTGGCTTGCACCATAATCCACCATCTCGGTTTTTGTCAGAATTTCAAGATGTACCGCAGCAGGGGATCGAAGCGGCATCAGTTATAACCTCCAACGAACCTCGGTATGTGCCAGATTTGGACGAAGGAGATGTGGTGAAGCATCAAATTTTTGGACAGGGAACGATTGTGGAGATTAGTGGCGATACGGCAAGTATTTACTTCAAAGGCAAGGGTATAAAAAAGCTAAATACGTCGTTTGCACCTCTTGAGAAACTTAACTAGAGCCACCCCTGTATGCTACACTATAGGTTGACTCTTCGGTGGGGTCTGTTTGAGTTTTGCCTTTTTAGCTTGAAATTACTCATTAGCAGCACAAAGAGCCAATCAACGTATGAAGATATTTACAAAGATTAAACGCCCAACAATTAGTGTTGATTCTAGAGTTTTTTCTCGTAGCTGGCACAAGCATCCGTTTGCGATACCTGTGTTTACGATGACTGGACTGCTATTTATATCACTTTTTGGGTTTTTGCTGTTTGGCGGACAGACGATTTCGCCAGATGACAAAAAGGTAGTGCAGCTGTCGATTGATGGTAAACGGCAGACAATCCCTACCCGTGCCGAAAGTGTTGGTGACCTCTTACAGCGCCTAGATATCCATCTCGATGAACACGATGTTGTCGAGCCTGCTAAGGATACCCCGATAACTAGTGAGAATTTTAGTATTAATGTGTATCATTCACGACCAGTAACGGTGGTCGATGAAAACGGCAAAACAGTAGTTGCTCGGGTGGCCGAACGTCGTCCTGCCGATATTGCCAAAAAAGTTGGCCTTACCATATACCCAGAGGACATAGTAGAGGCTGCCAGCCCAGACGAAACCCTAAAAGATGGAATAGTGGGGGACAAAATTGTTGTAGACCGAGCATTGCCAATCAAACTTAGTTTGTATGGTGCGATGTACGATATTCGGACACAAGCCGACACAGTAGCAGATCTTGCTCGGGAGCGGGGTATACACTATGACAATGCCTCGGTACTTCCAACACCAGAGACAAAGCTAAAACCCTACGACGTAGTCTTTATCACTGAGCCTGGTAAACAAATCACCACTGTCGAAGAAGCCATCCCCCCGAATATTCAGTATGTTGATAGCACTGATCTTATGATTGGACAGACACAGGTTAGAGAAGAAGGTACACCAGGCAAACGAGTGGTAGTCTATGAAATTGCCAAAGATGGTAGCAAGAAGCCACTGCAAGAAATTGTAGTGTTACAACCAGTTCGTAAGCTAGTAGCTCGAGGGGTCAAAAATGACCCAAGCAAAACATTTAGCGGAGACTTTGGGGCAGCACTGTCCCGACTTCGTAGTTGTGAAGGTGGCTATACAAGTGTAAACCCGGCTGGTTATTACGGTGCCTATCAGTTCAATTTAGGCACCTGGAAGGGTGCTGCCCCAGAAGCTTATAAATCGGTTCGCCCTGATCAAGCTCCACCAGTGGTGCAAGACCAAGCAGCTCGCACGTTATACGAGCGACGAGGCTGGCAGCCTTGGCCGAGCTGTAGAATTAAGATGGGCTTACAAGACGTCTACAGATAGCAGCTGCTATACTTGAGTATCAATATGACTACACCGAAAAAATCGTTAGGACAACACTGGTTGCACGATGAGGCGAGCCTCGTTGCTATGTGTGATGCAGGGCTAGTGCACGAGCATGATGTGGTGCTTGAGATTGGCCCAGGTCTCGGCACACTTACAGAGTTTTTGGTAGAGGGGGCTCGGCAGGTAATTGCTGTGGAGTTTGACCAAGATTTGGCTCAAAAGCTTCCTCAAAAGATTCCAGCTTCAAACCTAACAGTTGTACATCAGGATATTTTGAGCTTCGACCTCACAAAACTGCCAAAAGACTATAAAGTTATTGCGAACATTCCGTATTATCTGACCAGTAATTTGCTCCGAGTTTTGTCCGAATCCAGCAATCCACCAAAAGTTATCGCACTGCTCGTCCAAAAAGAAGTTGCCGAGCGGGTGGCTGCTGGCCCTGGCGACATGTCGATTCTCGGCGTTACAACACAGATGTATTATCAGCCACATCTTGAGGAGATTGTTCCAGCAGAACTGTTTACTCCACCTCCAAAGGTAGACTCGCAGATTGTGCAATTACTTCGGCGTCCTGAGCCACTGTTTAGCGATATGGACCCAAAGCAGGTTTTCAGAGTAGTTAAAGCTGGCTTTAGTAACCGTCGAAAGACACTCGTTAATAGCTTGTCGGCAGGGCTGCAAATAGATAAGTCAAAAATACAACAATTGATAAATGATTTGGATTTGGGACCAAATGTTCGAGCCCAAGAACTTTCTCTAGAGCAATGGATTGACCTCACAAAAGTTATCAACCACTCCCCTGCCTCGAATACTTAACATGTTAAGTATTTAGCAAAATATGTACGCTTATGCTACGCTGTAACTGCTATGGAAAGCACAAATATTGGTTACCTTCTCCACTACGTATCATCGCTGTTAGACCGTCATTCTGATCAAGTACTCGTGGAGCGTTATGGAATAGGGTTCTCGCAGTTTAAGGTGCTTACGGTGCTTTTAGAAAGTGAAGGCCAGGCACAAAACCGACTTGCTGAAAAACTTGGGCAAACTGAGGCTAGTGTGAGCCGCCAAGTTAAAATTATGAAAGAAAAAGGCTTAATAACCACCGAGCAGGCCAAGAACAATAAGCGCTCAAAGCATATTTTTCTCACTAACAAGGGTGCTCTGCTAACTAAGAAATCGCTTCAAACACTCAACGACTACCATAGCCCAATGTTCGAGTCGTTGAGTGAAAAAGAGCGAGTAAATTTACTCAAAACACTCATAGACTTAAAGAACTATCTTTAGAGTATGGTGCTCCAGTAGTACCAAAAGCGCTTTAGTATCAGCGCAATGATAAGAAGATACCAAGCGATGAGTATGTCTCCGTGGTGTTTTTGCAGAAACGCTACAAAACCTTTGAGTGATTTTGGCGTTTTTATATTCTTTTCTCGCAGGTTATAGAGTAATGTGTACCAGAACATCGGAATTGTTATAGTCCATACAACCATACAGAACAAACACAGTGAACCAATACGGTAGAGTGCCTGGAAGATAAGCCAATGCACGAAGACAACGGCAAACAAGAGCCCAAGCTGCAGCCAGATCCAGAACCAACGCTTAAAGCGAGCGCCAGCGAACATCCCTGCTGCGATAGTGGCTACAATACCAAATCCGACCAACCCAAGATATGGGTTTGGAAAACCGAAGGCCTCGGCTTGAGGTGACACAATGACATTACTGCAACTAAAAATAGGATTGAGATTACAGATGGGCTGCGTGCTGGGGTCCTTCAAAAGTTGGACTTTTTCAATAGATAAAATCAGCGAACACAAAACACCGATAATTCCCCCGATAAGTAAGACGTATGGAATATTTTGTTTTAGCGTTCTTTTTTTCAAAGAAGAAATAAAATCGTTCACTGAAAATAGTATAGCACTTGTTCGGTAGTGCTTTAAGCGTGAGCTACAAAGGTGAAAGCTTGTCCTGGCCTTCCAGCTCGCCCGGCTCGCCCCACTCGGTGGATATAGTCATCGTAAGACTGCGGTACAGAGTAGTTTATAACGTGCGTAATGTCTTCTACGTCGATTCCTCGTGCAGCAACATCAGTAGCAACTAGTACCGTAACTTTGCTCGCCTTAAAGCTATCCAGCGCTCGTTGTCTTTGTCGTTGATTTTTACCGCCGTGAATTGCATCTGCCATAAAACCTCTGGCAATTAGTTCACGGCTAAGACTTTCTACCTGACGCTGCGTGTCATCAAATACAATAACTTTCTCGACATGACTTTGATTAAGTAAGTCGTGTAGTTTGTCGATTCTCTCAGACTTTGAGGTAAAAGGCACAATATCTTGGTCTACATTTTCGCTGCTAGCAGATGTTTTTACAGATATAGTTACAATATCGTTCGAAAATTGTTGTATTAGCTGGGTAATCTTGCTATCCATAGTTGCAGAAAAGAACAAAGATTGCCGCTCAAAATGTAACTCGCCCAGTATCATCCGTATATCGTGAATAAAGCCCATGTCGAGCATGCGGTCTACTTCATCCAAAACGACTGTGGTGAAGTTGCTTAAGTTCAGACTGCCCCGCTCTAGGTGGTCTTTTACCCGCCCTGGCGTACCTATGATGACATTTGGGTTATGCCGAAGATCTCTAAGCTGAGGCCCAATAGGAGTGCCTCCAATAAGAACAGCGCCCGACAAGCCAGTTCCTTTGCCAAGTGCTTTAAACTCTTGTTCTATCTGCTGAGCAAGCTCTCGAGTTGGAGCAAGAACAAGTGCCTTTTGACCTTTCGTTGTAAGCAAACGATGCAATATAGGGATTGCAAACGCAGCAGTCTTGCCGGTACCAGTATTTGCGATACCTAGGACATCCTTGCCTTCAAGAGCAACAGGGATCGTCTGGTCCTGGATAGCCGAAGGGCTTACAAAGCCTTTCGCAGAAACGTTGTCTTTAATAAGAGGTGCAACGGCAAAATCATTAAATGAAAATGTAGGTTGATATGGTGCTAGCGTTGAAGCGGTAGCTTTCTGTACAAATTTAGACGGGTGTATAAACTGTTTCTGATTACCTCGACGTTTTGAGGAATTAGATCGGTGGTGGCGAGGTCTCTGAGTACCATAGCTCCGCCCCCCAGAACGAAATGAACGAGTATATGAAGGCATAAAAAAAGAATCCTTTGTTTTTAGTTATTACTTTGATTGCTCATATGAAAACCAAAGTAATACGTTAAAACTTCTCTAGGATTCATTTAAGAAAAACAATACTACAATATTAACATAAATCTTTGTCAAAGTAAAGAGGGGATTATTTCGAGCGTTTTCGTTTGTTCGGGTCGAGCTCTCGTTTGCGTAAGCGTAAGTTTTGCGGAGTTACCTCCAGCAGTTCATCGTTTTCCAGAAAATCTATGCATTCTTCTAGGCTCAAGATAGTTGGCGGACTCAGTTGCACCACGCCATCACTACCAGATGCACGCATGTTGGTAAGCTGTTTAGCTTTGCACACATTAATTTCCATATCTTCCTGGCGAGTGTTAAGGCCAATCACTTGTCCTGCGTATACTTTTTCGCCCGCTCCGACAAAACACGTACCTCGGCTTTGAGCAGTCTGTAGCGCATATGGTGTAGTTGTGCCGTTCTCGAACGAGATAAGCACGCCGTTCCGGAGTTGTTTAAGCGGTGCACCAAGCGGTTCGTATCCGTCGATAAGCGAGTTCATAATAATAGTCCCTTTGGTGCTTGTCATGAGGATCCCCCTGAGGCCTAAAAGCGCTCGAGTTGGCAGAGTATACACAAGCTTGGTAACACCTTTCGGTGTAGCGAATTGCTCTTTTAGAGTGGCCTTGCGGGCGCCAAGCTCCATTTGCACTGCACCAACATGCTCGGCTGGAACTTCGACAATAAGTTCCTCGATGGGCTCTACTGTCTTACCGTCTTTTTCTTGTGTGACAACTTGTGGTCGTCCAACCTCAAACTCGTAGCCTTCTCGTCGCATTGACTCAATCAAAACGCTAAGGTGCAGCTCTCCTCGGCCAGAGACTAAAAAGCCGATTTTGTCGTTTTCAACTTGGAGGCCGACATTTGTCTCAAGCTCTTTTTGCAGCCTTTCACCGATCTGACGACTAGTAGTAAACTCTCCCTCTTGACCTTTGAGCGGTGAGGTATTTGGACCAAGGTAAATCTTGAGTGTTGGCGCCTCTACCTCTAGGACTGGCAAAGCTTCTGGTTCGGCGGCATCTGCAATTGTCTCGCCAATCTGGGCATCACCAACTCCGGTAAGCTGGACGATATCTCCGGCAACTCCTTCGGGCACCTCAAATCTCGAAACACCATGGCTCATAAAAACTGCATCTACCTTTGCTTTACCCTGTGAGCCGTCTTTTTTGCAAAGCGTCACTTGAGTGCCAGACTTTATATTGCCCCGCATGATTCGCCCTACAGCGTATTTGCCCTTAAAGCTGTCCCAGGATAGTGCTGTAACAAGCATTTGGAAAGGTTTATCCTGCTCCACGTGTGGTGGGGGCACATGCTCGATAATTGCATCAAAAATTGGTGATAAATCGGCAGTTTTTTCTGCATCTGCTGGAGTTTCCTTCCACGCCTTTCCAGCTCGCCCGATAGCATAATAGACAGGATAGTGTAGTTGGTCTTCATGAACAGCTAGTTCCAAAAATAAATCAGCTAGTTCGTTTTCTACCTCTGTGATTCTGCTACCTGGCTTATCAATTTTGTTGATAATAACAATTGGCCGTAGCTCGCTAGCGAGAGCCTTGCTAAGTACAAACTTTGTCTGGGGCATTGGCCCTTCCTGAGCATCAACAATCAAAATACATCCATCTGCCATATTGAGGGTTCGCTCTACCTCGCCAGAGAAGTCAGCGTGTCCAGGAGTATCGATAATATTAATGCGATAGTCTTCGTGCTGTACAGCGGTAACTTTGGCGGTGATAGTAATGCCACGTTCTTTTTCTTGGTCTCCACTGTCCATAATGAGATCTTGGCTCATCTCGGCCTGGTTGTCTCGGAAGGTTTGAGATTGCTTTAGCAATCCATCGACAAGCGTAGTCTTGCCATGGTCAACGTGGGCAATAATAGCGATATTGCGGATTTTGGTAGGGTCTTGTTTGGTTTGTGACATAGTTTTAAAAATAAAAAAGCGCTTCTAAAAACTCATGAAGCGCATTTAGTAAACTTCGAATTTAACTATAGCATAACTGAGGTAAAAAATCAAAAAAGCACCAGCTTTCGCTCGTGCACTTTTGGTGGAGTTGGCGGGAATTGCGCCCGCGTCCATCAGTTTTACTTTGATTAGACTTCTACATACGTAGTTTGTTTAAAAATCTTGAGAACTATCGGCTAAACAAACAAAACGATAGTTCCGCATCTGCCAAAATCTTAGAGAATCCAAGGGCAGAAGCAAGGATTCTAGCAACCAGAAAATATGACACAAATACTATCTATCTGGTGTTGATAGTGTTCGTGGCCGTAAGATTAACTCTTAGGCTGTTGCGTAAGCAAACTGAGGAGCAAAAATGCTAGCAACAGTCTGTTTTACGCTCTTAATTGCATTTGCAGTTAAGGCTTCATCTATAACGCTGATGAGCGGTATGCGATCTAATCTGTAAAAGTCCAATGTCGAACTAAATCAACCCCCCTGATCTTTTCAGCCGAGATGAATATATGAGCGAATGAATCACTCATTCTTCATCTCTTCTTTGCTCTGCTTTGTCAAAATTTCCGTTGCTCCTTCGTCGTATTTAGATACGTCTCAGTCTGCTACTCAATTTTTCCTCGCATTAGCATAAGCCTGAAAAAGCCAGGGTGAGTGACAGTATCTATTTTAGCATAAAAAGTATATTTTGTACAGACGTATCAGTATAGGATATAATATCAACAACGAATGAAAACTAAACCAATATCTATATTTCGGATCTATGCATTGGCAACGACTATATCGGTCTTGCTGCTGATATTTGTTGGTGTCAAAGCTGGTTTGGCTGCTTTGTTTTTGGCGCTGGTTTTGGTAGCGCTCGAAATAACTTTTAGCGTCGATAATGCGGTAGTTAATACCAGAGTGCTAGAGCGTATGAGTCCGGGTTGGCAACGAGCCTTCCTAACGATAGGAATACTAATTGCTGTATTTGGGGTACGAGTTATTTTACCTCTGCTGATAGTCTCGGTAGCATCTGGCATGAGTGTGGGCAGTGTAGTAGACCTGGCTCTAAATCGGCCAGAAGACTACGGCCATGAGCTAGAAGAAGCACACCCAGTTATTAGTGCCTTTGGCGGAACTTTCTTGTTTATGATATTCCTCGACTTTTTCTTTAAAAAGCGCAAGATAAAATGGCTAGTTGGGCTAGAAACCGTGTTAGAAAAAGCTGGAAAGCTGGAAAGCCTAAGTGTAATACTGGCTCTAACGGGGCTGCTTTTTGTATCTAGTACCCTTGATGGAGATGTGCAACAAAAAGCCATAATTAGTGGTGTAATAGGGCTAGTTACGTATTTGATCATTAACTCTTTGGACACCTTGCTCATGAAGAGTGATATTGGTAAGAGTGTGGGTAAGGCGTCGCAGAGTACCTTTAAAGCGGGCTTAGTCGGGTTTTTGTATCTGATAGTTTTGGACACAAGCTTCAGCCTAGACGGAGTAATTGGTGCTTTTGCCATTACCAACCAGATTCTGCTCATCGCTGTAGGTCTTGGTATTGGAGCATTGTATGTTCGTGTAATTACCATACATATGCTGCAGCACGGGGTACTAAACAAGTACAGATACATGGAGCACGGGGCTCACTATGCCATAGGTATTCTTGCCGCTCTCATGTTGATCTCGCTCAAGGTAGATGTGCCTGAAGTAGTGGCTGGATTGGCCGGACTAGTGTTTGTTGGAACTGCTGCAGTACACTCGTATTTGGTTTTGAAAAAAGAGCAAAAACCAGCAGCTTAAGGTAGCCTCAATCTGTTATTTTTGTTAGGCTAGTTAGATATGACAAAAGCAAGCTCCAAAACTCAAAATACCTATATCACAACGTCAATTCCCTATATAAACGGTGAGCCACACCTGGGGCACGCTATGGAGTTTGTGATGGCCGATGTTTTGGCTCGATACGCTCGCCAACACAAGCATGACACGCTACTTAGTATCGGTACCGACGAACATGGTGGAAAAGTAGCCGAAAAGGCTGCTGAACTAAAGATTACGCCAAAAGAGCTGGCGGACCAAATGAGCGACAAATTTCGCAAACTCGCCAAAGATTTGAACATCAGTAACGATCGTTTTATTCGAACAACCGATGAAGGTCACGAGCAACGAGCAGCTATCATTTGGCAGGCTCTTGCCAAAGATATCTATAAGTCTAAATATCAAGGTTGGTACTGTACGGGGTGTGAAGAATTCAAGCCCGCAGCATATGTGAAAGATACAAACAACACTTGTCCTGAGCATAATCGTGCGTACGAAAAAATCGAGGAAGAGAACTACTTTTTCAGACTGAGTAACTATGCCGAGGAGATCCAAAAAGCGCTCGAGTCTGGCTCGTACCGAGTTGCTCCCATTACTCGTCGTAATGAGATCTTGCAGCTTATAAAAGAAGGGCTAAAAGACGTTAGTATTAGTCGACCAAAAGATAAAATATCTTGGGGTATATCAGTGCCGGGCGACGAAACCCAGGTTATGTACGTATGGTTTGAGGCGCTTATGAATTACATTACGGTACTAGGCTATCCTGAGCACCAAGATTTTAAAAAGTTTTGGCCAGCAAACGTGCAGGTGATTGGTAAAGACATCAATCGTTTTCATACGACTATTTGGCCAGGGATTCTTTTGGCGCTTGGTTTGCCATTGCCAAAAATGCTGTATGTCCACGGTTTTATTAACGCCGAAGGTGGCGTAAAGATGAGTAAAAGTCTTGGTAATACAGTAGCTCCGAACGAAATTATTGATACATACGGGATAGATGCGTTTCGGTACTTCTTCTTGCGACATATTCCTTCTTATGAAGACGGGGATTTTAGCTGGCAGCGTTTTGAAAATGCGTACAATAATGAACTTGCAAACGAACTAGGGAACGCAGTCAGCCGTACCGCAGCAATGATTACCAAGTATCAGCAGGGGATTATTGGTAATATCCCAGAGTCAAACCATGATGTGGGGCAATATCATATTGCGTTGGAAGATTGCCGATTTGACCGAGCGATAGAGGAAGTCTGGGACCAGGTGAGAGGACTTAATCAGTATATTGATGAAACGAAGCCGTGGCAGATAGCTGCCGAGCAAGACGTAGCTCATTTGCAGGAAGTTTTGGCATATACAGCAAGTTGCTTACTAGAGATTGCAGAACTACTTTTGCCAATTTTGCCAGATACCTCTGAAAAAATAACAAACATTTTTGGTAGCGGCATTATTAAGCCAATCGACGGCACGTTGTTTCCTAAGCATGAATCATAATGCAACTGATTGATACGCACGCTCATATTCACTTCGATAACTACAAACTAGATGCTGATGAGGTTTTGCGTGATGCTGCAAAGGTAGGGGTGAGTGGTGTTATTGCTGTTTCTTGCGACCTTCCGACGAGCTACAAAAGTATAGAATTTGCCAACCAGAGACAGAATGTCTGGGCTGCTGTGGGGGTACATCCTCACGAGGCTACTGAGTTTTTGGCCAATTCTGATAACTTGCAAAGTTTTTGTAAATTGGTAAAAGATAACGAGGCTTCAGATAAGTTGGTGGCGATTGGTGAATGTGGGTTGGACTACTACTACGAACATTCCCCCAAACAAGCTCAGATTACGCTTTTGGAACAACATTTGCAGCTAGCTCAGGATACAAATTTGCCAGTTATTTTTCATGTGCGGGATGCTCACGAAGACTTTTGGCCAGTATTCGATAACTTCTCTGGGATAAAAGGGGCACTGCATAGTTTTTCGGCTACGAAGCACGAATTAGGACAAGCCTTACAGAGAAATTTGTATATTGGCTTGAACGGAATCATGACATTTACTCGTGAAAAAAGTCAGCTTGAAGCGGCTCGGTTGGTCCCAAAGGACAAATTAATACTCGAAACAGATGCGCCGTACTTGACTCCATCTCCATTTCGTGGTAAGATTTGCAAGCCTGAACACGTGAGAATTACGGCGGAATTTTTGGCCAATTTGCGTGAAGAAGAAGTGGAGCAGTTGGCTGCATATACTAGCGAAAATGCACGTCAGCTGTTTAGTTTATAACTAAAGTAAAGGAAGTAATGTCGTATATAACTGACGAACGAGATATAAATCACGAAGTCCTAAAAGTAAGAGAGGGCGATGTTGCCGAAGTCTTAAAAACTCGAGTAATTACCTATAAAACAGGGGTTGATAAGCTTGTTGACGCTGTCATAGCTAGGAATCTTGGCGCAAATCCTTCGGTAGAAAATACGACACCGCTATCTGTAGAGCAGGCTATAAATCCAGAAGTAACTAATGTTCAAGCTAACGTTGATGCTGCTCGACAAGCTATACGTAAAATTCATGGAGCTAACTAGTGATTAAGAAATTATTTTCTAAAGTTCCAGGAATTCCCACTGCCGAAGAGCGTAAGAATAAGCTATATTACGATTTACTGCGCCACGAAGGCCGAATCGGCGGCACTCTTTTTGGCCCAGTCCCAAAAGGCACATATCGAGAGTTCTTCTGCCTTGATGAACATACTTGGGTATGGCATGAGGAATGGAAAGACGAGAGCGGTTCCCGCAAAATACGGAATACACGATATGATGTTCGACCCGATGGAATTGTAAAATCTCAAAATGGTAAACATTATCAACGCCTCACTGACCGAGAGGCAATCCGCCTGCTTGAAGCAGCCAAAGCTTACGAAAAGCGGGTAACGAACGAACTATACCAAGCAGTTGCCTAAGAGCTGTTCTAGTACAATGTAAAAGATGCAAACTGTATACTTTGACTATGCCGCCGCCACACCTCTTGATACAAGAGTTATGCAGCGTATGGAACCATTTTGGACGGAACAGTTTTATAATCCATCGACGCACTATCAACAGGGGCAGAATGTTCGTGAATCGATGGATGTTGCCAAAAACGAGATTGCGCATATTTTAGGGGTAAAATCTTCTGAAATTATTGCTACATCTGGAGGGACCGAAGCAAATAATTTGGCAATTCGGGGAGTTATGGAAGCTCATCCAAAAGCGAAAATACTTGTTTCGGCTATTGAGCATGACTCTGTTAAGCAGCCAGCAAAGCTCTATCAACCCGAAACTATATCGGTTGGCCCGAACGGCATTTTGAATCTTGAAGATCTTAAGAAAAAACTGGATGAGACGGTAGTGTTGGTCAGCGTCATGCACGCCAACAACGAAATTGGCACGGTTCAGCCACTTCGCAAAGTAGCTCAGATTTTGGAAGAAGAACGAACTCGTCGTAAACAAAAGGGCGTTAAGCTGCCATTGTATTTACACAGTGATGCCTGCCAGTCGGCTAATTATCTTGATGTACATGCGCATACACTAGGTGTAGATCTGATGACACTCAACGGCGGAAAAATATATGGCCCAAAGCAATCAGGTTGCTTGTTTGTAGCCTCACATGTTGTTATGAATCCACAGATTTTAGGGGGTGGTCAACAGCGAAATCTACGTAGTGGTACCGAAAATCCTGCACAGATTGTTGGACTGGCCGAAGCGCTAAAGATTACGGCAGAACTTAGAGACGAAGAAGTAAAACGTTTGCAAGAGCTACAAAACTACATGTTTAAAAAAGTAGAAACAGAGTTTCCGCTGGTGCAGATAAATGGTTCTAAGAAGTATCGATTACCGAATAACATCAACCTAGCCATAGATGGCCATAGTAATGAAAGATTGCTTATTCAACTTGAAGATCAGGGCATTTTAGCCGCCGCCGGCTCGGCCTGTAAGGTATCATCGGGCGAAGTATCCTCGGTGTTGCAGGCTATCGGACTAACCTCGGATGAGGCAAATTCGTCGATTCGTTTAACGTTTGGTCGCTCAACTTCTAAGCAAGAAGTAGATATATTCTTAACTACACTTAATGAACTTCTTGCTTAAGGTTATTTCTCTCTAGTGTTATACTGTTGAGAACAGTTTATATTGCCGAGTATCATGCTAAAGATAGACAAGAAGAAAATAGTATCAAAGGGACGCATTTTGGCGCTTGTTGGGCTATTGTTTCTCATGTTCGTATCTACGCATAATCCACTTTTTGCCCAAAGTATAGCGCAAGGATATGCCACCGATCAGACACTACAGAGAGGTATGCTTGTTGCCACAAAACAGGATGATCCGAATAAGGTAGAGGCAGTTACTATAGACTCTCTGGAACGACTGAAAGGTGTGGTCGTGCAGCCCAATGACTCCTCGGTGACTATTAGTAGTGAGGGGCAAAAGGTTTTTGTTGCTTCTGTGGGAACGTACGAGGTTCTGGTAAGCAATCAGTCAGGACAAATTAAAGTGGGTGATTATATTAGTATTTCTTCTCTTGCCGGGATTGCCATGAAAGCCAATGACACACAGTCTCTTATTGTCGGCAAGGCAGCTCAGGCTTTTGATGGCAGGACAGATAGTGTTGGCTCAAGCGTAATTAATGATAACCAGAAGGTTAGCTTTGCTCGGATTAAGGTCGATGTAGCAATCAATAAAAACCCGCTTATTCAGAGTCCCGAAACCCCCAAAATTCCATCTTTTCTAAACAAAATATCGCAAGCAGTTGCCGAAAAACCAGTTAGCTCAACAAAAGTGTATCTGGCAACGGCAATATTTTTGGTGACTTCAACGATCTCTGGAATTATGCTTTACAGTGGTTCCAGGGGGAGTCTCATCTCGATTGGTAGAAACCCGCTTTCTAGAAAGGTAGTAATTCGGGGGCTGCTGCAGGTGGTATTGATAAGCTTAATTATTTTCATAACTGGGCTTTTTGGGGTATATTTACTACTGAAACTATAAGCATTTTGATTTATGCAAAACTGGTGGGAGGCACATGCAAAACTGGCTTGATACAATCTTAATCGTTAGCTCGATTGCAGCAGCTACCTTGGCTTTTATTTGGGTTGCTGTGCGTCTTGGTCCGAAGAAACAAGATGATGACTCCAAAAAAGACTATGGAGAGGCCGCCGAGCGAGATGTAGAACATATCTTTAATAATGAGTTTCGTGAAGAACTTCGCAACAGAGGTCGTTTGCATTTCGAAAAGATTATTGGTGAAAACGCTATGTTCTTGCAGCAAGACCTTCGTTTAACAACCTCTCAGATTAACGAATATATGAAGCAGGAGATTACTAAAACCCTGCAAGAAGCTTTTACAAAGTACGAGAGCTCTATATCGGATGCCAAACAGATAGCTCTTGATTCGATTCACAAAACGCAAACTGCCGTAGAAGAACAACGAAAGATGTTGAGTGAGCAGCTCGAACATGAAATTACCGAAGAAAAACGACGAATCATGGAGCGTTTTGAGCACAATATGACCGATATTGTGAATCACTATATCCTGCAAGCTATTGGTAATCAGGTTAATCTGGAAGATCAGCTTGAATATATTTTGGGCGAGCTCGAGCGCAACAAAAAAGAAATTATCGAAGATATTGAGGTTGGTGCATGAGCGGTACGGCCGAAAATGTCCGTCTCTTATTGCCCAACCGTCTAGTAGGGTCGGTTGATCTCACTCGAACAATCCGTGAGCTTAATAAGCTTGATGATTCACTTCATCAGGCGAGCTTACGTACGCCTGGCAAGCCAGTGAGCATCCCCAAAACTACCCGAACCCTAGAAGATTTAGCAGAGGTTAATAAAATTTCCTTGCTCGAGAAAAAACATCGAGAGGTATTGCTTGATGCACTAAATACGTATCAGAAGAAAGCCCCTATAATCCATATGAGTTTTACGGTTGAGCCCTCGCCAACAGTGGTGCAGGAAATCATTGTTTGGCTAAGAAAGAACATAAAAGAGAATATTTTGCTTGATGTAGGGTTGCAACCAACAATTGTTGTGGGTTGTGTAGTGCGTACCACTAATAAAGTTTTTGATATGAGTCTTCGAAATAATATTAGCAAGCAGTCAGCGTTACTTATGAAGTCTATAGGAGGGCAAGAGGCTTGAGTGATAATCAGCACTTTGAGCGTCTTGTTGCTGCCGGTCAACCGGTTGGCGAAGTTGTAGCTGTCGATAAATTTTTGGTACAGGTAAAAGGGCTCAACCCGATTAATACGCATGCACTTATTATGTTCGAAGATGGCAGCAAGGGTTTTGTAAAAGAAGTTACAGCTGATTTTGTATCGATTTTGCACATGGGTTCAGATGCAATTACCGTAGGTATGCTTGCTGTTATGCAGCACGATAAGCTTGTTTGCAAGGTAGGCAAAGATTATGTTGGCCGAGTTATATCTGTAAATGGTCACCCGCTCGATGGCAAGGGGCCAATTGCTGCCGATGATACATGGCCAGTATTTAATGTTGCACCGCCATTATACGAAAGAGAGTTGCTCGATACGCAGCTCGAAAGTGGGGTGACTGCTATTGATTCCATATTGCCAGTGGTGCGAGGACAGCGTATTGCACTACTCGGAGACAGTAAATCAGGAAAAACTGCTATAGCTGCGCAGCTAACCATTAATCAAAAAAATACTGATCAGATTGTAGTGTATTGTCTGATTGCGAAGCGTCGAAGTGATGTTGATGCATTACTAACCAAACTCGAGAGCTCTGGGGCCCTTGATACAGCGATTGTGGTAGTCTCGACTATGTTTGAGTCGCTTATTATGAGCTATCTAGCGCCGTATGTAGCTTGTGCAATGGCCGAATATTTGTGGCAAAAGTGTGACCAAGATACGATTATTATTTACGATGACCTAACAAGTCATGCCCATGCTCACCGAGAAATAGCTCTTTTGAGCGGCGTGAGTCCAGGACGAGACTCTTACCCGGGTGATACGTTTTATGCTCACTCAAGTTTGCTTGAGCGAGCCGGAAGACTGCATAAGTCCGGCAAGTGTCTAACCAGTATCCCCGTAGTACTTGTGCCAGGTGGCGATGTCACTGCATATTTGCCAACCAACATTATGTCGATTACCGACGGACAATGGATTTTGGATATGGACCTATTTAGAAGTGGTATTCGTCCTGCAATTAACATCGGTTTGAGTGTGACTCGTGTCGGTGGTGTTGGGCACAATAAACGCCAAAAAGATTTTGCGGCCAGAACCCTGAAGTTGTTGGCAGAATATCGACAGGCTGAAGAGTTTGCGCACTTCGGATCGGAACTAGCGCTAGAGTCTAAGAGCGTACTAGAAAAAGGACAGAATATACTGAAGGTCCTCAGTCAAGGTCCGACAGATACATACCACGTACTAACGCAGCAACTGATGATGGATGTTGTATTAAGTGCTAGCGAAAACGAAAAAGTTGATGTCGATAACCTAAAAACAGAAGTTAATTCATTTGCCGAGAAGATTAAAGACGATAAAGATTACGAAAAAATTCGTGATGAGTTGAAGAGAAAAACCCAGGTGGAGCTTAAAGCATGAAGCGTACGAAAGAACTAGAAGGAAATATCCATACAACAGAGACAATCGTTGAGCTTAGTAGCGCCTTTGAAGGGATTGCCAGTATCAAAATTGCTCGCATAAAAGACCAGGTCTTGCAGTCGACCGAATTTTTTGAAGATTTGTGGGGTATATACGAGCAACTGCGAGTTGATAAACTTTTCCGTTTTGGCAGACAGGACAACTCTTCGGAAGTTATCGACAAAGAACTTTTTATCGTTATTACAGCCGAGGGTGGCTTTAGCGGTGATATTGACCAAAAATTAATCAAGTGGATGCTCAAAGACTACGATGAAACAAAGAACGATATTATCGTCATCGGCCACCACGGTGCGGTGCAATTAGCTCAAAAAGGGATTTCTTACAAAAAATACTTCAAGCTACCCGATAAAGATCAAAATATTGACGTAAGTCCAATTATTAAGATTGTGCAGCAATACAAAAACACCACAGTGTACTACCAGCAGTATATTTCTTTGATGGTTCAGGATATAAAAAAGATCAGCCTTAGTACTGCAGTGGCTGAACTTGGAGAAAAGGTCGAGGAATCCAAGGATGTTATTAGTGAAGAGACATATATTTTTGAGCCAAGCACATTTGCAGTTGTTCGTCACTTGGAAAGGTCTATGCTCGAGATTTCTTTAAGTCAATTGGTGCTTGACTCTAAATTAGCACAGTATGCCAGTCGTTTTCGGGCTATGTCGGCAGCTCACCAGGCAGCAGATGATTCGCTCTCAGACTTAAAGCTTAGTTATAACCGAGCAAAGCGAGCAGCCAAAGACGAACGCTTAAAAGAGATGATTAACGGTATTCGAAAATCAGGAAAGGCGGCCGTATGAGCGGAGTTGTATCGGGCATTCGAGATCTTGTGGTATTTGCAAACTTCGAAGAAGACTCTCCTAAAATCGGTGAGTTAATTCAGATCGAGAACGAAAATAAGACAGAACTTTTGGTGGAGCGGCTCATGCCTGGTGGAAAAGTACTGTGTCTAAATCTAAAATCTGATAGATCAATCAAAAAAGGCATGAGTGCTGCACGCATGCATAAGGGTATAGAGATACCAGTTGGCGACGAAACGATTGGTAGAATTTTTGACGCACTGGGGCAGCCGCTGGATGATCTACCCCCACTTAGCTCAGAGAATATTTCCTACAAAGATGTTCTAAAAATCCCTCCTCGTTCAAGTGATTTTAAAGTCGCCAAGCCAGAAACACTCGAAACAGGTATTAAAGTGATCGACTTTCTTACTCCGTTTGTGAAGGGACGAAAAATCGGCATTATTGGTGGTGCCGGTGTGGGTAAGACTGTACTTACTATGGAGCTTATTAATAACATTGCCCAGAGTGGCGCTGGACTCTCGTTCTTCACTGGTATTGGTGAGCGTATTCGTGAGGGTCATGAGCTGTATGATACGCTCAAAAAAGCCGATCTGCTTAAGAACACGTGTATGTTCTTTGGGCAGATGAATGAAAATCCGATTCAACGTGCTCTCGTTGGTGTGTCGTCAGTGGCGCTGGCTGAGCACTTTAGAGATAACCAGAATAAAGATATCTTATTCTTTGCCGACAACATGTATCGTTATATTCAGGCCAAAAACGAAATCTCGACAATTTTGGATCAGATTCCAAACGAAGGTGGTTATCAGCCAACAATCTTCTCTGATATTAAGACTTTGCAAGATCGCTTAAGCTCCAACGAGAAAGGCTCTATCACCTCAATCCAGACAATCTATGTGCCAGCTGATGATATTAGTGACCCAGCTGTACAGATGATTCAGCACGAGCTCGATGCAATTATGGTATTGTCTCGTGCAGTTGCCGAACAGGGGATCCGCCCAGCTGTTGACTTAACTCGTACAACCTCCTCGCTTTTAACCCCGGAAGTTGTAGGTGATAGACACTATCTTTTGAGTGTTCAGGTGCAAGGACTTTTGCAAAAGTATGAATCACTCAAGAGTATTATCGCCATTATTGGTGAAAATGAACTTTCACCAGCCGATAGAGCTGACTATGCTAAGGCAAAAAAGCTGATTACCAATTTTAACCAGAGTATGTTTGTAACGACACACTTAAATGGTGTGCCAGGTGAGTTCTTTACCAAAGAAGAGACCTTAAAGAGCATTGAAGAGATTATTGTATAGAGTTAGCTATGACCGATGATAATACTCCAGTAGCAGAACAAAAACAGACAAAAAAGAACACCATTCATATCAAGCTCTATTCTCCATTTCGTACGTATTATAATCAGGAAGCTCTAAGCCTATCAGCTGTTAACAAAACAGGGCCATTTGATATTTTGCCACAACACCATAACTTTATGACTCTGCTTGAGGAAGGGGAGATTATTATCCGAGATAGTGTAGGCGAAAAGAAAGTTCGAATTTCTCATGCGGTTTTGCACGTAAAAGACAATAAAGTAACAGTTTTTCTAGACGTTTAAGTTTAGTTGATAACTATATAGTCAAACGCAAAACTTTGCCCAGCTGGTGGCACACTGGCGCTACAGATACTAAAGCCAGAATTCGATCTGTTAATATAGTATGCAAGATGACCAGCTGCAGATCCCACAGGAGTAACAACAACGTGTGGGGTGCCGTTAAAGCGATTTACAAATGTGACATTTACAAAGCATCCAGCTGGCGGATTACTGCCTGTATTGATTGCGATCGTTCCAGCAGTATCACTTCCGCTAATTGAGCTTGTCCCACCACCTCCTAAAGCGCCACCGTTGCTCCTGCCGGGAGTTCCGCCACCTGCATCAATATGGCGATTAAGCTTAAGATCACCACCTACCTGGAGATTTTGGATATTAAGCTGTGCAGCCGAAAGTAGACCATTTATGCTGGCTGATCCAGCTACAGTTAGGCCTCTCTGTACGTTGAGCTGTCCCTGGATGGTCGAGTCGCCAGTAATCTGGAGTTCGTTACCTTGAATCTTCCCAAAAGTTGTTGTCCCAGACACGTTCAGACTTGCAAGACTTAGTGGGACACCAGATTTGATTTGTCCAGCTACCTCGAGGTTGCCTTTTATAAGAACTTGTCCCGCAAAAATTGCATTCGACTCCACGCTCAATATCTGCTTAGGATCTCCGACCGTTACATCAGTTTGTCGTAGTTGCTCCAAGACCTCTTCGCTGAGAGGCTGGTTATTAATATTTTCTTTTTTTGCAAGGTTAGACTTGTCTTTTTGGTAGCTTACAAATGACACAAGAACTGCCAGGAGTAATAATAATAAGAAAAGTAATAAATATATATTAAATCTCGCCAGAAACTTTACAATAGGATTTTTAGCCTTCACGTCTGTTTTTTTAGGGGCGCTATCTGGTGTGGCTGCGGAATTGGGTGTGTCTTTCGGGCTTAAGTCAGCAAGAATAACCTCGCCGTTTTCTTTATCAAGCGTTTCGGGTTCAGTCGGATTATTGTTTGCGTCTTTTTGTTCCATCACCAAAAGCCCACACTTCTTGTGAGTCCTAAAGTTATTTTAGCAAAAAAGGACAAGCAGTAACAGAAAGAAGTAGTATAGTAGAATCTAGAACAGTCAGTTATGAAATACAGATATCAAGAAGATAGACACAGACACAAAAAGTTAAAACGATACCTAGGGGTGCTCATAACTCTTATTATGATTATGCTAGGTGTTGTAGGATATGTTTTTCTAGATAGCTTAAGGGGTGAGCAGGAAGAAGTCCCAGTAACTTCGCAAAAGACAGAGTCGGTGCTTGAGGCAAATGTGAACACCTTAAAAACATCTTTTTTTCAATTTCAGGCAGGACATGACTGGATAGAAGTTCCAGGGGTTAGTAAATCTCCGACTTTTGTATTTCGCCAGCTCAACAGGCAATTGATTAAAAGAGAGATCCAGATATCCGTAAATATAGATAAACCACCAGAGAAAGCTACAAGGGTCCTGCCAGTTGTGCTACAGAGTAATCGCCTGGTACCTGGTACTGTGTCGGAGCATTGTAATAAGGCTCCAGGATTTTCTTCTGGTCCTGACAATCCAACAGGGATGGTATGGCAGGGAATCCCCATTGTTTGTAATCCAGATAGCAATGACTATTCAGTGATAGTCGATGTTGCTAATGCTCGGTCGGGAATTCATATGCGACGAGCTGATGGATCGGAAGTAACATATAGAATCTACTATATTGATTTTACGGCGGTTCCAGCTACGAAAGATCTATACGATATCTTAAATTCGTTTCAACCACGGTAGCCCAATCAGGCATTGCGATTTTGTCCGAATTCAAGCACAATACTTATGGTAATGAAACGAAAAATACAGAGGTTTTTGTTGGCACTTGCGGTAGTTCCTGTATTCGGAGTGTCAACAGCTTATGCACAGTACAACTCCTCTAATTATCGAGCAGAAGAGGCATATTTTGGCATCGGAGCCGACCAAGATGCTGCTTCGGCAAACTATCGTTCTAGCCAATCTGTAGGAGCGATAACTGTCGGAGGTGCCGAATCTGGTAGCTACAAAACAGGAACAGGTTTTTTAACACCACAAGAGCCATTTTTAGAAATGACAATTTCGGGTGCACCAGTTAACTTAGGCATTCTCTCATCTGGGGTTACTGCTCGTGCAGCTTCTCAGGGAGGCGCCTGCACCTGCAGCTTCTCAGTCCGTACGTATCTATCGGGTAATTACGTTGTAAAAACAATGAGCGGTCCTCCAACAAACGATGCTGGTCAGCCGCTGGCAACCAAAATAACACAAGGTGCTTCAATTATTGATACAGAAGAGTTTGGCATGAACCTTGTAGCAAATACGAGTCCAGCGAATTTTGGGGCCAATCCGGTGAACCGTCCGGATAGTAGTTTTGCAGATGGTGCAGCAGGATCTGGTCTAAACAGCGATTATGCAACTACCAATCAGTTCAAGTACATACCTGGTGACACCATTGCTCACTCAGCACAAACATCTGGCAAACAAGCTATCGGACAAACAGACTACACCATCTCGTATATTGCTAATGTTGGTCCACTAACTAAGGCTGGCCTTTACACCTTGAGGCACGATCTCGTCGTCATCGCTACATATTAAGATTATAAATTGTGGAAAAAGTACTTGTGCTTGCAGAAATGATTTAGTACTATTGTTCACGAAGCATATCTAAAAATAAAAAAACAATAGTAGAATATGAAAAAGCAAACACAACCAATACATAGCCAATTATTAAATAAATTACACCTCAGTTCTACTTGGGTTCAGGTATTTATCCTAGCTTTATTTGCCGGGATACCTATATTTAGTGACAGCAAGGTATCTGCCGACCAGCTAACAAATCGTTCAGTAACTATTACCACCTCTGTACCAAGTGCAACTAATGTGGAGTATACCTACGGATTCACGCCAGCAACTGCTGCAGCTATTCAGAGTGTTAAATTTGAGGCTTGTACTACTCCGCTCGGTACTTGTACTTCCCCTGGTGGCACCACAAACATGAATGCAGGTAACCAGGTTGGTGCGGTAGGTGGTTCTTGGGCCAACCCAACAGCTTTCACTCGTAATGCGAGCGGCGCCAATGACTGTACCGCTGCAGCGAACACCCTGTGTATTAGTCGTACCCAAGTAGCTGCCGAGTCTACGGCAGCCAAGACCATCACCTGGGATACTCAGACTAACCCAACAGCTGCTGGTTCATACTATGTAAGGATTACCCTATATAGCGACACTGCCTGGACAGTTGGCGATGCTACTGATAATGGAGTCGTGGCCTTTGCAATCGTAAATCAACTTACTACAAGTGCTCGAGTCCAGGAAAACTTGCAGTTCTGCGTAGGCACCACTACAGTAGATGATCCTGCTACAAGTGTTGGTAATGATTGTAGTGCAATCTCCGGCACAAACATTGATATCGGTGCAGTTGACACAACAATCTCAGTTTCACCAGTACCGGTTACTCCAAATAACGGTAATAACTTAAATGGTGTAGCTATGGTAAAGACAAATGCAAACAATGGTACAACCGTGTCATACTTCGCAGAACAGAATAACGGTAGCGGTAAGCTAAAAGTACCTGGTTCTACCTGTTCAGGAACTTCTACAACTGATCAGTGTTTTAACAGCCAGGGTGCTACTCAGGGTATATTCTCTGGAGGTATAGAGAACTTCGGTATGACCATTGGTGGGGTAAACTGTGGGAGTACTACAGCATACTCGTGTGACTTTACTAATGACACCAATAACCTAAAACAATCTACTAACTATGTAGGGGATTCCGCTACATCTTACGGTATCACCTCTGGTTTTGCCTGGGTTGACGACGGCACGACAACAACTATTGCCAGCACAACTGGCTCTACCAAGGTGTTAGACGATGAAGCGCTCATCTTGCGATTCGCTGCTACTGCTGCTGCTACCACACCAACAGGTTCATACTCTGTAGTTAGCACCTACATTGCCACACCTACGTTTTAGTGATACGATACTAAAAGTTTTAGCACCAGCACATTGCAGAAGAGGTAATACTGCACAGGAGGGAAGTTAGCAGTGAGCCAGTTTGGGAGAGGGACAAGTTTTCTAGAAGTACTTTTTGCAAGATACCATGCATTTTTTGTATGGCTGACAGTAGTTGTAGTAGCGCTTGCTTCTCTGACGCCTGTCTTTATGTCACAAAAGGTATCTGCTGATCAGCTAACAAATCGTTCAGTAACTATTACCACCTCTGTGCCAAGTGCAACTAATGTGCAGTATACATATGGCTTTACTACTGCCACTTCAGCAGCTATTCAAAGTATTAAATTCCAAGTATGTACCACTCCGCTCGGTTCTTGTACTTCCCCTGGCGGTACCACAAATGTGAATGCAGGTAACCAAGTAGGCACCGTGGGTGGATCTTGGACGAACACGACCGGATTTACAAGAAATGCGAGTGGCGCCAATGACTGTACTGCTGCAGCGAACGTTTTGTGTATTAGTCGTACTCAAGCTGCTGCCGAGTCTACGGCAGACAAAACTATCACCTGGGATACTCAGACTAACCCAACGGCAGTTGCTTCGTACTATGTCAGAATAACTCTTTATAGTACGACTAACTGGACAGTTGGCGATATTACCGATACTGGTGTTGTAGCTTTTGCAATCGTAAATCAGCTTACTGTGATCGCTCGAGTCCAGGAAAACTTACAGTTCTGTGTAGGTACTACCTCAGTAAATGATGCTACTACAAGTGCTGGCGCCGACTGTAGTGCAATCTCTGGCACAAACATTGATATCGGTGCAATTGATACAGCTATCTCTACTTCGCCGGTTGCTACCAACCCGAACGGAGGAAATAACTTAAATGGTATTGCTATGGTTCGGACTAATGCTAGCAATGGCACAACTGTATCTTATTTTGCCCAGCAAAATACCGGCAGTGGTAAATTAAAGGTTCTGGGTGCTACCTGTTCAGGAACTTCTACGACCGATCAGTGTTTTAACAGCCAGGGTGCTACTCAAGGAACGTTTGTTGGTGGAACCGAAAACTTCGGTATGACCATCGGTGGGGTAAACTGTGGCAGTACTACGGCGTATACCTGTGCATTTGCCTCGGGCACCAACAACCTAAAGCAAGCTACTAATTATGTTGGAAACACTTCTACAGCTTATGGTGTCACCTCTGGTTTTGCTTGGGTTGATACAGGTGCAACAACAACTATTGCCAGCACAACTGGCTCTACCAAGGTGTTAGACGATGAAGCGCTCATCTTGCGATTCGCTGCTACTGCTGCTGCTACCACACCAACAGGTTCATACTCTGTAGTTAGCACCTACATTGCCACACCTACGTTTTAGTGCGCAATTACAGTAGTCATTTGTTACAATAAGCGTTATGCATACGTATATAAAGCGTTTATTTACTGCTTTTATTTCTGCAGTATTTGTATTGTCGCTTAGTCCGTACCCTTTTACGGGCACATCTTCTGCTCTTGATTTAGTGAACAGGTCAATCACAACAAGCAGTTCTGCAGTTAACGCCGAAACAACGCAGGTATTTAGCTTTGATATTTTGGGCGCATCGGCAATTGGCTCGATAAAGTTTGAGTACTGTAGTAACTCGCCACTTATCGATGTTGCGTGTGCGGCTCCTGATGGCCTTGATGTAAGCAATGCAAACTTAGACGCCGAACACGGCGAAACTGGTTTCAGTATTCTTACACCTACATCTGCAAACGCCATCATATTAACCCGTAGTCCTGCGCCAACTGTTGCAGGTACTGTCTCGTACGAATTTAGCCACCTTGTTAACCCGAGCACGTCAAATCAAACAGTCTATGTGCGTATTAGTACCTACGACGATACAGAAGCTACGGGCGTTTTGCTCGACAGAGGCTCAGTTGCCTTTAGTACAGCAGAGAATTTAGTGGTTGGAGCGTATGTTCCACCATATATCACGTTTTGCGTAGCAATTACAGTAAGTAACGACTGTAGTACCGCAGACGGCAATTTTATTAATCTAGGAGTATTGTCTACTTCAGCCACGAAAGCTTCTACCTCGCAGTTCGCCGTATCGACGAATGACCCAACGGGTTATGTTGTGAGCGTACATGGCACCACCATGACATCAGGTAATAACATAATTTCTCCAATGTCGAGTCCAGCACCGAGCAATCGAGGTTCAAGCCAGTACGGCATAAACCTGCGTGCAAACTCGCAGCCAGCAATTGGTGGGGATCCTTCAGGCACAGGCACAGGAGTAGCAAAACCAAACTACGGCATCCCAAATAGTTTTTATTTTGTTCCAAATACGCTTATAGCTTCTTCGCCATTACCAACCGAATTTACTGTCTTTACAGCGAGCTATATAGTGAATGTTAGCACCAGCCAGCCTTCAGGAATCTACAGCACTACAAGTAGTTATATAGCCACCGCCGCTTTTTGATTTTTTGCCGGTCTGCCTGTGATATACTTATGGTAAATAATGAAAACGAGAGGGTAATAAGAACATGATTCGCAGGCTAGCAGCATTTTTATTTGTAGGTATTCTTTCTTTTGGAGCAGTCAGTACGGTTATTGCACAACAAGCAGCACCAGGAAGTGGTCTCCGGATTTCTCCCACAAGGACAGAACTTACATTAGATAAAGGTAAAACGGCCGAAATAAAAATATCACTCAAGAACGTTTCTGGTGGCGATATTATCGCAAAAGCTGCGGTTAACGACTTCGAGGCAGATAACGAACTTGGTGAGCCAAAAATTCTTGTAGACAGTACAGACCAAAGAAGTGGCAGCAGTATTGCCCCGTTCCTATCTGGTGTCCAAGATGTACCCCTCAAGAAAGATGAATCAAAAGACATACAAATAAATGTTGCTATACCAAACGATGCCCCTTCTGGAGCATATTATGGGGTTATCAGATACCTCGCTGTACCCGTAGAGGCAGCTAACAACGAAACAGACTCCGGTAAAGTATCGCTAACTGCTAGCGTAGCTTCGCTGGTACTCATTGAAGTCCCAGGTAACATCACTCAGCAGATTCAATTATCGAATATCTTTGTATACCAGGGCGAAAAGTCTAAAGGATTCTTCTTCACCCCCCCAGATAAAGCAGGTATACGAATCAAGAACACTGGTAACAGCTTCTCCAAGCCGTTTGGCCGAGTAGTAGTTACCAATAGCTTTACTGGCAAAGAGGTGTACTCCTACGAGATGAACAACACAAATCCTCGTAACAACATACTGCCTAATACCACTCGTATCTTTACCGACGACCTCAAAAACATCAACAAACCAGGCCGATACACCATTACTGCAGGTATCTCACATGGTACCGGTGGAGAAGTGCTAACTAAGAAGATGTCATTTTGGTATATTCCGGTATGGTTAGTCGTCACACTTGTCGTTCTATTAGTCCTCATTATTGTTAGCTTGTTCGTACTCTTCAGAAAACTGCGGAAGAATCGAAAAAGCGTTAGACGATAACCAATGATCTGGTCGAGAAGCCAGGGACATGAGTAGAAGGGGTATATGCAGGGCATCTCACATGTTCAAAGATTGTATCTGAGCCTACTAGCTGGCTTGTTCTTGATTGCCCTTGTATTGTGGTTGCCAGG
Source organism: uncultured Candidatus Saccharibacteria bacterium (assembly GCA_964643605.1). Lineage (GTDB taxonomy): Bacteria > Patescibacteriota > Saccharimonadia > Saccharimonadales > 2-12-FULL-41-12 > CAMTWJ01. The sequence goes on along the minus strand of CAZXTF010000005.1, from coordinate 3,022 downwards.
ACGCACAGAGGCGCAAACAAGCAAATCAGGGTCAATCGGTATCGAGGGTACTATCCCTAGCGCTCCGCCGAAGCAAGCAGCTAGCATAACATTTCCAAGAGACGGCGCTACTATCACAACACTGCCAGTTACCGTGACGGGTATTTGCCCAAGCGGTACAATTGTGCGAATTTTCAAGAACAATGCGTTTTCTGGGTCTGCAGAGTGCAAAAACGGTAGCTTTTCTGTGCTAATCGACCTATTTACGGGCGCAAACGAGCTTGTTGCTCGGGTGTATGACTCGCTAGACCAACAAGGGCCAGACTCTAACATAGTTCGAGTTACCTACCCAGTAGGAGAGGCTAGTAGCTCTAACCGAATTTCGTTAACCTCAAACTATGCAAAAAGAGGAGCCAACCCGAAAGACTTGCTGACCTGGCCAATATCACTCAGTGGCGGCGAAGCTCCGTATGCTGTTACTGTTGATTGGGGCGATGGCAAAACTCCAGATGTGATTAGCCAGGCGGTTCCCGGCGTTTTCGACATAAAACATGCCTACGATACTGCTGGGACGTATGTAGTGATCGTCCGAGCTACCGACAAAAATGGAGACCTTGCGTTCTTACAACTTGTTGCAGTGTCTAACGGGCAAGTAACAGATGAAGCTGCCGATGGTGGAGGCGGCGTAAAAGGTGCCGAAAAGACAAAAGTACTGTGGTTACCAGTGCTGTTCACCGTGCCTTTTATTGGTGTTTCGTTTTGGCTGGGCAGGCGTCACGAGCTACAGACTCTTCGCAAAAAGCTCGACGATAGCAAATAAACGCTTTTGTTTAGGCTCCATAATCGTGGTATAAAAGTAAGTTCCTATGAGTAAGCAAACAGTCTATGTTGGTATGAGTGGCGGCGTCGATAGCTCCGTTACGGCGGCTCTGCTGCAAAAGCAGGGTTATAACGTTGTTGGTGTATACATGAAGAACTGGACCGAAGACTTGCCCGGCATGATCTGCCCCTGGAAAGAAGATTATCAAGATGCCCTAAAAGTTTCGGTGCGTCTGGGTATCGACCTGCAGATCTTTGACTTCCAAAAAGAATACAAAGAAAAAGTAGTTAACTACATGATCGATGAGTATAAGGCAGGTCGTACGCCAAACCCGGATATTATGTGCAACCAAGAGGTAAAGTTTAAGCTCTTTCTCGAGACTTCTCTCGAGCAAGGGGCAGACCTCATCGCAACGGGCCACTACGCCCGAGTTGTTCGTGGCAATACAGACTCTCTCGAGCGCTCTACAGGTGAGCAAGCTCAGCCTGTGGCGCTAGCAAACTCTGACGATTCTGTATTGCCACGGACTGGCTTATTTGTTGCCAAAAATGCCGAAAAAGACCAGACATACTTCTTGTATCGGGTTACTAGCGAGGCTCTGGCAAAAAGCCTTATGCCCATCGGCGAATTTGCTACCAAAGCAGAAGTGCGAGCTTTGGCCAAGAGGTTTAATCTACCAACTGCCGAAAAGAAAGATTCTCAAGGCATCTGTTTTGTCGGCAAAGTTGGTATCAGGGAATTCCTATCACAATTCGTTACCACCAAACCAGGGGCAATCATCGACCAAAACGGCACAGAAATCGGCCAACACGACGGCGCAATTTTCTACACTATTGGTCAGCGTTCTGGGCTTGGTGTGGGCGGCGGTTTGCCGTATTACGTGGTTGGTAAAGATATGAAGAAGAACGAAGTGTATGTAACCAACCAACTGCATGACGAAAAGCTCTGGCACAAGCAACTCGAGATAGCAGACTTGCACTGGATAAATAGTGCTCCAGAAGAAGGTAAGACCTACCAAGTTCGCACCCGTTACCGTGCGCCTCTGATCAACTGCTCCCTCGACTATTTCCAAGGACAGTCCTTGGAAATGGGGCGGCGGTGCAAGTTAGTGCTGGAGGATGAAGTCCGAGCCATTACGCCTGGTCAATCAGCAGTTATTTACGATGGGCAAGAAGTCATCGGCGGCGGAATTGTCATCTAGGTACAAGGCGACTATACCTTCAAGCCAAGTACACAAATAATTAACCCCGTGCTATCATAAAAGCGTCTAGATTATTTCAAATTAGCAGGGCTTTTTTATTCCTAAGCGAAGATGGGCAGTCATTGTGTAGCTTGGGAAACCCTGCTTGAAAGATCTAGACAGTCAGCAATGGCTGTCCTTTTTTTATCTAAAACAGGGGTATACAATGCGTTCCAAAGCCGAAGAAGAATTAGCTAGGATACAAGCTGAAGAGGAGCTACAGCGGCGAAGAGAAGAACAAGAACGACTAGAGCTAGAAGCTAAGATAATGAAAGTGTTATCTGTCATTTTCGGCTTTATACTGGTAGTTTTCATAATAGCCTTAGTAGTAGGAACGATTAAAAACCAGAATACGCCGAAATCTTCTTCACCAAAAGCTTCTTATAGTGCAACGATAACGAGGTCTAGCCCCATAGACCCAGCCACCCTCTGGGTTTCTGTCAGAGTTACTAACACAAGCAATGTTTCAGGAGAGCCAGACTGTACTGTTAGAGCACAGAATCCGTCTGGCAGCTATAAAGGCTGGGATATATTTGGGCTAGGAAGAAAAATTGCCCCCGGTGGGACTGATAGCTTTAATGCTCGTCTTACAATTACTAACAACGGAGCATCTTACGTGACTGAGGCTACAGTTAGCTGTAAGTAGTAAGATATAATATCCCTATGAGCAAGAAACTATTTAAGCGTCTTATAAAACGGGCTTCAACGCCCTATCCAGAAGAAGTTTAAACCTTAAACACCCTACTTTGTTATAATCACTAGTAGATGACAGCGCAGCAAATTCGCCAGAAATATATAAATTTTTTTGTTTCAAAAGGCAGTCTTGGTGTTGACGTTTTTTTTGTAATAAGCGGGTTTATTTTAGCGCTTCCGTTTGCCAATGCTAAATTTTTAGGCGTTAAATCTAATGAGCTTAATCTATCAGCTTATTATTTACGAAGATTGACTCGTTTAGAACCTCCGTATTTAATGTCATTAGTGAT
>CAZXTF010000004.1:33281-34529 GCA_964643605.1 uncultured Candidatus Saccharibacteria bacterium | reverse complement strand
CCCATCCATCTTACTCCAGCCAGTCCAGCTACTGCTGTTGGCTGCAGTTTGGGATTTATGCCACACGGTTCCATCGCTTGCTGTCCCTATTAGCTGTATCTTTCCAGCACTATCTGTGTCTGATGCTACATTTCTAATCAACCCATCCATCTTACTCCAGCCAGTCCAGCTACTGCTGTTGGCTGCAGTTTGAGTGCGATACCAGATAGTATCGTCTGGGGCAGTACCAACTATCTGTAGCCTACCGTCTTGATTGCGAGCAACACTTACGTCTATTAACTTACCGTTACCACTCATTTCGCTCCAGCCAGTCCAGCCCGTTTGGCTTTTTATGAATACCTGATTATTATTTGCAGTGCCAGCTGTAAACATTAGACCACTTTGAGTTTTACCGACAGTAATTGGAGACCTAACATCCCTTCCTACGGTAGGACCAAACCAGTCTACGTACATTCTCCAGAAATTCCTATTGCCATAGGAGCTGCACCCATCACCAGTTCCGTATAGGTTATTTAGTGCGGCTTGATTTGGCTGATAAGGCGTGTACGTGTAAAGGGCGGCTGTTGCATAAGACTGTATGTGTATATTAGATGACCCACATCCTCTATTGGGATGGTAGAGGACTGAGTTTATCCCCGGTTTCTTATATGGCCACCAAGCCTGGTTCATATTATTTATGTAGTAGCGGAATAGCCGAGCTGATTCGTGTATCTGCATAGAAAACCCAGCATAATTCTCGTCGCAGTTTGCACTTCCATTGGGTCCACTGTCGGGGCAATGAGCGCCCATAGCATAGGTGTATTGTTTTTTGAATGGCCAATCATCAGTTATTAAGGGCCCAATTGATTCTTTCTGGATGGTTACTAATAAAACTTTTGGGCTAATGTTGTATCTTTGAGATGCATCCCAAATTAGTTGAGCAGCGCTTTTTGCCCCAGGAGGAATAGGGGCTCCACCATAATTACTGGCAGGTACGCCTGGGCTTGGATTTATCTTAGGTACCTCATAGTAGTCTTTTAGACAGGTAAACGGGGCAGGGTTGCCGTTGGAGGCTCCGTACTGCGCCCTAGTCCCGCCACCAAATTCAGACGTTTTTGTACCATTTGTATCACAGGCTCCAGATTTTACTTTTCGATTCAAAAAATCTTGGATATCACTTACTGACATACTGTTCTGATCTGAGAATCTTGCATCATCTATAATGAGTCCAGATCGCCAATGATTTGCAAAAGCAGCGTAGGCAACCGA
>CAZXTF010000004.1:30664-33271 GCA_964643605.1 uncultured Candidatus Saccharibacteria bacterium | reverse complement strand
CGAAGAGGAGAGGGTTTGCTGGATACCAATGCACCCGCCTAAAGCCAGTATTAATAATAAGAGTCTTTTCATTATTTAACCTCTGTTGTGGTAGAGCTTGATCTGTCGCCTACGGCTAGATTGATTGTCCATACTCCCGTTCCGAGCTGGTCAACACCTATATTAAACCCTGCGCAGGAAGAAAATTCTGTTTGATATATTACATCGGCTTCTTGATTGATTACTTTTCCGTTGTTAGATATAGAGAGCTTACACTTATTATTGCCAGTTAACCCCTTGATTTTGCCAAGAATAGTTACAGACTTATCACTTTCTTGACGAGCCGAAACATCTAGGCTTAATTGTTGTTGAGAGTTTTGTGAAGATTGACTACCACCCTCAATAAGGGCTCTTTTCTTATCCTCATTATGCTGATTGTCTTTCTTGATATCTTCTTTGCTTGGACTTCCATCGGTATTGTTCGATTCATGACGATTTGTGTACCAGAGCAAACCGAGCGCTACCAGTGATACAATAATTACCAATAGTATTGTTTTTCTAGTTTTTATTTTTATGAACGACACAACATGATTGTATCATAAGAATAGGCTAACAAACAGACAAACTACCGTATATAATAGAGTAACTGAAATCGTATTTTGTTTTGTATATGAATAAGCGCAAAGAAATGACTAAAAATAAGATGCTAACGATGGTTTTATTGATTAGCCTATTTTATTTATTTCTAAGCTCGGGGAACTTTTTTGCTATTAGTACTGCTGGTGGTGCTGATGACTATCTTCAGTTTGAGCAAGCTAGAAGTATTACAAAAGGTGAGTGGTTAGGTGATTATAATTTTCTTACACTGTCTAAGGGTGTTAGCTATCCATTATGGATAGCGTTCTTACATTCTGCTGACATTCCTTTTTGGCTAGGCAATGCCTTGCTCTACATGGGTGCGTGTCTAATATTTATTTACGTATTGCGAAGAATAATAACCAACAAATTAATACTAATTTCTATATACACGCTTATACTGTTTAATCCTATTGTTATACCGAGAACTTATAGAGATGCTATCACTCCTGCTGTTGGTTTATTCTTATTGGCATGGGCAATAGGGATCTTTTTATTATTGGCAGACAAGAACATTAATAGAAAGAAGGGCTTAAAGGAAGGATCGCTGCTTACATTGGTCGGCACCATATTCTTGCCTGTATGGGTATTCTTGAGAGAAGACTATATGTGGCTTCTTCCATTTATAGGTATCATGCTGGGCATATCTTTTATGGTACTTGGGTACAAAATCTTAAAGAGAAAGCAGCCCCTAAGTCTATTATTGATCTCTTCCTTAACTATAATTCTGCCCACAGCAACTGTTTGCATAGCTGGATATACCATAGCCCACCTTAATAAACAGCACTATGAAAGAGCAGTTATAAATGATTTTACATCTGATGACTTCGAAGGGGCTTATGGTGCTTTAAGTCGAGTTATCGGAGATGATTATAATAGCGAGCCAGCAAGGGTTCCTGTATCAGGGTCTTCAAGGCAAAAGGCCTATGCTGTTAGCCCTGCCTTCCATGAGCTAAAGACTTGTCTAGACAGTGATGATAGAAAAAGTCTTTGCGAGGCCTTTAAGAAGCATGGAGATGCCTCTATCTATGACTATGAAGGGGGGTGGTTTGTTTGGGTTCTTCGTGCTGCAGTCCAGGATGAAGGGTACTATAAAAACGCTAATACAGCAGAAAATTATTACAAAAGACTTTCATATGAAGTTAATCAAGCGTGTGAGGACAGAGTAATTCGCTGTCATTCTGAGAGAAGCAGTTTAGCCCCAGTATTTAATAAAAGTTATATAAAACCCACAGCAGATAAAACTTTAGACACCCTTTTGTTTACTGTGAAGATGGAATTTCCCGACAAAGGGACCTTCATGGTTTTTAGCGGCCCCACGCCAGAGCAAGATAGCATGGCTCACTATTCGAGCGTTCGATATTCTGCGCAAGACTTAAACAAAGGAGTTAAAGTCAAGCATAAGGCCCAAAAGGTGATCTATAAAATTTACTGGCTACTCAATGCTGTATTATTTGTGGTTTCTGTTTTTATAATTATCATAGCTACGTCTAGGGTTGATAAAGTCAAGAAGTATTGGAGAGAAATATTTATTGCTTGGTGCCTGCTACTAGCTATTTGTTTTAGGATAGTAATGATTGCCTATGTAGATGTAACGTCTTTTAATGCTGTTAACAACAGCTATCTTAGCGCAGTCTACCCCATTATGTTATTATTTGAGTCAGTAGTATTAGGTGTGGCAGGAGCTTTTTTGCTTAACAGAAGAAAGCAAAATACAAAAGTTAAACTAAGAGGACACTAGAGAGTTTTATTTTGGCGAATAGAGAATACGAATACACAGGTCAGACAAACTTAGAAGTAATGCAAAGTGCCGTTAACTATAATAAGTACTTATATAATCTTGTTGGTCGAGAAATTAAACGCAGCAATAGCAAAAACTTAAAAATATTAGATTTTGGCGTGGCACAGGACCTCTCTATTGAGCAAGGCTTCACGCAGACTGGAGAAGTGCTCGGATCCCTCCCGTGGAGTAGCCCTGAGCAAGTATCCGGC
>CAZXTF010000004.1:14073-30654 GCA_964643605.1 uncultured Candidatus Saccharibacteria bacterium | reverse complement strand
CCGGCATTGGTACCTATGCAGATATTCTTAAAGATCGTGGTATTAAAGTCGATTGCGTGGAGATTGACCCGAATGGAGTTTCTGTTCTAAAGAAAAAAGGCTATAAGGTTTATCCATCAACCAAAAGTTTAAAAGATAAGTATGATATAGTTTACTCCTTTAATGTCCTCGAGCATGTAGAGGACGATGCTGCATTACTTAGAGATATGAGAGATGCTATTAAAAAAGACGGGTCGATTATCATATATGTGCCTGCCTTTAATTCTATTCTTACGCAGCTTGATTTGCTTGTAGAACACCTGAGGAGATATAGATCAAGCGATATGGTTTATTTGGCTGTAAGAAGTAAACTTAAGATAAAACGACTGCAGTATTGTGACCCTATAGGATTTATTCTTGCGTATATCTATAGGCTGATTGGCGGGGATGGTAAGCTAAACCCAAAAACCATTTGGATTTTTGATAGAATTTTATTTCCAATTAGTCAGGCTCTAGAGCTAGTTACAAGAAAGTTATTCGGGAAGAACATCTTAGCAGTATATAAGAAATAGGTACAGAGGACTGTAGGTTTATGATAAAAAAAAAGAAGATATCAGTAGTAATTCCGTGTCGCAATGAGGGTGGACACATTGCTGATGTTGTTAAAAAGATACCAAAATACATCGACGAAGTTATTATTGTCAGCAATAAGTCCACAGACAACACAGTTGAGATTGCTAGTAAGATAGGCGGCAGAGTAAAGGTGTACGAAGATAATAGAACTCTCAAAGGCATCGGCTATGGTTATGCGCATATAACAGGAGTAAAGAAATCTACGGGCGATATCATTATGGCCATGGATGGCGATGCCACATACCCCATTGAAAACACTAAAGAGATAGCCACTTATTTACTGGATAATAATTTGGATTTTATTTCATGCAACAGGTATCCTCTAAAAGATGGCACAAAGATACCACTAAAACTCAAGATGGGTGTGGGCGCATTGAATATTGAGACTAGGCTATTGTATGGCATCAAGATCAAGGACATTTTATCTGGTATGTGGATGTTTAAGAAAGAGATAAAAGATGATCTTGCACTAGATATGGGTGATTGGAATTTGAGCCCCCAGATTAAAATAAACGCAGCTAGAAATCCTAAGATAAAATTTAGTGAATATAACATCGTTCAACATAACAGAGAAGGCGAAACAAAGCAGGACTATTTTGCAACTGGCTTTTCACATGCTGTTTGGATTTTGAAGAATCGTTTTAAATGATAAGCGATAAGGCAAGTCGATTAGTCGTAGCTAAGTTTATAGTCGTTGGTGTCGTTGCATTCTTCACGAATTATGCAATTCTTGAGCTCGCTCTTCACACCGTAACTGGATCTAAGCCAGTAGCAGCTATCTTGGCAATGATAGTAACCATAAATCTGACATATATTCTTCATACGAAGTGGACCTACATTAGAAAATACACAAGCTACTACATGTCTCCTCTGAAGAGATACTTTAGTTATATGTCCACCAATAGTACAGGTGCAGCTATTACTATAGTGGGTTTTTCGGTTTTATCGTTAAGATTACCGAACTTGATATCACTAGGCATTGCTGCAATTATTGCTATGATCTGGAACTTTTTAATGAACCTTATTGTATGGAGGCATGACAAAGAACTGGGGTCAGATATTAAATCAGTTTTAAGCTAGTTTTTGCCACTCTAAGTGGCTATGAATCATATCCCGTATGTCTAGTTGTGGAACCCAGCCAAGATCCTTTTTTGCCTTCTCACTTGAGGCGACTAGAGAAGTAGGATCACCCATTCGTCGCTTACCAATTGCGTATGTTAGTTTTTTGCCAGTTACCTTCTCTGCTGTTCTGATAACTTCAAGATTTGAAAAACCAGCTCCGTTACCAAGATTGTAAATAATATGCGCACCATCTTTTAGGCTAGATAAAGCCAGAATGTGTGCTCGGGCAAGATCGCTAACATGAATATAGTCACGAATACATGTTCCATCCTTTGTAGGGTAGTCGTTACCAAATACAGAAAATTCTTTTCCTTCACTAAGGGCAGCGAGGACGAGAGGAATTATATGTGTTTCTGTTTTGTGTCGTTCTCCATATTTTTTGTAGGCACCAGCTACATTAAAATACCGTAAGCTAATTGCCGAAAGCCCGTATGCTTTGCACTCGCTATCAATAGCCATATCTATAGCTAGCTTACTCATGCCATAAGGGTTAGTTGGTTTTGTTATAGCGTCCTCTGTGATAGGTAGCTTTTCAGGGTCTCCATATGTTGCAGCTGTTGATGAGAATATTAATTGCTTTATGCCAAGTCTTCGTAATCCATGTAGCAGCGCAAGTGTGGAGACGGTATTGTTGTTCCAGTATTTTTCAGGATCTATGACTGATTCGCCAGCTGCAGAAAAGGCTGCAAAATGGAGTACAGCTTCGATAGAATCTTCTGGTCTTATTAACTTCTCAATGTCCTTGACATCTCCTTTAATAAAATGTGCACCCTCTGGTATTGCATCTTGATGGCCTAGAGACAAATTATCGAGTACTATTACCTCGTGCCCAGCTTCAATTAGCTGTGCAGTGACGACACTTCCAATATAGCCGGCGCCACCGGTAACGAGTACTTTCATATCTAATTAATTCCTAAGAGGTGCTTACCGTAGCCGGATTTTTTAAGAGGTTCGGCTATCTTTGCTAAATCCTCTTTGCTTATAAAGCCTTGCTCGTAGGCGATGCGCTCTGGAGCCCCGATAATCTGCCCTGTTCTTTTTTGGAGAACTCGCACGTAGTCTGTTGCATCTGAGAGGCTGTCGATGGTGCCTGTGTCGAGCCAGACATCTCCGTCGTCAAGAGTTGTTACTTTGAGTTTGCCACGCTTCAAGTATTCTTCATTCACAGAAGTAATTTCTATCTCACCACGATCACTTGGTTGTACATTTTTTGCAATTTCTACTACATCGTTATCGTAAAAATACAGGCCAACCACGGCATAGTTAGATTTGGGCTGGGCAGGCTTTTCTTCTATAGATATCGCATTCATTGATTGATCGAACTCTACTACTCCGTAGCGTTCAGGGTCGGAAACTTGGTAAGCAAATACGATACCGCCCTCTGGGTCGGTGCAACCTTTGAGAGACGCATCTAACTCGGCTCCGTGAAAAATGTTATCTCCAAGAACAAGGGCTACTTTGTCGTCTCCAATAAATTCTTCACCCAAAATGAAAGCCTGTGCTAGGCCATCTGGGGAAGGCTGTACCACATAACTGAGGTTAATGCCCCAGTCCGATCCGTCACCTAATAGGTTTTTAAAGGCTGCTTGATCATGCGGGGTGGTAATAATGAGGATATCTTTGATACCTGCCTGCATAAGCGTACTTAGGGGATAGTAGACCATTGGTTTATCGTACAGGGGGATTAGCTGTTTAGATACGCCTTTTGTTATGGGGTGAAGCCGTGTTCCTGAACCGCCTGCTAAAATAATACCTTTCACTTGTTTTCTCCTTTTAGGTATTCTACTAGATTCTCTTGCCAATCTCGAGGTTTAAAACCGGTTGTCTGAATCTTTGATAGGTCTAGTGTACTTTGAAGTGGGCGAGGGGCGATACCTGATTTACCCTTGTAGTATTCTTCGGTTGTAGTATCTGTGACGGTCAAGTCATCTCGCCCTAAATTCTTGAATATTTCTCGGGTGATATCTGCCCAGCTGGCAGAATCTCCACTGTTTGATACATTGTAAGTACCAAAAGGAGCTTGATTGGTAAGCAAATGATCAATTGCTCGAACGAGTTCTGAAGTAAAGGTGAGTCGCCCTATCTGGTCGTGAACTACTGTTGGTGAAATATCTTTTTCGGCGAGTCCGGCCATTGTGCGAACAAAGTTGTTGCCCTCGCCAATTACCCAAGAAGTTCGGAGGGTATAGTGTTTTGGAGTCAGTTGCACTGCTATATCTCCTGCTGCCTTGCTAGCACCGTATACGCTCAGTGGTGAAAGCTCTTCATCTTCATTATGATTATTTTGGGTGCCATCAAATACATAGTCACTTGAAATGTGTACCAGGGTTAACTGATGCCGGGATGCTATATCTGCGAGATTTGCTGCTCCATTTGCGTTGACTGCCCAGGCCTGTACTCTGCCTTCACTAGTCTCGGCTTTATCAACTTGGGTGTAGGCTGCTGCATTGACAATGTGAGTTAATCCGCTCCAATCGAATGTATCCAAGGCTTCTTTGTTCGTGATATCAAGTGTCTGACTATCTGCTGTTCGGGCTCCTGGATACTGTTCCTGCAAGGCTAAGCCAAGTTGTCCGTTTGCACCAGTTATAAGAATTTTACTTGGGTCCATCTAAACCTCTATTGGAGTTATTTCGTTTAGAAACGGATGGTTTTTGTCTTTTTCCGAAATAAGTTCGTCGCTAATTGAAATAGGCCACTGGATACCAAGTGCAGGGTCCTGCATATTAACAAGAGTATACTGGGCTTCTGGCGACCAGTGAGCATTTACAAGATACGTATAGGTGACATTTTCTTCCAAAGTTTGATACCCGTTTGCTACGCCTCGTGGCACGAAGACGGCAACTTCTGGAGTAATCTCAACGGTGAGAACTTTACCGAAACTATCGCCAGCTCGCAGGTCTACCCATGCACCAAAGACTTTACCGCCCGCTACTGAAACAAATTTTTCCCATGGCTCTGCGTGCAGGCCTCGAGCCACGCCTTTTTCGGCATTGTAGGAGAAATTGTTTTGGACTACTTCGAAGGCAGGGAGACCAAGGGCTTCCATCTTTTCTTTTTGATAATTTTCTTTGAACCAACCACGGTTATCACCATGAACAGCAAGATCTACAATATAAAATCCTGGGATATCGGTTTCTCGAACAGCAAGCTCTTTACTCATCTTCCCAGTTCCTTATACGCTGCTCTTCCCAAAATACTCATCGCCCTAACTCCTGGTATTTGGCTTCGGTAGCTTCTTTGGCTGGTTTCCACCAAGCCTCGTTTTCTTGATACCACTTGATTGTATCGGCAAGCCCAGATTTAAAGTCGGTATATTTTGGCTCCCAGCCGAGTTCTGTGCGTAGTTTTGTTGAGTCTATTGCGTAGCGCAAGTCGTGCCCGGGACGGTCATTTACATGATCATAATCTTTTGGATCTTTACCCATAAGTTCCAAGATGAGCTCTACCACCTCTTTATTATTCTTCTCGCCGTTTGCACCAATCATGTAGGTTTCGCCAGACTTACCCTTTTCAATAATCGCCAGAACAGCTGAGGAGTGGTCTTCGGTGTGGATCCAGTCTCGAACGTTTTCGCCAGTTCCATAGAGTTTTGGCTTACGATTCTCAACTATTTCTGTAATCTGGCGGGGAATAAACTTCTCGATGTGCTGGTACGGCCCATAGTTGTTCGAGCAGTTAGATAAAGTTGCAGTAATACCAAACGAACGAACCCACGCTCGCACAAGCATATCGGAGCCAGCTTTGGTGCTGGAATATGGACTTGAGGGATTGTATGGAGTAGTTTCTTTAAATTTATTTGGATCGTCGAGCTCAAGGTCTCCATATACTTCATCGGTCGAGACATGATGGAATCGCTTGCCATGTTTGCGCACTGCTTCAAGTAACTGATACGTTCCAATAATATTTGTTTCTACAAATGGCCATGGGCTATGTAGGGAATTATCGTTGTGAGATTCGGCTGCAAAGTGAACTACAATATCAACATCTGCAATTAGCTTATCTACTAACTCAGCGTCACAGATATTGCCTTTTACAAAAGTAACTCTGGACTTGTCTAGTCCTTTAATATTCTCGATATTGCCAGCATAGGTAAGTGCATCGAGCACAGTTATGTGCCAGTCTGGCCGTTCTTTGTATATATAATGTACGAAGTTGGAGCCAATGAAACCAGCTCCTCCGGTGACAAGAATTTTGCTCATATTTATAAGTATATCAGTAGAATCATTCTATTTGGTATACTTATAGTCAATATGTCTACAGAATGGGGAGCCAAGATAGTTTCTTTTGAGGAGTTTGCAAAACTTCGCCCCGAGCTCGGCAAGGTTGTTGTCACGAGCGGAGGATTCGACCCTATTCACCCAGGTCACATTAGCTGTATTATCGAAAGCAAAAAATACGGTGATACAGTAGCAGTTATTGTAAATGGAGATGGGTTTTTACGGGCCAAAAAGGGTAGACCGTTTCAAGACCTCGAAACACGGTGCCTTATTGTCAGTGGAATAGCTGGCGTTGACTATGTAATCCCGTTTGAGATCGAAGGAGACCAAACAGTCATTAAAGCTCTTGAATCTTTAAGGCCTGATGTTTTTACAAAAGGCGGTGATAGGATTGATGAAAAAACTATCCCCGAATGGATTACATGTGAGGAGCATGGTATAAAGGTTATCTCGGGTGTGGGCGCTGACAAGAGATGGTCTAGTAGTTGGTTTCTTAATGAGTGGAACGAAGCATATGTAAATAACGAGGTTAAAAAATGAGTAAAAAACTTATAGCATTTGATTTAGACGGAACATTGGCTCCAAGCAAGTCCTTGTTTCCAGATAGAATGACAGAGTTATTTAATGCACTGTTAACAAAATACGAAGCTTGTATTATCTCGGGTGGGAAGTACGAGCTGTTTCAATTGCAAGTACTCAGCCAGATTACAAAAGATGGAGATCTTTTGAACAAGCTCCATCTGATGCCGACAAGTGGCACTCGGTATTATCGATACGACAAAAATACAAGCGATTGGGTGCTGCAATATGCTGAAGACTTTACCGCTGAACAGAAAGAGCAGATTATTCGGGCTCTAAGTGAAGGGCTGGAAGAGTCGGGCTTTAAGGCAGACAAAACCTATGGAGAGACTATCGAAGACCGAGATAGCCAAATAACGCTTTCTATCTTGGGCCAAGACATCGTGGCAGAGCTTGGCGAGGAAGGAGTTCGCATCAAAGAGGCTTGGGATCCAGATGCTTCTAAAAAAATGAAAATCCGAGACATTGTGGCTCCTAAAATTCCTGACTTTAATGTCCGTGCGGCTGGTGCAACCTCTATTGACGTAACTCGTCCGGGTATCGATAAGGCATATGGCATGAACAAGCTTATGGAGGCAACAGGCTTTTCCAAGGAAGATATTTTATTTATGGGTGACAAAATTGTACCTGGTGGTAATGATTATGCAGTTGAACAAATGGGGATTGACTGCGTGGCAGTACGAGACTGGGAAGATACCGCTGCAGCTATAAGAGCACTTTTGGCCGTAAGCTGATCTATTCGACAGTAACTGACTTGGCTAGATTGCGAGGACGATCAATTGCTTCTCCTTTTTCTGCTGCAACGTAATATGCAAACAGCTGCAGGGCAATACCATTTAAAATAGGCTGTGTCTGCTCAAGAGAGCTAGGCACATAGATTACATCATCAATCCGTCCTGCTTTTACCATTTCTTCTATCTTCTCGTTGTCTCGGTTTGCCAGCGTAATAACAGGCCCTTTGCGAGCTTTTATCTCTTCTATATTGGAGAGGGTTTTATCTAAAACAGAACCATTGGTAGCGATTGCCATAGTTGGAAAATCCTCATCGATCAAAGCGAGGGTACCGTGCTTCATCTCGCCAGCGCTAATCCCATTTGCATTAATATAAGAGATCTCCTTAAGCTTTAGAGCTCCTTCAAGAGCGCTTGGATATTCATACCCTCGCCCCATATATAGAAAGTTTTTGTAATGAGCGTATTTTTTGGCAGCGATCTGTATGGCAGTTGTATCTTCTAGCAACTCTTCAATTTTGCCCGGTAAGTTGGTGAGTTCTTGCATAATTGCATGGCTATTTTCATTTCTTACTTTGCCGATAGCTAATGCGATCTCCGCAAGGACAGTTACTTGCGAAGTAAAAGCCTTGGTGCTAGCTACAGAAATTTCTTTTCCAGCTCGGCAGTGCACGCCAGCATCGGTAACTCGATCAATTGTTGAGCCAGGAGAATTAATAACACCAAGCTTTAACATTCCGAAGTCTTTGGCTTTTTCGAGGGCGCCAATTGTATCAGCTGTTTCACCAGACTGAGATATGGCTATGACTGCAGTATTAGCCTCGAATGGCTCATTACTATATTTGAACTCGGAAGCTAGATCTACCTCGACTGGTATTCCTGCGACTTCCTCTATTAAGCGTTCACCAACAAGCCCTGCATGATACGAAGTGCCACAGCCAACGATAATGAGTCGATCAATATTACGCAGTTCTTCTTTTTTGTCTTCTAGCCCGCCAAGTTTTAACATACTGCGGTCAGGGAAGACCCGCCCACTAATAGCTGCTCTGACCGTATCTGGAGAGTCATAAATTTCTTTCAACATGTAATGAGGAAACTCGCCAAGCGTGGCTTTTTCGAATACATCACTTATTTCTTCTGGCGGTCGAGTAGTGCTAATGCCTTTAGATAAGCTCTTGATTCGGTACCCTTTGGGGGAGAGGATAGCCATCTCGTAATCGTCTAAAAATACGGCCTCTTTCGTATGGTCGGTTAGTACACTCGGGTCAGATGCCGCAAAGTGTTCCTTGCCATTAACCCCCAGAACTAAAGGGCTGCCTACACGAGCGGCGTACAGTGTTCCAGGCTTGTCAGACATATATGAGAGGATTGCGTATGCGCCTTCTAGCCTTTTCATTGCTTGTTCAAAGGCATCTTCTGCACTAGCTCCCTCTTTTCGGTAATAGTCGATAAGATGAGGAACCACTTCTGTATCTGTTTCGGAAGAAAATCCATAGCCTTTATCTGTAATCTCTTTCTTTAGCTCGGCATAGTTCTCGATAGCTCCATTGTGAACTACAGCAATAGTTCCGTCTTCATTTGTATGAGGATGAGCATTATGTTCGGTGACTTCGCCAGTTGTTGCCCAGCGAGTATGACCAATAGCAGACGTAGCCTCTTGGCTATTGTTGGGTAATACTGCTCGAAGGTTTGCAGCACCACCCAAAGATTTAATTACCTCAAGGCTTGGCACTGCTGCATTTTGAAATGCTATACCGATAGAGTCGTATCCTCTATATTCGAGGGTTTCTAAGCTCTCTGTGACAAATTCTGTTGCACTTTCATGCCCTACGCAGCCAGCTATTCCGCACATTCTTACTGTCCTTTTCTTTTGAATTTAGCTGTCTTATTTTAAAGCAGACTTTACAGATCGGGCTATATTTTTGTGGAAATTCTCTTCCGAAAAGATCTCGGAGCTACTTTTTATATCACTGGGTGAATAATCTTTATAATCAAAGCTCTTCAATTTTCTCTTGAGGCTCGCAACAGTTTGTTTGTCAAAAAACGTACCGTTCGTACCATCTTGTACATAATCCAGCGCACCCCCGGCTTTGTATGCAAGTACAGGCACTCCGGCTGCAAGTGCTTCAACCGGTGCAATACCAAAATCATCTAGCCCAGGGAAGATAAAACCCTCAGCAGTACCCAGTGCCTGATCTATGTCTGTATCTGTTGGTGCTGGGATAAAAGACACTGTTTCTCCCGCCATTTTTTGTAATCTTTTTAGATCGGGACCTCCACCGAGCACGGTTAAAGGAAGATCTAACTCACTACAGGCTTGCACTGCTAAATCTATCCGCTTATAGGGGGTTAAGCGGCTTACACACACAAAACCACTACGCTCGGTATTCTTTGCAAGAGGTTTAAACCGGGCAATATTAACAGGCGGGAAAACAACTTCTGAATCTCGTTTATAATACCTCTTTATTTCATTTTGAATATGGGTTGAATTAGCGAGCAGTTTGTCTGGCCGTTGGGCGGCTTTGTAGTCCCACCTGCGCATTGGTCCAACGAGTATTTTTAGGGCAAGTCGAGCTAGCCAGTCGAGCTTACCAAAACCAGGATTTTTAAGATATTCGTCGTAACGGCTCCAGTAGTAGTGTGTTGGTGCATGAATGTAGGCTATGTGTGTTGCAGTTAGGCGTCGTTTTACAAATTTAGCTTCTGCGCCACTACTCGAAATAATAAGATCATATTCTGATAAATCGAGGCGAGAAAAGTAGAGAGCTCGGAAGATAGGTAGGAATTTTTTGAGTCCACTGGGTAGCTTTTGCAACCAGCCAGTTCGCACATCTAGTCCGTTAAACCAGGTAGCCTTTTTTGCGTCATATTGAGAAGTGAAAATAGGGGCATCTGGGTAGAGGTTGTGAATCTCTAAAACAACTCGTTCGGCGCCACCAGGGCCGGTAAGCCAATCGCAGACAATAGCTACTTTCAGGCCAGGCGCATCTTTTTCTTCCTTCACTACTTGGCTCCGATACCGTTAATAACCGCTCGGAAAGTGCGTAGCAAGATACTGATGTCGAGCCAGAAGCTCCAGTTTTGCACATAATAAATATCGAGCTTGCGTCGCTCCTCGAAGCTAATATTGCGACGACCAGAAACCTGAGCCAGACCAGTGAGCCCTGACTTTACACTTAAAATTTGGTGTTTGCCATGATATTCTTCAAGCTCTTGTGGAATAAGTGCTCGAGGGCCAACTAAGCTGATGTCTCCCTTGAGAACGTTAAATAGTTGCGGTAATTCGTCTAGGCTTGTTGTGCGGATAAATGAGCCGAGGCGAATCAAGCGGGGGTCGTTACTAACTTGGTCTCCACCTTGGCGATATTTTTTGGCAAGCTCATCTTGCCCAAGCATCTTGAAGGCTTCTTCTGGTGTAGTGCCATCGAATTGCTTTTGCTGCGAGCGAAACTTATATACAGTAAATTTTTTATCAAATTGAGTGAGCCTTGTTTGCTTGAAGATCAGTGGCTCACGAGGGTTTGCAATCTTTACAATAATAGCGGTTAAAATCATAAACGGCGACAACAAGATAATAAGGAATAGGCTTAGTAAGAAGTCGAACAGCCGTTTTACGATACGTCCCCAGCCTGTTAGAGCTGTTTGATGTACGCTCACAACAGGAATGCCTCGAAGTAGCTCTACCTCGATATTCCCAGTAAAAACCCCATCATTACCAGGGATAAACTTGTAGGCAATATGGCGTTTTTGAGCATAGCCAAGTATATCGGTGTTTTGGTCTTCTGCTGCATATAGTTTAGTTTGGACGATAGTATGAATCTTTTTGCCACGGAGTTTTTTAAGGGCAATTTCAAAATCGTCGTACGCTGGAATACGGCTATCTTCTATCTTAAAGCCAACGGTACCAATGATATTGTAGCCACTAAAACGAGTATCAATAAGCTCGGTCACAACTGGCTTGCCACTTTTGGGAGTACCAATGATTAAAATGTTGTCGATGCCAATGCCGTACGAGAAGAGAACTCGGCGAAAAATACGGGCAAACGTACGAAATACAATAAGAAAACCGAAACTCAAAAATAATCCGTAGACTGGCACTAAGCGAGCAGGAAACAAGTCGCCGTCACTAATAAAGTCGTAGCCAATTACGAGCAAGATGCCAATAAACGAGCCAAGCATAAGATGGCCGATTTCACGGAAGCGATTTTCGTACACATTGCGTGTATAGAGCCCCAGTGTTGCATGGCTAATAAGCCAGAAGGGGATGACCGCTGCAAAAGCTAAAATATAGGAATAAGCAGATATCTCTGTCAGCAAGGGTCTATCATCGAACTTTACTCGCAAGATGTAGGCGAGAGCAAAGGCTGCCACAATTGCCAAGAAATCACCGATGATCAATAGAATGGCATAAAACAGGTTGGCGTTGTTTTTCATTTCTACCCTGAATTATATCAGTTCACTGGTCCTTTCGGTAAAGAACAGGAGAAGGTGCTATACTAGTTTGTGAACAAATAGCAAACAAAAATCATGAAGTTAAAAAAATCAGAACAAAGAGAAATAAGGCGTATCACAGAATATCTTATCAGTGGTGGCGCTTATTTTTGGTCTGGCTATGGGATGTTCTTTTTTATAGACAAGATTTTAGGGGGGAGCTTCTTCTGGGCTAAATCTGTAGCAACGCTATTTGGTTGGACGATTAACTTTATTTTGCAACGGTACTGGGTTTTTAATAACCCTTCCTTAAAGGAGCATCAAACAGAGGTTACGGGTCGGTATGCAACTATAACTATTGTTGGTTTTGTCATGGACTACCTTATAGTATTCGGCCTAAAAGAAGTTGGTATAACGCCGTATATTGGGCAGTTTATCTCGGCTGGATTCTTTACAGTTTGGAATTATCTGTGGTACAAATACTGGGTTTTCCCAGAAAAGTTCAAAAAAGGTAAACGGGCAAAGATAACCCCAGCTCGTGTTCTTGCGCATCAACCTCATGGACATAGTGCATTTAGGATTATTAAGTAATGGCTACCACAGTCCGTCCTACCAAGAAGCAGCAACAGCTCCTAGAATTTATTGAAAAATTTGTAGCGATGCACGGCTACGGCCCAAGTTATCGAGAGATTTGTGCCGGTTTGGGTTACAAATCGGTAGCTACCGTTGCTACACACATCGATAATCTAATCGCCCGGGGGCATCTTGTTAAAAAAACTCGTTCTGCTCGTTCGTTGGAGGTAGTGAATAAAGCTACAGAAGTAAAGCCGCTGCCAACCGATACAGTAAAGCCAGCCGAAGAGAAGTGGCTGGTCGATAAAATAGACTATTATTTTCATCGTCTCGAAGAAGCGCAGAGTGTTACCGAAACAGATGTAGATGGCCTGTATGTGTTGGTAGGATCGCTGAAAGTTCTAGGTCTTGAAGGAGCGGCACAGTCATTCATCCCCCGTTTAAGTGCCTTAAAAAGTAGAGTAGCTAAGCTATAATTGAAAATAAATGGAAATTATACAAGCAATAATTCTTGGTGTGCTCGAAGGCCTTACCGAATTCTTGCCAATTAGTAGTACGGGCCACCTAATCGTAGCCGAAAATCTCATAGGGTATAAAGATACGGCCGAGATATTTACGGTTGTAATTCAGATGGGTGCTATTGCAGCAGTATTATGGTTTTACCGCAAAGATCTGGTAGAAAAAATTGCCGGACTTGCTAAAAGGGATGCGCAAATTGTGACATTTTGGTTGTGCTGGGTTATTGCCACTATACCAGCGGGCCTTATGGGGATACTTTTGAAAGATCAGATCTCTAAATACGCTGTTGTGACTACTGTTGGGGTTATGCTAATCATCGGGGGTATTCTTATCTGGCTAATTGAGACGTACCATACAGCGGCCAAAAATACGTCCGAGCAGCCAAAGTTTGAGTCAATGACCATCAAACAAGCTCTGCGAGTAGGTTTGTATCAGATGTTAGCGCTCGTGCCTGGAGTTTCTCGCTCTGGTGCCACGATTATGGGCGGGCTATTGTCTGGGCTAGACCGAGTTACTGCCACAGCATTTTCTTTTTACCTAAGCATTCCTATATTGATTTTGGCTGGCTCGTACCAGCTTATTGGGGGCTGGGGTCAGCTGCATACTGTTGATGGGGGCGGTGTAGCTCTGCTGGCTGGAACGATTTCGGCTTTTATAACCGCCTTAATTGCAATTAGCTGGCTGCTAAAATATGTATCAAAGCACGACTTCAAGATTTTTGCCTATTATCGTATTGTTGCGGGCGTTATCATACTTCTTACCATTTGGTTATAACACCACAGCTGGTGTAAATTTGACTGCTTGTACGCTAGCTGTAGCGTGCTATAGTGAGGATACATTTACAAAAAAGAGCTGGAAGTTGGTGAAATTCCAACACTGTGCCGCAACGGTTAGAGTCCGATACAGCTTACTATAAGTCTTCCGAGCAGAAGCATCAGGTACTAGCTACCTCTTCTTCTCGCTTGGGCAGAAAGAAGGAGTAGTGGAGCAACTAAAAACTAAAGAACCGAGTGTCTATAACGCCGAGCAGCGCTTGTACGACGATGTAACGACCTGGCTTGCTGAGACAGTTCGTGGAAGTATGCAGTCGGAGTTTGCATACAATTTTGATAGCCAAGAACTAAGAGCTCGGGATGGCAGTAGCGTTAAAGAGATATTTGAAGACGCAGTAGAAGCTGCTGATGAACTCCCGGCTAATTTATATTTTGAGGCTCGGCGGCGGCGAGAAGAGCTTCGAGAGTACGAGGATATGATTGCAATGGCAAAAGGCGAACTACCAAATACCATGGTTGTTGTGTCTGATTTTCCGGCTGAACTTATGGCGAGCGCCGAGGATATCGGCGGTTACAACGTGTCTCGTAAGCAGACCATGCTACGAGTTATTACAAGGCGAGATGATCAAATATATGTGCAGTCTCAAAGCCTAGATAGCAGTGATCGGGAGGCTCTTGAAGGTATCTATGATTACCTAGAAGTTGAAGCTCCAGACGAAGGTGAATTGCTCGGTCAACGTCGGTTTGTCCAGCTAAATAACCACTTACAACAAGAGGTGCTTATAGACAATCTTACTCGTGTATATGATGAAGCGCTGCACGCCAAGACGGGTCAGCCTCACTATGCAGGAATAAAAAATGGACGACGAGTTAATACGTATAATTTTGTGTGTGCCCAAACTGATATTTTGGGAGTATATTTGGATAGCGTGAATGATATTTATGATAATGATCAACTTCGCTACGCTGTGGCAGCGAGTATAACCGAGCGGTTTGAAGCTACAATAAGTGGTAGAGGCACAGTGCTGGCAGCTGAAACAGCTGCTCATAGCCGGTCATATGTTGCCGATCAAATATGGCAAGCTGGCCAACGAGCTGCCACGAGAGGCAAAACGTTTAGTGGCTGTGGAGGGAGTATCACCATGACAGCAAACGAAGAATTAAATGACCTGGGCTATGGGAGTAAGGCAGAAGAAAAGACGACCTATAGTTTTAGCAAAAAGCAGTATTGCGTAGTGTGTCAAGATCCGCCAAAAGACGAGGAGCCCAAAAAGATGTGTGGCCCATGCGGTATTTGTCGTAGTTGTGACGCTAAACTTTAGATTTCGGTCTGGGAGTGGTGATCTTCTAGGTATGCAAGATGCTTTTCTTTATACTTTTGGAACTCACTTTTCTTTAGGCCACTTCGCTTAATAAAAGCACTGACTCTTTCGTTACCAATATAATGAGGCATCATTACGTAGCTAGCTCCGAGGTTGTAAAGCTCTGTGGCTTCCTGAATGTTATCTGCATGACAAATAACTACTGCTTCAGGATTAAGTTTTTCCATGTTGCTAACAACAAATCTATTAATGTCGTGGTCGCCAATAGTAGCAACAACTAGTTGGCTTTTATCGACACCAGCTTCTTTTAGCAGCTCTATGTCGGCAATATCTCCATAGAGATAGTCAATCTTTCGTCGTTCAAGCATCTCGATAACGTCGGGATCGTAGTCGATAACTAGATATCTTTTGCCAAGCTCTCGGAATGTTCTTATGAATTCGTGTCCACCGTGGTGATATCCAAGTAGAACCAGTTGGTATGGTTTTGAGTCACGTTTTTCTTTGTAGGTTACTTCTTTTTCGAAAAAGCGTAGGTTGATGCGGTCAAACTTTTCGAATAATTCATCGTCGTACTGCATAAGGTATGTCGAGGTGGCTATTGTGATGATAGCTACGAGAGTTATAACTGCGCTCAACTCGGGGCTAACCATGCCTACACTGGCCGCCAGGAGCACAAGAATGATTGAGAACTCACTAATTTGCGAGAGGTTAATTCCTGCCTTGAAGGCTACACGTTTTGTATATCCCATAAGCCCAGTTACAGAGATAACAGCCAGCGGCTTAATCAGGATAACAATAGCTGACAGAGCTATAGCAGGCACGATACCCGACATGATATTGCTGATATTCATACTTTCCCCCAAGGCTATAAAGAACAGCACTACGAAGAAGTCTCTCAGTGGCTTAAGACGAGCAGCGATCTCTTGGACATAAGGAGACGTAGCAAGGGCGATACCCGCAAATAGGGCGCCAATCTCTATTGAGAATCCTGCTTTTTCGAACAAAGTTGCAACCCCGAATCCCCAGCCAATAGCGAATAAGAATAGAAGCTCTTGATTTGATGCTATATATTTTGCCGTTCGAGGAATCAGCTTAATACTACATATAGCAAGCGCTATTAGTAAGAATATAGACTTGGCGGCCAGAAGGATAAGTTCGGACATTTGGAACCCACCATCTTTACCTGCTACCACGAACAAAAGTGCAAGTGTGGCGACAATATCATCAACGATAATAACACCGATAGCAATTTGCCCATGAAGGCGGTTTTGCTCTTTTTTGTCAGACAATATCTTAACGATAATAATGGTGCTGCTAAAGAAGAGAGCAAGACCAGTAATGAATGCTTCTGTCTTTGAGAACCCAAAAACAGTTGCTGTTGCGAACCCTAGTGAGCTAATAGTTAAGAATATAGTGCCAGCAGTAAGCATGACGACACTACCGAGTCTACGCAGCTCGCCCACATTCATACCAAGTCCAATAATGAATAACAGTAGAGCGATACCAATACCTGAGAACGCAGCGAAAAGCTCTGTAGAGTGAATAAGGTTAAAACCAGCAGGGCCAACCAATATACCAGATAGGATATAACCTAATATAAGAGGCTGCTTGATGAGCTTCATAATAATCGAAACAACAACAGTAACGACTATTACTAGACTTAATTCGCTAAAAACTGAATCTGCATGCATATTGTATT
>CAZXTF010000004.1:11475-14063 GCA_964643605.1 uncultured Candidatus Saccharibacteria bacterium | reverse complement strand
GTGTTACCCTGTAACTACTACGTATAAGTTTACAGGACTTATGCTTGACGACCAAAGAAAGGCCATACATAAATGAGGGATATCTTTAGAAAAGTATCTAACAAAGTATCTGTAGCTGCAGGGTCAGCCTATACCTTCGTTCTTGCTATCTTTATTGTCGTAATATGGGCAGTTTCCGGACCTTTATTTGGCTTTTCTGACACATGGCAACTCATTATTAATACGGGTACGACAATTGTTACATTCTTAATGGTATTTTTGATCCAAAATACTCAGAATCGAGACGGAAAAGCTATGCAGCTTAAGCTAGATGAGCTAATTCGGGTGACAACACATGCTCGAGGTGCTTTTGTGGGTCTAGAGCAGCTTACTGACGAAGAGCTAGCTCAGTTAGACAAAGAATTTGATGAGCTTCATGAGAAGGCTGCGACTAGCCCTATTATGAAAAAGCTTGAGGCTACGATTGAGGCAGAACATGAACGTCGTAAGCACCTGTCAGTACCGAGCATACAAAGTGTTAATAAGCTTATTAATAAACTTAATAAAAAATCACAAACCTAGGGCTAGTAAGTAAGCCTACCTACCGTATTTAAGAGCTGGTCTAGTTGGTGGGGTTTGCCCGAGCAATCTCTTCATCGATCAGTTGTTTAAATTCATCGAGACTCGTTGGATTTTTGTCGAGTTTTTTGCCGTTTATTACAAAGGTCGGAGTAGAGTTTGCGCCAAGTGCTTGACCAGACTTTAGATCAGCATTGATTGTTGCTAAGACCTGAGCGCTCATCATATCAGACTTGAACTGATCAATATCAAGCTCAAGCTGAGCGGCAAAAGACTCAAATAGTGGGGTAGGGTTGGAGTCGCTACTCCAAGAATCCTGATTTTCGTACAAAAAATCATGCATCTCAAAGAACTTTCCTTGTTTGCCAGCTGCTTCTGCTGCTCGGCTAGCTACCATAGCGTTAGGGTGAATTTGAGTAAGCGGAAAGTGCATAAACTGAAACGTAATATCATCACCGTATAATTCTTTAACTTGCTTCACAACAGGGTAGTAGCTCTTACATGCAGGACATTGGAAGTCACCGTATTCAACCAGCGTCACCCCTTTGTTGCCCGCTCCGATAGTATGGTTGCTCGTTTGAGCTGAATTATCACCATTATTGCTGCCCGGAGTGTCTGACTTTGATCGTGTAAACGCAAAGACTCCTACAAAAACCACTACAATTATTGCTAGAATTGCTAAAAATTGTTTGCTCATAACCCTAAAAATCCCCAATCTTTATTTACGTATTCTTTATAATACCATTTTGTCGATTAGCTGAAGGCTATTTACATATCAGAAGCAGAAAGCTTACTATAGAGGTATGGTTGAGATAGTACTTCTCATACTCTTCGTGGGCATAGCATTTTTTTTATCAAGACTTAGAACGGTCTATACCTCTATTCCAGTCAGCGAACTTTCGCACAGATCTCGAGAAGGAGACACAATTGCTCGCCAGCTGCACCAGGTTGCAAAGTACGGTAGGTCAGTCAATATAGTTTTTTGGAGTCTCATTGTTCTTGTCTCGGCTGGCAGCGTGCTCATTTCTAGCAAAGTTTTTGATGACATATGGAACTATTTATTTTATGTTGTCTTCTTGTCGGTAATCTTTCTAGCAATTCCAAATACTCGAGCCTTGAAAATTTGCGTTACTATCGCAACAAAAATCTCCCCGCAAGTAGCTAAAATACTGAGCAGTGTTTCTCCGGGTGCCAAAGTGGCGGATAGTTTACTAACCAGATTTATTCCGAGCAAGGGTGTGAGCATTTCTCGAGAAGAAGCTACGAACTTTTTTAAAGGCCAAAAGACTGCGAGCAGGCCAGTCCTCGAAGCACAGCAAGTCGAGGCAGTACTCCATATTTTACAGAGTGACCATAAGCGCATAAAAGATGTGATGTTGCCATTTGATTCGGTTCGTGTTGTCAGTGCTGCTGATGCAATAGGTCCGATATTGATAGATGAACTTCACAAGATCGGACAAGGGTGGTTCCCCGTTAGACAGCCCAAAAAGAAGAATATTATAGGTTTTTTCTATATTCACGATCTGCTAGCTCACGCCGAGGGGGGAAAGATTAGTGATGTTATGGACGAAGAATTATTCTATATTCACGAAAAGCAGCCGCTGTGGGCTCTCCTAGATGCATTTATACAGACTAAAAGCCAAATATTTTTAGCAATTAATGAAAATCAAAAAATAGTTGGGATTGTGTCTGTAGAAGCCGTACTTACTAAGCTACTTGGCAACCTAGAATTAGCTGGTGGTGAAAGCTATGATGACCCAGAGACTGTAGCGCTATATTAATTATGCTAAATCTGGTATGATAAGCCTGTAAAACATAACATTACTAAATGGCAAACAAAAAAGACAAAAACCAACCCAGTAGTTTATTTGGCTCCAAAGTCGATCCAGAGACGGAAGCTAAAATTGATGCAATGATGAGTACTGAGCTGTCTGCTGAACCGGCGACAAGCTGTCGAAGGTAACGCCGAAGTCCGCCAGCTGACGGAACGGCACCGTCTGCGAGCCCAGCACCGTGAAACCGTCGATGCC
>CAZXTF010000004.1:8197-11465 GCA_964643605.1 uncultured Candidatus Saccharibacteria bacterium | reverse complement strand
CTGAACCGGCGACAGATAATGCTCCAGAGAAATCAACAAGTGCTCCGCTTTTGCCAACTGATAAGTTGCCAGATATCGCCAAGGAAGAAACAGAGCCAGCGCCAAATACTGAGCCTGAAGAGCCTCAAGAAGAACCGCAGACTGAAGAGGCTGTACCTCCTGCTGATACTGAACCAGGATTGCCCAAGCCCGAGCACGAAGAATTTGAAGATCCATATACCAACAAAGCCGTTGATGATATTGTAGCCGAGGAGTCAAATGAGCTCTTAGCCGCCAATAAAAATAAAGCCGCAGAGGCAGCCATAAAGCCAAAGAAGAGTTTTGGGCAAAAGGTTAAAAACTTTTTTGCGACCTGGTGGCATAATCCACTGTATCGCAAGCTAACCATTGCTTTTATCTTGCTTGCCGTCATTGCTTTAGCAGCAATTCCGACAACTAGATATTTCATCTTAAATACAGCCGGGGTGCGAAGCTCAAGCTCGGTTAGGGTGCTCGACCAAAAAACCAGCCAACCGCTTAAAAATGTCGAAGTTCAGATTGGCTCACAGTCAAGTAAAACTGACAAAGAGGGTAATGTAAGGCTTTCAGATATTAAGCTCGGACAACAGAAGTTTATTATTAAAAAACCGGCGTTCGCAGAGGTTGACAGGACTATTACTATCGGCTGGGGCAGTAATCCTCTGGGTGAAATACGATTAACTCCTGTTGGTAGCCAGTACACCTTTAATGTGAAAGATTTCTTATCTGATAAGCCGATAAAAGGTGCAGAAGCAACTAGCGGCGAATCAAGTGCTCAAGCAAATGAGCATGGAGAGATTATCTTGACTGTCCCTACTACTAAAGAGGCTGAGTTGGAGATTGCTATAACTGCTGATGACTATCGAACCGAAAATCTAAAGGTGCCAGTAGCAAATAAACAATCGCAAGAAATCAAGCTAGCCCCTGCTAAGAAGCATGCATTTATCTCAAAGCGGAGTGGTAAGTACGATGTGTATAAAATTGATGTCGACGGCAAAAACGAAGAGAAGATATTGGCTGGCACTGGTACCGAACGAGAAGATACTATGTCTTTGGTAATACATCCTACCAAAGATCTGGCGGCATTAGTCTCGACTCGAGGCAATGCTAGGAACCAAGATGGCTATCAGCTTGCTAGCTTGACCCTGCTTGATTTAAAAACAAATGAAACCACGAAGCTCGCAGACTCCGAAAGAATCCAAATAGTTGGCTGGGCAGGTGACAGGCTGGTCTACGTGAAAATTGCTCAGGGTGAAAGTGCAGAAAGCACTAATCGTCATAAACTTTTATCATATAACACCAGTGACGATGGAGAGAAAGAGCTAGCGAGTACCAACTACTTTAATGACGTTCTTATTGTTGGCAATACCATCTACTACAGTCCTGCGCTTTATAAAATAAATGGGCAAGTGGGGTTATTTAAAGTTAATGCCGATGGCAACGACAGAAAAACAGTGTATAACAAAGAAGTATGGAACTTATTTAGGGTTAGTTACGATAAAATTAGCGCCTCTGTTGGTCAAGACTGGTATGACTACGAAGTATCAACAGGTAGTTTTGCAAAAGCAGGAGGTCCTCCAGCAATTCTCAAGTCTCGTATTTATATAAACAGCCCTGATGGCAAGAGAAGTCTATGGGTTGATGACCGAGACGGTAAGGGTGTGCTACTTGCCTACGACACAAATACAAAAGAAGATGAGGTCATTCGGTCGTCCAGTGGTCTAAAAAATCCAGTAGCATGGCTAGGTGATAGTCATGTAGTGTATAGAGTTAGTAATAGCCAAGAAACGGCTGACTATGTCTTGAACTTACGTGGCGGCGAGCCGAAGAAAATTGTCGATGTAACCAACGTTGCTGGCATGGACCGTTGGTACTATTATTAGCGGCTTCGCCTTATAAGACAAACCTACGGTTTTTCTCATCACGCAGGGCAGCAAAGTAAATTTGACTGCTCTGGTTGCTCTTTTCCCTTTTGTTCGATGCTCGGTCTTGGTCTCCCTATTTTAAAGTTGAGGGTTTGGTAGAATGGGGATTGTCTATGAATGAATTTATCGAGACAGTGTGGGAGCATTATGCGCATAGTGGGCGTGAGTTACCATGGCGAGTTCCTGAAAGCGACGGTACCTTCGATCCGTATAAAATTATGATCTCTGAGATTATGCTGCAACAAACACAAGTACCTAGAGTGATTATAAAGTACGAACAGTTCTTATCTCGATTTCCGTCCAATCAGGTTTTAGCAGATGCACCGTTATCAGAAGTACTAATTGCCTGGCAAGGGCTGGGCTATAATCGAAGGGCAAAATATCTTCATTTGGCCGCCAAAGGTATTCAGGAAAAATATTCTGGGGCAATGCCAAAGAGCAAAGAAGAACTAATAACGCTGCCAGGTATTGGCCCAAACACGGCTTCGGCAATTTTGGTCTATGCATTTAACGTGCCTGAAATTTTTATAGAAACTAATATCCGCAGTGTGTTTTTGTATCATTTTTTCCAAGATTGTGATGATGTTGCGGATGGGGAAATCCTAGATTTAGTACAGAAAACTCTACAAGAATCTCCACGTGATTGGTATTGGGCCCTTATGGATTACGGTACATTTATTAAAAAGACGTACGGGAATCCGAATAATCGAAGTAAATCATACGTTCGTCAGTCAAAATTTGTGGGATCAGATAGGCAGATTAGAGGCATGATTTTGCGAGAGTTATCAGCAGGGCCAAAGCCTCTTAAGAAACTACAAAAAAATATTAAGGACCTGAGAGTTACAGCAATTACAGAGACTCTCAAAAAAGAAGGCTTTATTGAAAAAACTAAAGATCAATACCATCTCGCTCAATAGTTATTTTTGCAACTGAGAAAAAACTGTTACAGCAATGAGCCCGCCGCCGATTAGGAGTGCCATAATGATAGCTCCTATGGGCATAGATTTTTTGGGTTTGGTAACTCCTGGCTCTTCTTGTTTGCTGGGCTTGTCTTGAGCAGCTTCATTATCTTTTGCTTCTACTACCTTTTCTTCAGCGGCAGGTTTTGCGATTACATCCATAGCTTGTGGTTTTGATGCTGGGGGTGTGGTTTTTGCTGTATCTTCGGGCATAGTATCTCCTCCTATTTTTTACGCAAAGTTGGCTTTTTGCTGGTCGGTATCTTCATTCTGTTGTGCCGGAAAGCTATCAGTAACTGCTTGTACATTTCATCTTGTACTATCCATTGGTCGTTGGCAGTAGCTTGGCCGAGTATTTTGATCTCT
>CAZXTF010000004.1:0-8187 GCA_964643605.1 uncultured Candidatus Saccharibacteria bacterium | reverse complement strand
TCTATACCTTCTGGAGTGAATCCAACAACTCGCTTAAAGTACGGCGCAACCTTAATCTTATTCTTAAATTGTGGGTCTGATGCCATCTGCTCACCAACATGATTTATAATGTGTTCCACTCGCTCAATGTCAGCTGACTCGTCAATGATTAGGTTTTCATTAATGCCGCCGTATCCCATAGTCATATTTGCCGTTACTACAATGCTTCCGTTTGGGATATGAAACACATTACCGCCCAAATCTCGCAAGACGGTTGTCCGAATAGTGATTGCTTCAACTTTACCTTCGATGTCGTTGAGTCGAACAATATCACCTACACGATATTGGTTGTCGGCAATAATAAAAATACCGCTGGTAAAATCTCGTATTAAACTCTGAGCACCAAAACCTAATGCAATCCCCAAGATCCCAGCACTTGCAAGTAGCGGAGCGGTATTTACACCAAGTTCACTCAAGATCATCAGTCCGAATACGAGAAAAACGATGAGCTTTACACTGCCATTGATCAAGTTGTCTAGAGTTTTGACTCGCTTATCTCGATCTGCCTTCGTTGGGTAAAGATCTCGCCTAATTGTTCGGTGTACAATACGGTTTAATGCCCGAGCACCATATCTATACAAAAACCAGCCTATAAAGAGTAAAAAAGCTATTTTGATACCATGAGTAGAGAACCAGGCATATATCGTATCAATAAACTGCTGCCAGGAATCGTTATAAACAACTTCGAATAACTCTTTTTGCATTCTTATTCGTAGTATAATACGAGCTCAATCAATTAGATAGATGCTTATGGTTAGATTTACACAAGAATGTATTGATATATTGAATAAGGGCGGCGTGGTAGTGTTGCCAACTGACACGGTGTACGGTGTTTGTGCTTATGCCCAAAGTTCGGTAGGTGTTAAGCGTTTGTATGATCTTAAAAAAAGAGAAAATAAACCCGGTACACTTATCGCTGCTTCAATTGATCAGCTGGTTACGCTTGGCATAAAACGGCGGTATCTTGCAGCTGTCGAGCAATTTTGGCCCGGGCCAATTAGCATCGTGATTCCCACTGCTTCCTCAGGCATACCGTATCTCGACCTCGGCAAAGGGACACTTGCTATGCGAGTAGTAGACAATGCTTCACTAAAAGAGCTTCTTGAAAAGACTGGTCCGCTGCTCACGACAAGTGCTAACACTCCTGGAAACTCTCCAGCTAATACAATTGCTCAAGCAAAGGCATATTTCGGTAATTCTGTAGATTTGTATGTAGATGGCGGAGATTTGTCCAGCCAAAAACCGTCAACGATTATTCGCATAGTCGATGATGCGATTGAGATTTTACGAGAAGGAGCAGTAAAGATTAATGAAGAAGGAGAAATCTTATGAAGTTTGATGAGTACCAAAAACAGGCACTAACCACAGTTCACAAAAACCCCAACGACCTTATGGACAAAACCATCTGGGCAATGGGCGTAGCTGGTGAGGCTGGAGAAGTTATTGAAAAGTGGAAAAAGACAGTAGCATATCACGAAGGCAAACTTACCGAACAAGACCTAAAAGAGCTCGGCAAGGAGCTTGGAGACGTCATATGGTACATTGCTGTTTTTGCAGATTCTTTAGGGTTAAGTTTTGATGATATTGCTCGGCAAAATCTTGCAAAGCTAGCCGATCGTAAAAAACGAGATGTTATCAAAGGAGCAGGTGACAACCGCTAATAATACTCGGGCGTGCTACACATTATTTACTAAAGTGTTGGCGGGCCCATTCATCAAGGCTACCGCCTCCGCCTCCAGAAATACAAACGACCAAGTCTCCGGCAGCGGCATGGCTTTTAACATCTTCTTTTAGTTGCTCATCCAGTTCTCGTGGTTCAGCAATAGATTTGTTTTTCATTTCGCTAATAAGCTCTTTTGGTGTAAGTACATGCTGGTTTGGATCTTCACGAGTTAAGTAGCTTGGTACCCAGTACAGCTTTTTAACTCCTTTGAAAAGGTCTTTATATACTTCTTTGATGTAGTGTTGTCGTTTGTTAGTTAGCGGCTCGTATACTACCACTACGTTGTCCGATAGTTCCTGCGCCATATCTAGGCACCCAGTAATTTTCTCTGGCGTATGGGCGTAGTCGGTATAGATATTTTCGCTTAATTTCTCAAACCTTCGTGAAACACCTGGAAAGTCGTTGATGATTTTAATGAGTTTGTCGGTAGTTTTGCCAGTAATCTCGCTAATTCCTTGCACGGCCAGGGTGGCATCAGCTTTGTTCACTTTCCCAGGCAGAGTGATACTAGGCATAATACTGTGCAAGCCATATAAATTTTTAGAGGGTTTAAGGTCTAATTTTTCTTGATCATCACTCCATAGAATCTTCCACTCACTTTTACCCAAGAACTCCACAAAAGCATCTTTATAAGATTTTTCAGTGGGGAAGATGTCATGATGGTCGTAGGCAATTCCAGTAATTAAGCTCAGGTATGGCGTAAATGCTAAGAAGTTGCGATCGTATTCGTCGCATTCGTATATAAAATACTCACTGGCAGGGTGGAAATGCCCCATTTCTCCAAACGATATCTTTGCCCCAACAGAGTAGCTTACGGGCACTTTGAGCTGTTTCATAAGCCAGATAACCATAGCGGTCGTAGTAGTTTTGCCATGCGTACCAGCAATGGCTATTAATTTTAACTTATGTTTTGTGATGATCTCATTTAAAAGCTCGTCTCGCTTGCTCAAGCGTATTTTGTGAGTTCGGGCGAATACAATCTCAGGGTGGTCCGGGTTTTCAATACTAACTGCCGATGAGTGCACCAGCCAATCGATTGGCTGCTCCTTATGAACTCGAGCAATAGCAGCTTCTTTTTGTCCAATATGGATATTTCTCAAACCCTGTTTTTTAAGGTATTCAATATAGTCGGAGTTTTGCTTATCAGAACCCGAAACACTGTAGCCAGCCTGGTGAGCAATCAGTGCCAGGGGGCCAATTGCGGTACCGCCAATTCCTGAGAAGTAAATATGCATCATAATTTAGTGTAATCTAAACTCGCAAATAAGGGTACAATAAAGCTTATGAATAAAAGAAAACTTCATTATTACCACAGACGTTTTCATATTATTAGCCCTTGGTATTTCTTGGCTGCTGCCCTTATATCGCTTGCTATCGGTGTATATGCCCTACGACAAAATAATTTTAAAATGATTGAACTACGCCAGGCAGTTGTAACCGCAGATGAGCAAAATGGAGATGTTGAAACTGCATTGGCTGACCTTCGTGAGTATGTCTATGCACATATGAATACAAATCTTTCCAGTGGCCAAAATGCCATCAAGCCTCCTATCCAACTAAAAGGAAGGTACGAAAGGCTGGCTGCTACCGAGCAAGACAGAGTTAAGACAGCCAACCAAGCCGTACAAGCCCAGGCTGAAGCTACTTGTGCAGCACAATTCCCAGCTGCTGGCTACAACAGCCCACGGGTAAGCTGTGTGCAATCTTATGTCGCTGCCCATGCTCAGACAACAGCGTCAGAAGTGCCTGCAGAGCTATATAAGTTTGATTTTGTTAGCCCACGGTGGTCTGCAGATCTAGCAGGAATCAGCTTACTGTTTAGTGCCGGATTCTTTATCTTATTTGTCCTTCGATTTATAGCTGAGCGCTGGATGATCGCTCAAATAAAATAAAATACCCCTCTGGTCACGAGACTGAGGGGTATCTATCTAAACCGAGTGTTTATCGGTTTGTTGTGTTGTTTTGGGTGTTATTTGTTGCTGGAGTGTTAGCGCTTGGAGCAGCAGTATTGCCAGTAGTTGTGTTGTTCGTGTTGGCGGCGTTACCTGTGCTGGCACTATCATCTGAGGAGCTATTGCTGCTTGTATTTTCCTGACAAACTTGACCATTTGGATTAGCCTTCACGAATTCAGCTACAGCTTTTGCAACCTGTCCGTCATCTTTTAGGTTTTCCCAGAAAGTAATTTCGTTTCGGTTGATGATCATCTGATCTTGTGGCCCATGGAGCTCACAGCCAAGCTTTGCCAATGAAACATCGTTTTGATTAGCTTGCTGACCTGGTTGTACTTGCTGGTTCACCCGTAGGTAATAGATGTTGTTTAGCTTCATGTAGTCTGAGTTTAGAGCAGTAACGTTGCCAAAATAGACTTGGCCGTTATTCAGGAAGACCGCTTGAAGCTTATTCTTATCAACATACTTATCTTCTTTATTGTTATCGCTCAAAATAAGGGAGGTAATCACTCCTGCGATTATGATTGTTACGCAGAATAAAAGTCCGATATAAACAATATTTAAGAAACCACCAGTTGGTTTTTTAAATCGTGACTTTTTATTTGCTTTTGGAGTGACAGCATTCGGTGCAGCTGGTTCACTAGGCTGTCGAATGCTTCGATTCGTGAAATCCATGTAAATATTACCTCTGTTTTACTAATGTTAGTTACAACGACTAGTGTAATGCATAAGCACATTAGAAAGCAAGTGATTAACTAGTGTAAAGTGTTGTTAATTATAAAAGAAGTTGACAAGAGAAAACTCCTCGGAGTATGGTAGTGGTACCATTAGTTAATCTAACAGAGGGAGATGTAATGGCATACAAGCACACAAACAGTAAGGGTGTAACATATTACCTTAACTCAAAGGACGTTGTTCTCCGAGGTGGCAAGAAGCAGACTATCTACTACTTCAGCAAGGACGAACGAAAAGACACCGCTACTGAACTACCAAGTGGCTTCAGTGTAAACGAAAACCCACGAAACGGTTTCCTTACAGTAAAGCGCAGCTAAAAGCTAAAATCCAAAACATCTTAAATTACCCTACCAAGTGTGGGGTAATTTTATTTTTATTGTGAAAAACAAGGTGTTACACTAGTCGGTATGCCTAAACCAATCGTACAAGTAAAGGGACTAACCAAGAAGTATAACAAGAAGAAAGTCGTAAAAGGCATTAGCTTCGAAGTACAGAGTGGTGAGATATTTGGTATTTTAGGTCCAAACGGTGCTGGTAAGACAACTACACTTGAGATGATTGAAGCCATGCGCCCGATAGATGGCGGTAAGGCATTTGTAGACGGTATTGATGTGGCAGAAAACCCATATAAAGTAAAGTCTATTATTGGGGTACAGCCACAAACTCCTTCTTTTGAAGAAAAGACCAAGCTAACCGAAATTATCAGATTTTTCTCCTCAACATATGGAGAAAGAGTTAACCCTAAAAAATTTTTAGAGGACGTACAGTTACTAGATAAAGCAGATAGTTATCCCGAGCAGCTTTCTGGTGGTCAGCGCCAGCGGTTCTCAATTGCTGCAGCACTCGTACATAGCCCAAAGGTCTTTTTTCTCGATGAGCCAACTACAGGACTTGACCCGCAAGCTCGCCGTAATCTTTGGGATCTTATCAGAGAAGTGCGTGACAGAGGCGTGACGGTTATTATGACTACGCATTATATGGATGAAGCCGAATTACTGTGCGATCGTGTCGCTGTTATGGATAATGGCAATATAATTGCTCTTGATACGCCCAAAAACCTCATAAAGACCTTACTTAAAAAAGGCTTCAAGAAAGAGCAGCATGTCGAACAAGCAGATCTAGAGGATGTATTTATTGATCTAACCGGGAAAGCACTAAGGGACTAGTATGGACCGTATGAAGAGAGAGTTTTTGCCAGTTATTACATTCGCTCGGATTGATGTGAAGCGACTTTTTAGAGATAAAGTAGCAATTTTCTTTGTCTTTTTGTTCCCACTCATTTTCTTAACAATCTTCGGTAGTATCTTTGGCTCCGAGAGTAATGTGTCATTTCGTATAGCGCTACTGAGTGAGTCAAATACCGAATTTTCGCAAAAATTTGTGACACAAATTAAAGAAAATAAAGCCTTTGATATTGATGAGCAAGTTACCAGCATAGACAAAGCCAAGGAAAAAATGAACAGAGGCCAGCTTGACGCTACACTTATTCTGCCGAGAGAGTTTGGAGAGATAAAAAACAACCAGTATCCATCGGGCCAAGCGAGGGTGTTATATGACCAAAACAACGAGCAAGCAGGCAATACGTTAGCCTCTCTTCTAGACAGTCTCTTTAGCGATATAAATGACCAGTTAGTACCGCACGACGAACCGTTTACCGTTCAGGCGGAGTCAACTGCTACAAACAGCCTGAGTCGATTTGACTACACATTCTCTGGCATACTTGGATTTACACTGTTATCACTGGGAATTTTTGGGCCGACCACCGTTTTTCCTCGCCTGAAAGAAAAAGGAGTTCTCAGGCGCTACCACACGACAACTCTGAAAGTCTGGCAATATTTCGTTGGCAATGTGCTCTCGAATGCCTTTATCGGTTTGCTGGCGCTTATCTTGATGTTTACCGCAGCTGTCTTGATATTCGACCTAAATATGCGAGGCAGTTATCTCATGCTCGGATTTGTGACCATCTTGAGTACCATCATGCTCTTTGGTATTGGCTTAGCACTTGGTGGTTGGGCCAAGAATGAAAACCAAGCAGCACCGTTGGCACAGTTAGTAACTTTGCCGATGATGTTCCTAAGTGGTGTATTCTTCCCGACTTTCTTGATGCCAGATCTCTTGCAGCGGATTACGCAGTTTATTCCGCTAACTGCTGTAGTGGATGCAAGTAGGCTTGTAATTACCGAAAATGCTGGGTTTGTTCAGCTGGCCCCACAACTCGGCGTAATTATTGGCTGGCTGGTTGTAATATATCTAATCGCCTTTAAGGTATTTCGTTGGGAATAGAAGATTATGCAAGAGGATTCAATTTTTACCAAAATCGTTAATGGAGAGCTCCCAGCTAATAAAATTTACGAAGATGATCACACACTAGCTTTCCTGGATATTCACCCGGTGCAGCCCGGGCATACGCTTGTTATCCCGAAAATGCAGGTAGAGTTTGTTTGGGACTTAGACGATCCTACCTACCAAGCAGTTATGAATACTGCCAAGAAGGTAGCTACACGGATAAAAGAAGTATTACAGCCTGCCTATGTGGGCCAACAAATTATCGGAATCGATGTGCCACACGCTCATGTGCATGTTATCCCATTCTCTAAACTAGAAGAGTTTCGTAATCTCCCAGACCAAACTGCCGAGCCAGATTTTGCTGCATTGGCAGAAATAGCAAAAAAACTAGCATTTTAACACTCATGAAGAACTATCTGGATACGCTACCAAAACCCTTTTTAGCATTAGCTCCGCTCGATGATGTGACTGACACAGTATTTCGCCAGGTTATAGCAAGCTGTGCTGCACCTGATCTGTTCTTTACAGAATTCACCAATGTTGATGCTCTGCAGAGTCCGGGCAGGAATTCTGCACTTAAACGTCTACAATTTACCCGAAAAGAACAGCCACTTATCGCCCAGATTTGGGGCAAAACTCCAGAAAATTTCTATAAAACAGCACAAGAACTCGTAGAGATGGGCTTTGTGGGGATTGACCTCAATATGGGTTGTCCAGATAAAGCGGTTGTTAAAAATGGCTGTGGCGGGGGATTAATCCAAAACAAACAACTTGCGAGTGAGATTATTCAGGCGACGCAGGAAGGTGCAGCTGGAAAAATACCAGTAAGCGTAAAGACTCGACTTGGTTTTAAAGAGTATGACCCCGAGTGGATAAAGCTTGTTTTTGCACATAAACTTAACATGTTAAGTATTCATCTGCGTACTGTAAAAGAGATGTCTCTAGTGCCTGCCCACTGGGAGCTAGCCGATGAGGTTAGAGGTCTTCGAGATGCAGCATCACCCACTACAGCACTTGTTGGTAATGGTGATGTAATGAGCCGAGCTCAAGCCGATGAACTGGCCCAAAAATACCAATACGACGGTATTATGATTGGCCGAGGAGTTTTTCATGATCCATTTGTTTTTAGTAATAACTCACCGTGGGAAACTTATTCTAAAAATCAAAAACTAGATTTGTATCAAAAGCACATAGAGCTATTTATGGCGACATGGCATGGCGAACGAAAACTTCACACACTTAATAAATTCTGCAAAATCTATGTCAATGGCTTCGCCGGATCAAAGCAACTCAGGGATAGGTTAATGCACGCTAGCTCAGCTGAAGAGCTTCTTAATTTTCTTGAGTCAGCCAGAGACTAAGCAGGGTATTTTGCACCCCAACTTGCCATCTGGGCGAGTACTTTCTGGAGGTCCTTACCTTTTCCGGTCAGCACATACTCAAAACGGGGAGGA
>CAZXTF010000003.1:39687-45884 GCA_964643605.1 uncultured Candidatus Saccharibacteria bacterium | reverse complement strand
GGTATTTTTTCTTCGAGAGAGCCGGAGGAGCCTAGCGAAGCGCAGGCGATATCCCTCTCAACATTCAACGAGGAAGGGTGCTCGAGTGGTTTAAGAGAACAGTCTTGAAAACTGTCGTGCCGGCAACGGTACCGTGGGTTCGAATCCCACCCCTTCCGCCATACAAAGAGTCAGGTTTTTGGCCTGGCTTTTTGTATGCTGAAAAGATGAGAACCCAAACTTTTGCCATAGCAAAAGGGGTTCGGCGTAGGCGAACGAAGAAGAAAAAACACTTCAGGTATTTTTTCTTCGAGAGAGCCGGAGGAGCCTAGCGAAGCGCAGGCGATATCCCACCCCTTCCGCCAAAAAAGAATGGTCTCGCATGAGACCTTTTTTATTTTTCAAGAGGCGGCAAATACTGCAGCATTGACTGTTTTTACGCCTGCGGCTTTTAGCTGCTTTGAGGCAGCCTGTAGTGTAGCCCCAGTAGTTACTACATCGTCAATTAACAAAATATCTGCGCCCTGGAACGTACAATTCTTTTTTAGGGCAAAAGCCGACTCCATTTGTGCAAAACGCTGCTCTCGAGATGAGCCTACCTGTCGACTATCATTTACCCGTACCAAGAGAGGCTTGTACTTCCAGCCAGACTGAGCTGCTACTGCTTTTGCAATCAGCTGGGCTTGGTCGTATCCACGAGACCGTATCCGGGAAGAGGCAGTAGGAATGTGCGTAACAATAGTTTCTTTAGGAAGCAAGGGAAGCTCATCGTATATACTCCGTGCTATGCTCTGAGCCGCTGCACTAGCCCGGCCAAATTTGAGCTTATATACGAGCTGTTTGGGTAGCTCGCTGTATTCTGTTGCAACCCAAACGTGCTCGAGAGGAATAGTGTGTTTGCAGCTTTCACAAACTGCACTCTGCCTCGTTGCCTTATGACACACAAAACAGCGAGAGGGAAGAGTGGTGATAGCAATGATCCTACAGGAGCTGCAGAGAAGCGAACCTTCTCTGTTACAACCTAGACATTCATGAGGGGCCAATAGGCTAATCATCTTCTCTGCAATGTTCATTTGTCTAGGATAGCAAGGAAATGCCAGAAACATTATGATGTAATTTTTGTGTTGTAAATAAGTGCGCAGGCCCCTTGCACCTCATTATATCTTCAGCGTATACTTGTAATAATACAAAAACTCTTACTTTGGCAAGTCTGAAGAAAAAACAATCTAACATCTAGAAAACCTGGAGGGTATACAAATGGCTCGAAGAAATCGAGACGAAGATTTATTGATGGAGGACGAACTGACCGCAGCTTTTTTGGGCGATGACGACCTCGTAACTGAAAACGCAGCCGTAGAAACAGCTGTAGCCGAAGAGTGGGATGAAGAAGATGCAGTACCAGGACAACTGGCTGTAGATGTATACGAGACAAAGGAAAAGCTTGTTGTGAAGGCTCGTACTGCCGGAGTGAATAAGAGTGACCTTGATGTAAGTATTTCGGACAATACATTAAGTGTTAAGGGTACCTTAAGCGCTGGTAACGAAGACAATGTAGAAAACTACTTTGTCCAAGAATGTTACTGGGGTGAATTTAGCCGAAGCATTGCTTTGCCAGTACCAGTGAAGGAAGAAGAGATTGAAGCAATCCTAAAAGATGGCGTTCTCACTATTGCGTTTACAAAAGTAAAACAAGACACCGTAAAGAAGATCCAGGTCCTTTAAGGTTCAGCTTGCAAACAAAAACAAACCCCCTCTTCAAACCGAGGGGGTTTTAATTTAGCCTAGGACTCTTTAACTATGTTGTTACGCCCGTGGTCTTGCCGAGCACAAAACGTACTATCACTTGAGCCAAGGCCACAATTATCAGACCAATAATAGCGTAGAGGATAGTATTCTTGGCATTTGTTACGTTACCAGAGTCTCCACCAGAGGTGATGTAGCGGAAACCGCCGTACACGATCATGATGACGGCAACTATACCCACGATTATCGACAAAATATTAACTATTGTGCCAATTAAATTATTTACAGACTGTTCGCAGGATATTTCCTTGCCTTTAGAGTCGGTACATTTATTTTGCTTTTTTTTACAGTCATCTGCACTGCCGCTAAGACTTAATTCGGCACCTTTGCAAATGTTTCCTTGAATATCTTCAGCGGCATATGCTGGTACACTCGCTACTGTGAACAGACTTATACCAAATATTAAAGCCGCTAGGAGTTTTAGTTTTTGCATGTTTTTAGTTATTAAAATTTAAAACTAACTAGTACCTGCACCCGTTGCTTTACCGAGCACAAACTTCACAATGAACTGGGCAAGCGCTACGATAACTAGACCAATGATAGCGTAGAGGATAGTATTCTTGGCATTTGTTACGTTACCAGAGTCTCCACCAGAGGTGATGTAGCGGAAACCGCCGTACACGATCATGATGACAGCAACAATACCCACCACAATTGAGAAGACGTTGATGATTTGCCCTACAAGATCATTCACTTCGTCTGCTGAACCACTTGCTGCGGTTGCACAATCACTTCCTCCAGACTCTTTAAACTGGAGGTCTGCTGCTCCTGTACAAAGGCTGGTCTGTATATTTGGATCGCTTGAGACTTGTGCCGAAGCCAAAGCCGGCACAGCAATAATGGAGGCTAGGGCTAGAGTAGCTGCTACCATTATTTGTGTAATTTTCGATTTTAGAATGTCTATCATTTAGTTTTTACCTTTCATTACTTGTTTGTTTTATACCATAAACGTATTGTCTCATGCAACAGTTGAACGGGTTCAGGTTTTACTCAATACAAATCTTACAATTACCTGGGCAAGGGCAGCGATAATAAGCCCCACGATAGCATAGATGAGCGTGTTCTTTGCTGCGCTAATCCCATTGGCATCTCCAGCCGAGGTGATGTAACGGAAGCCAGCAATCATAATCACTACCACCGCTACAATTCCGATGATGACAGAGAACAGATTGATGATCTTACCAATAGTTTTTGTAAGTGTATCGTCTGCATTTTGTGTACATGAACCGCTGCTTCCAAAGGTTGCCCCCTTACAGGCATCTTCCTTGGCACTATCAAAAAGAGCTGCTTGAGCTGGTGGGGCTTCGGCAAATACAAAAACGTTCACTGCAAACGCCGCTGCTACTAACAATCTTAATTTTCTAAGGTACCTCATACTACTTCTCCTTATCAATTTACTTTTCCAATGATAAATCTGACCAACACTTGTGCCGAGGCCGCAATAATTAAGCCAACGACAGCGTACAACACCATTTCTCTGGCTACTGTAACTTGCTGAGGATTGCTGCCCGAAGTTATGAACTTAAGCCCAGCAGCCATAATGCCAATAACAGCTACTATCCCGACAATGATGGAGAGGATATTAATAATCGTGGTCAAAATTCCGTCTGGCCCATAAATAGGGTTCTTGCCACTTGTACTCTTTTTTTCTTCACAGACAGTTGCGCTACTATTCCCACTACAAACATCTTTAAACGGATCAACTTTTTGAGCACCAACTGATGAGGCCATCGCCATAGGAGTTGCCGCAATTAGTAAGGTGAGTAATATCTTCTTTATCATCTATACTTTTCCTAGAACCGTTAATATGATCACTTCTGCTGAGAGGGCGATTACCAAACCAATAAGCGCATAAATAATGGCATTTTTGCTCCGAGAGACTTTCTCGGAATCACCACCTGCACTGGCAAAATTAACTGCGGCGATCATGATAGTAATAATTGCTACTGCCGCAATAACTCCAAAGACAACCGAGAGAATATTTTTTAGCTGAGTTTCGCTGGCTGCAACCTGAGGAAGAGTAGTCGTGCAGCCACTAGCCGTAGAGCCTTGTTTGCAATTATTGATAGCCGAGAATACATAGTTAATCACTGCGTAAACCTCCCTGCTATGAATGCCACAACCGCTGTAGCCGCAATAGCAATAACAAGACCAATCATTGCATCAATTATGCTCGTCTTAGCATTTTCAAGCTTGTCTGCATTGCCCCGAGCAGTAACATATTTAAAACCACCCAGCATTACGTACACAATTGCAGCAAGTATGGCTACTCGCAGAAGTATCTCTATAAGAGCCAACCCTATGCTCCATACATCATTTATCCCGCTAAGCTTTGGCGTACACACATCAACGCCATCAACTGTTGTAGTCGTGCCATCTAAGTATTTATGCCAAGTAGGGAAGCCAAAGAAGTTCCCACCGCCACATGCCGCAGCAAAAATTTGCGCCTGAGAAGCTAGCCAACCGATCATGTAAAGAATCCTCCTGGGATTAAGAATTGTGCAATTGAGAATATAAATACATATATAACGAGCGAGATTATTGATGCTTGGATACGGTTCTTAGCATTTTGAGTGGCTTCAGGGTTGCCCTCACCAGTGGTATATTGTATACCCGAAACAATAATTGCCCCTACGACAACTATACCCACACCTATGCTCAAAAATCGAATGATAGAAAAGAGCATATCCCCAATCGCCCCACCAGGCCCCTCATATGCAACTCCTTGGCAGCCTAGATCAATTCGCAGATTGACCTCATCTTTGCCATCGCCACATTGAAAATTAGGATTTGTGCCGTCTTTTAGGGTAACCGTTTTATTCTTCTCTGCTTTAGTCTCTCTCTTTGCAGCTGCATTACCTTCTTTTGCGCCATCTAAGCAGGCTTTTTTATTGGCTTTTACGCTATATTTTTTACAGATTACGCTTGCTTTATTGTTCCGTTCTTTAAACTTTTCTGTATAACCATGAACGCATGCCTTCCATTGCTGGGAAGAAGGGGTCCTCCCTTTCTGGCAAAATTTTTCTGCATCGCTATTTACATCAGCGTATACTTTTGGTGCCAACATAACAAAGAGACTACAGGCTACGATACCTGCAAGAATTAGCCATATTTTTTTCTGAAATGTGTTTGTGTTAGACATTATCTTAATCTCTATTAGTTATTATGCATTATTCTTACCTATTCTTGCAAACCATCAGTTAACAGAGGCTCGACTTGAGGAGTAAATTACTTTATCATAAGCACTAAGAAGAGTTTTCTCTTTGACATACTCGGATTTTTACACAATGACTATAAAAACCAGCGGTCTTCCTGCAAAAAAACTTTTATTTGGCTTTGGAGCTTTTATTTTATGCATCCTGAGCCTATTTATATTTGCAAAGAGTGTCTATGCGGCCGTTCCAGAGGGGCTAGTATTCGTATACGATAGTCGTGACGTACAAAAAATTAAAAACGACCTATCCGGAGGAGGAGTGTTCAACGGCCCTGGCAGCAGCTCGTCCAGTGGACTATCAAAAACTAAAATCTATGCTGGTGAGAATATATCTAGAGATAAAAATAAAAGAGCCGAGCTTGCTTACGTAGGAAAAACTGGGGCTAATTTCTCTTACAGAACAAAGCTAACCTGTACCTATAAAGGCCAAAATATACGTACATTTATTACTGTGTCTATACCTCTTGGATCAGATTTTGACTCCAAGTCTTCCTTTGCTGGCAGTAGACTCGTCCAAAGCTTTGCCGGAGCAGCGTCGAAAGATACTCTGGCCGTTACTATGACTTCAGGAGAAGCAGCTCAATATTCTCAAACTCCTGATGGTGACTACGGAAAAAAACAGTCTTCAAGCTGTCTTAATACTTCCGAAATAGAGAGCATGCCAATAACCGTTAGCAATTACCAAAAGCTTCTTTCTGGCGTTAAGCAGGCATGGGATGGAGCTGCTTCTGCCTCTAGCAACAGAGGGGCCGTCGGAGGCTCAAGCTCAGGAAGTGAAGACGATGCCGACCAAGCAGACTGTGATACAAAAGGAGACTCCCCGCTTAGCTGGATTATTTGCCCAATTATTGATGCTGGTGTGAATATGTCAGAACTTGCCTTTAACGGCTTTGTTCAGCCTCTTTTAAAGAATGTCCCCATAAGTGCAAAAAGTGACGACGGAGCTTTTATAGCGTGGCAGACTTTTCGTATCTTTGGCAATGTTATTTTGGTGGGAGCACTCCTTATGATGGTATTCGCCCAAAACTTTGGGAGATTTGTAGATGCCTATACAGTTCGTAAGATGGCTCCTCGTATTGTTGTAGGGGCAATTGCAATAAATGTGTCTTATTATTTGTGTTTAGCCGCCATAGATATCACAAACGTAATAGGTACTGGCCTTGGCCAGCTAATCGTAGCCCCCTTTTGCAAAGGGGGCTAC
>CAZXTF010000003.1:33994-39677 GCA_964643605.1 uncultured Candidatus Saccharibacteria bacterium | reverse complement strand
AAAAGGTTTTGTGCCGCCCGATGGCGTCCCGATACCATCTGATATTTCAAGCAATCTTACTGCCGGCCTAATAGGTACAATCGGAGCACTTGGGGTAGGAATGGCCATCTGGGGGAGTATTGGGGCTATTGGAGCCTCGGTGGTTGGGCTGGTGTGGCTATTACTACCTTTCATCCTCACCGTTACACTTATTGCCCTTGCAGTGGTCTTTACACTTGTAATAAGAATGGCACTTATAGTATTCCTCACTGTGGTATCGGGCGTAGCTGTCGCTCTGTTTATCCTCCCCAGTACTGAGCAGTATTTTAGGAAATGGTGGGACTTATTTGTTAAGACGCTTATTATGTACCCCATCATTACTGCACTGTTTGCAGTA
Source organism: uncultured Candidatus Saccharibacteria bacterium (assembly GCA_964643605.1). Taxonomy (GTDB): domain Bacteria; phylum Patescibacteriota; class Saccharimonadia; order Saccharimonadales; family 2-12-FULL-41-12; genus CAMTWJ01. The sequence continues at coordinate 39,301 of CAZXTF010000003.1, read as the reverse complement.
AGCAATATTATGACGATTATACTGCTTTCGTCGGCGAATGCCGGAGGGGGCACTATCGGAGTAGCGCAAGTTATTGCTGCAATTTTTGTCGCTTTTGCACCAATTGCACTTGTACCGTTCTCATTTAAATTTGCAGGGGGAGCTTTGGCTGCCGTCATGAACGCCTCTCAGGGCTTTGCTCAACGTGCTTCAACTGCTCTTGCCAATACTAACGCCTTCAAAGGGCGTCGTGACTACAATATGCAAAGAGCAGCTGATGCACGTCTGCAAACCCGAGCTCAAAGGTTTAGAAATCTTAACCAACGAGCTGATACTGAGGGTGCTCGGGGTCGTAGGTTTGCAGGCTTTATGGCAAACAGACTAAACGGTCCACAAAATAATCTTTTAGCCCGTGAATCAGAAATGCAAGCAAGAAAGGGCAAAGAAATCAACGATACTATTGCCTCTGGTGATGATACTCAAATTCGTGCATACACTGCTAACCTGCGCCAAGCAGAGAGAGATCGGGCAAATAACGTTGGCAACGGTCAAACATGGAGAACCAATGACCAAGGGCAGCTTGAAGTTCAATCGGCTGCAGGTAAATGGGTAAGTAGACAAGCAGCCATCCAAGCAAGGCAAGAGTACGGCGAGAATAACACTGCAGCCTACCAGGCAGCTATGGCCTATGAGATGCGCAAAGCTACTACACAAGAAGAGCATGACTCTCTTATCAACAACTTTGCACGGGGCGTAAACGAGCGTGGCATGACTGCAGAGCAAGCCAATGGGGTGTGGATTGGGGCGGCCTTTGCAAACCAAAACGAAGATCGTCAGTGGAAATACCACAGTTGGCAAACAGATGAAAACGGCGGTGTAAGTCATGCGGTTAACGGGCTAGGTCTTATGAGGGAAATTGACGAAAAACAGGGAAGTTACGCTTCACAAATGCAAAATGCTGACACATGGACCACAATGTCTCAAGAGGTTGGCAGAGCTCAACAGACTATTACAGATCTCGAGGCACAAGCTCGTGGTGGGCCATTAACCGAAGCTGATCAGCAAAGAATGGATAATGCCCGAGAAACCGTCACAAGGGCAGCAAGAATTGCCGATGGTTTATCAAGCGGGGGATACAATATTACTGACCCCGATACTGGTGAGGTTCGTCAAGCTGGGGCAGGCGTAGGAGCAGGAGCACCAGGCCGAGTTGCAGAGGAGATGAAAGCATTTTCTGAGATTGCTGGTGCAGCTGGCAGGAGCCAAGGCTTTGACGATACTCATTATGGTACTCCTGTGAGAGGCAACAGTGAGAACCAAGCTGTTGATGATCGCACTAGACCAGGAGGTAGAGACGGACGCCCTTAAGTTTTCCCTAGGTTCTGTCTCGCTCTTGTTGAGCTTGGATATACTCAACGACCTGACGACGCAAGTTTATAGGTAAGTCATGGAATGTACAGGCTTCCTTGTCTAGGACTGCCACACCCCGGCTTTTACCATCGATCTGCTCAACCCAACTATACCTTCTGAAGAAATCTAGGGTTATGTTTCCTTCTGGATCTTCTAGCGGAACTACCACAAACGAATTATGATGAGAGAACTCTTCGTCTCTTTGAGTCCTTGCTACTTCGAGGTCAAGAATATTGTTTGGTATGACCCATCCATCAGTGTAGTCAATCGCATCATTGCCAACTCTATTTGGGATCAATTTATGTATAAATTTGCGAGATTCTCTATCTGGTCGTGGTCTTTGCAGGGCAGGATAATACACAAAGCTATCCTCTGCATTTCGGGCCCGGCTTGCTCGTTGTCCTTTTCTGTAGCTTGTGCGTGGCTCAAGGACTTCTATAATACGGTCTCCCCGAGTGCCTTCTTCTTTCATTACTTCCAGCACGTCTGCAAGCTCTTGATCAAGCTTTTGCTCCGTACTTTTTTCTAGGCGCTGCTTCGCTTCTTTTACAGAAGTTTTTTCGGCAGACTTGCGATGTCGGCGGTGACCTGGGGTTAGGGCATCACCAACAATTGGTGTTTGCAAAGGAGGTCTAGGCCCTTTTCTCTTAGCCTGGATATCTTCCCAGGTTTGTTTGCCAGGTACATCTGTGCGAGGCCCATTACTTCTTATCCCAAAAGAGAATTTGGGTTTTGGAGGGCCTGAATAGTAAGCGACAGCTCTATTTCCTATGCCACGAGGTATCTTGGGGTCAATTGGCAATGAGTCTGACTCTGTAGGATCCTCTGGCTTCTCTGCACTATCACCTCGAATGAGGTCTTGGTGTGATTGAATTTGTTCTAGCTCGTAACGAGACATAAACTCACCGTTTGGGCGATGGAATGTTTTGTGCTGATCATTGCCCCCAACATCTACCAAGTCTTCTATGTCGCTAGAGGGATCTTCTTTGTATAAATTAATTGGTGCCACACCGTCGGTGTTTACAAGTTCTTCTTGGATTGGCATCCTGTCGGCTGCAGTAGCCTCAGCATGCTGTATGCGTGCCACAGTCTCAGCCTCTCGCTGCATGTACTCATCCATCGCAGGAGTTGGGATAGGTGTTGGAGTGGGGGCTTTTTTGTGGTTCATAGCTAATTAATATTTTTATTTTGTTTGTTTAACTATTACATACTAGCATAAAATTGTGTTTTTTGCAAGTAGATTTTAATCAGTGAACAGGGGTGGGAAAAATATTCATAAGTGGTAAAATAGCAGTAGCATTATGATGACCATAGCTTACACACTTGAGACTAGAATGAATTTTCTCTTTGAGAAATGGAACGAGCCGTACGAATGGTACGGTAAAGTGGATCTCGCAGAAGAAAAATTAATTGTAGTCCAAGAACTTTTGCAGAGTAGCTTGCTCTGCAAGCTAGCAGGCAAGGGTGGTGTGTAGCTATGGCTACGTATAAGGTAATCCAAGATATAGAAGCAGAAGACAAGTTTGTCGGGCCATTAACCCTCAAGCAATTTATTTTTGGTGCAGGGGGTGTTCTTGCGTCGTATCTAAGCTTTTTTGCCGCTATAAAAGGGGCGTACTTTTTGCTAGTGTTCTTCTTGCCGCCGGCACTACTCGGCTTCTTTTTGGCAATTCCGTGGAGTAAAGACCAACCTACCGAGACTTGGGTGCTGGCAAAGCTACGCTTTTACTTTAAGCCACGAAAGCGAATATGGGACCAAGATGGCCTGCAAGAACTGGTAACCATTACCGTGCCAAAAAAGATTGAGAAACACCTAACAAACGAACTAAGCCAAACTCAAGTAAAAAGCCGCTTGAAGGCTCTGGCCGATACTATTGATACTCGGGGGTGGGCAGTTAAGAATTCGGCGGCTGGAGCATATAGTGGCAGATCGAATGACCGTTTGGTAGGTACAGATATCTTGCCACAACAAGTCTCCGTATTAGCAGCAGATGATATTGATGATCCAATGGATGAAAAAGCGGGTCCTGTGGCAGCTCAGTTTGATCAAATGATTCAAAACAGTGAACAAAGCAGAAAGAGTGAAATGCTAGCCAAGATGGAACAAGCACGAAACCCAAGTCCGCCAGCTGTGAGTACAACGAATGTTCCGCTGCCAGTACCGCCTCCTGTACAGCAAAACTATGCGATACCAGCGGTACCGCCAGCTACCCCTGTGACAGCGCCTTCGGCCACTCCTGCTACAGTGCCTACAGATGAAGAGCGTCGGCTTGCCGAGCAGCTCAAACAAAGCAGCGGCCAAGGCGGCGAGGCGGTAGGGCATATGCACACCATTCCAACGTCGCAGCCACAAGCGCAAAAAACAGATACGAAAAAAGCACAAGCATCTATACCAGACACCCCTAGTGCTGATATAATAAGCCTGTCACAGAACAATGATTTGAACGTGGCAACTATCGCTCGACAAGCTAGTCGTGACGAAGATGCAGATGAAGTAGTGGTTTCACTACGATAAATCAGCTGTTCTTGAGTAAATCCTCATTCAACATTGGGGTGGAAAATACGAATGAATCCTAATACGCCAAAACAACCTGGTGCTTCTAACCAACCTGCGGTGCAAGGCTCGCAAGGAGCGGTCTTTACTGACCCAGCAGCGCAAGCGCCGGGGCGGCCACAAAGCCAAGACCCTCGCTCGACGTTCGCACCAGAATTACATCCTGGAACCATTATTCCTGGCAACCCGAAGGCACCAATCCAGGGACAGACGGGGAAGGTAGTGATAAACCCTAACAGCACACAAAATCATCTACAAATTGCTGAGATTCGAGATGGTATTGTGATCATGAACGACGGGTCATTTCGGTCTGTAGTGATGGTCAAGTCGATCAACTTTGACCTAATGAGCCCCCAGGAGCGAGAAGGCGTAGAGTTTAGTTATCAATCTTTTTTAAATTCTTTGTATTTTCCGATCCAGATATTTGTTCGGTCGCAAAAAATTGATATTGGACCGTACATTGAAAAGCTCGACAAGATTAGAGCTGAACATGACAATATGTTGCTCGCTCTTTTGATGGACGATTACATTGCGTTTATCGATGAACTTTCTGCGCAAACTAACATTATGGATAAACACTTTTATGTAGTTATCCCGTTTTTCCCACGTACCGAGACCAAAAAAGCCTTGAAGTCTGGCAAAGCAGATACAAAGAGTATGTTTGATGGCATTTTTGGCATGTTTGGTAACAGTTCGACCCACGTGGTTATAAACGAAAATCAGCTAGAAGAAGCTAAGACCGAGTTGCGTAATCGTGTCCAGGCAGTATTAGCTGGTCTACAACAGTGTGGCATACAGGGATTGCCGCTAGACACGCAAGAACTGATTGAGCTGTACTATGATACCTACAACCCTGATACAGCGACCCGGCAGCAGCTAAAGAACTTCGATGATGTTACGGCACCAGTGATAACAAAAGGCCAGGGCCAAGCACCACAGCCAAATCTAGATAGGGATCTTGCGTAATGGGAGTTTTTAAAAAAGAAAAGCCAAAGATGAACCCTGTGGCTATCGCTCAAGCACAGCGAGCTCGAGAAGAGCAAGAAGTTGCAGCGGCTTTTCGTAAAGGGATTACTGCTCTTCGGGATTTTGTTGCACCAAGTTCGATCGAATACTTCAACACACACTTTCAACTAGGTACTCGGTATGCCCGTACCTATTACGTATACGGGTATCCTCGGCAAGTTACTACAGGCTGGCTAAGTAGTATGGTTAATCTGGACGAGGTACTGGACCTTTCGATATATATTTATCCTGTTGAAAGTCAGGTTGTTCTTGAGAATCTGCGCAAAAAGGTAGCTCAACTAGAGGCTGGCATCATGATTGACAGCGAAAAAGGCCGAGTCCGTGACCCTGGCAAACAG
>CAZXTF010000003.1:0-33984 GCA_964643605.1 uncultured Candidatus Saccharibacteria bacterium | reverse complement strand
CACCGATGCCGAAGAAATGCGAGATAAATTGCAGGTTGGTGAAGAACGATTTTTCCGCATGGGTTTGTATTTTACTATTTACGGCTCCTCGATGGATGAGCTAGATTTTGTATCTCACAAGATTGAGTCAATACTAGGACAGCAACTCGTGTACTCAAAGCCAGCAACGAGCCAGCAAGAGCAGGGGCTAAACAGTACCGTACCGCAATTTACCGATCAATTACAGATACGGCGCAACATGAACACAGGAGCAGTAAGCACTAGTTTTCCGTTTACCAGTGCTGAGCTGACTCAAGAAAATGGCATTTTGTATGGCATTAACATGCATAATTCAGGACTGGTGATTTTTGACCGATTTACTTTGGAGAATGGCAACGCAGTGGTATTTGCAAAGTCTGGTGCCGGTAAGAGTTTTACCGTAAAGCTCGAAGCACTTCGAAGTATGATGCTGGGTACAGAAGTATTTATTATTGACCCAGAAAACGAATATCAAAGGATGTGTGAGGCAGTTGGCGGAGCATATGTACGATTAAGCCTTAACTCGACCACCCGAATAAATCCGTTTGATTTGCCTCAGGTTGTTGATTCTGAAGAAGCGGATAACGCATTGCGTAGCAACTTGATTACATTGCACGGGCTTCTTCGTTTGATGATGGGTGGAGCCGTGGCACAAATTAGTGCTGGTGGTTCTGGTGCAGTAGTGCCTGCTTTGGATGCCGCTGAAGAGGCTGACCTGGATGCCGCACTGATTGAAACATACGCTAAGGCTGGTATTACTAACGATCCGCTAACCCATACTGCTACACCACCAACAATTAATGACCTCTACGAAACCTTGCTACATATGGGTGGTAGTGGGCCGCAGCTTGCGCAGCGGCTTCGTAAGTACACGAGTGGAACGTTTGCAGGGATCTTCTCTCAGCAAAGTAATGTTAATATCAACAATCCAATGGTGGTATTTAACCTGCGAGATCTAGAAGACGAACTACGACCAGTGGCTATGTATATTGTGCTGAATTATATCTGGAATAAGACCAAAGGTGACCAGAAAAAGCGAATCCTCGTAGTTGACGAAGCCTGGCAGCTGATGAAATATGAAGATAGTGCTAGCTTCTTGTTCTCGCTTGCCAAGCGAGCTCGAAAATACAACCTAGGGATTAGTACTATCACGCAAGACGTGGAAGATTTTATGGGCAGTCGGATGGGCCGAGCCATCGTAGCTAACTCATCTATGCAGATTTTGCTTAAACAATCTGTTTCTGCGGTAGATGTTTTGGCCGATGTGTTTAAGTTAACCAGCGAGGAACAGAAGCGCTTGAGCCAATTCCCTGTAGGGCAAGGCTTGTTCTTTGCCGGGCAAAACCATGTACATATCCAAATAACAGCTAGTCCAACCGAGAATAACCTTATTACCACCAACCCTGACCAGGTGCGGCAGATCCAACAGGCTGGAGAAATTTTAGCCCAACCAGGACAGCAGGGGGTGATAAACACAGGAACTTCTCAATATCCAAACATATAGTAAAAAGAAAATATGGCATTACCACAAAGATCTCCAGTTTATGATCCCGAAGACGATAAGCCAGTAGTTCGGCCAAATCTTCGTTCTATAGAAGGTGGCGGGGAAAGTGATGGAAAACCGGCAGGCAGCTTAAAAAGTGTGCCCGCAGAAGATCTTGATAAAGCAGAACGTTCTGGCCTTCGAGGCATAGAAGGTGGCGGGGAAAGTGATGGAGCAAAGAAAGGAAACCTCCGGCTAGCAGGCGAAGAGGCTGATCGGCTTGGGAAAGGCTTCACTGGCGAAGGTAAAGGTGGATTTCTTAGCGGTAAGAGCTTAAGTATTAAAAACTGGACTAAGAAGAAAACTGCAACAGTAGCGGTTGTCGCCGTATTGGGCGGAGGCGGGATGTTTGGAATGGGCATCATTCAAGGGCCTATGCAAATCGTGCAATTTGCGCAACGAATGCAAAAGTTCCACCTACAACGAAATGAAGATTTTAGCGACGGGAGATCATCTAAGATCCTTCTGTATGGCGCTGCTGGTCTGGGCCCTCAAAACGGACGCCTGGGCATGAAAGGTAACTGGGCAGCAAATAAATGGCAGGATATCTTGGTGAAAAAAACCGGTATGCGACCTGTTTACAGCGATAAAACTGGGCGATTTATAGGTTTTGAGATTCTGGATGAAGATAAGGCATTTAAAACTCTTCTAAAAGCCAGTGATTCTAGCGGGAGAAATACGAAGAAGCTGGAGCGAGCCCTGGGCAAGGGGGCTGAGATTCGCACCAGCAAAGAGATCAGTGATTATCGAGTTCGCAATGCAAATGGGGGTGAAGTCCCTGAGAATAGGAGAATCCTTGACTTGTCCAGGGTTAGCTTTGCTGACAGAAAGGCATTCATAAAAATAGTTCACCAAAATGCAGAAACATGGAGAGCAGCCTCCTGGGTAGGGGGTAGGCTTATTGTGAAAAGAGGGGGTGTTAACCTTCACCCAATGAACAAATCTAAGGAACGTCTTGATAAGTGGGGTGACCAACGAAAAACCAAGAAAGAGCAGAAGAAAAAAGAAAGAGCAGAACGAATCACAGGAGAAGCAAAGGGCATAGGTGGTGTTACTCCCGACACACCAGACGGCGAGCCTCCTGATGAAGGAGACATTAAAGCCTCCAAAGAAACAGAAGAACTTCTCGAAGAGACTAAAAAAAACGGGTTTAAGAAGTTTGCTGCTGCTGGCGTGAGTGGTGCAGCTATTGCAGGAGTGTTGTGTGCTGCAAAAGGTTATGGGGATGGTATCGAACACTATCGTTTTGAGAATAACATTCTCCCAATGATGCGTATGGGCATGGAAGCTGTATCAACTGGTAACCAGGTAATGAGTATGGAAGATTTCGATATGGACACCTTAAGCATGATGAGTGAATATCTGTACGATAAAGAAAATAAGACCTCTTGGAACAGCGCCGCAAGTATTCGTGCAGAGGAAGGTAGAGAAGGAGGCGTACCAATGCCCGAAGAAGCAGACCTGGGCAAAGTTGGCGAAAAGCCAAAGCTCTTTAGAGCAATAGATGCTATTCCGGTGCTAGGCACAGTGTGCAGCATCCAGGAGGGCATCTTTGGTCTGCCCATAATAAAACAGGTTTCTGGAGCAGTAAGCAGCATCACAACAGGACTTGCAGATGCAGCACTTTCTGTGGGAGGAACGAGCACTGATGAGCTTTTGCTTGCATCAATGAAAGCTGTGTCTGGTGCGGCAGTTGATCCAGAGGCAAAAGGTGCCGACTTTGGTAATTTGGCAAATACAGGGGTGTTTCTTGCAGCAAACGATCAGGCTATATCTACAGGAGGTAAGGCTATGAGCAGGCAAAGCGCTATGGAGATAAGGAGAGAGCAGGATGCCCAAGAGAAGAGAGAATTACAAGGACAGTCATTTTTCGCCCGATACCTCGACCCTTCAAGCACCCGCTCATTGGTTGGCAGTACAATTTATCATATGCCAGCACAGACAAGCGATATAGCAACAGTAGCCGTAGGCCGATTATCAAGCGTGTTTTCTGCAAAGAGCATTGTTGCATTTTTGCCATTTTTTGGAAGCTCACAAGTATCGGCCGCTGGTAGCTATGATTATGGTGTTCCGGCCTATGGCTTTACTCTTTCTGAGCAGGAAGATGACCGATTTGAGAACCCTTACGAAAATGCTGTCATTGTAGAATCAAAACTTGAGGACCTGAACAATAAATATGGTGAGTGTTTCGGCATAAAAGTAACTGCCGATGATGATGGGCCTCATATTGAAACCGAGAAGGCTGCAAACCCATTTGAAATCGCAAAAAAGAGCCAATGCCAAGATAATAGCGAGGATTTTCTTCGCTACCGTTTTTATCTAGCGGATGCTGTAAACACTTTAGCAATAGCCTGCTACCTAGCAGATGATGAAAACCCGGATGATGCCGAAGGCACCAAAGCCTGCGCAGACCTTGGTATTGGAGGAGCTCCCGAGGAGGTCTCTTCTGGAGATGGTCTTGTTTCTGGAGACGACCAAGAACTAGCTAAAAAAATTGTGGAATCCTCAAAGTTTAGTGGAGACTCTAGATATGTAGAACAGATAAAGCAATACTCTAAAGGCAATAGTAGCTGTCATATTAACTCAACTATTCTCCAGCTTATCGCTACAGTTTTGGATAAGGGCTATTCGGTCTATGTCTCTTCTCTTAATAGAAAATGCACAAACGTACTCACTGCATCAGGAACCGCTAGCTATCACTATGACGAGGGAGGGGGACACGCCGTGGATTTTTCGATTATTAATGGTACAGCAACAACTGGACGAGACGAAAATGCACGTAAGTTATTAAAAGATATACTACCAGGCTTGCCAAAAGGATCTGGCATAGGACAGGTGTCATGTGGGCCAAAAGTTCAACTCCCCAGTGGAGTGACTGAATTTGAGGATTCGTGTGATCATTTGCATATACAGGTACCGAAAGAATGAGAGAAAAGTTTTTTCTTGCGAAGAGAGTCTTGCCTGTTATCATCGCTATGCTGTTTGTTTTTGTTAATAGCCCAGTGACCACCTCTGCTATTAGTAAAGAACAGCGAGCTATCTTTAATAAAAATATTGGCTACTTTGATTACGCAACCTGCCAGATAGGGACAGGAGCTGAAGATAGTTCTATTATGTCAAATGGTAACCAAAGCATATATCAAAGTGGGCTAAAAGAACCCTTCATCTTGGAGCAATGGGCTATCCATACCTTAAAAGCTATCGCTCAAAAACAAGGAATTGATGAAAGCAGGACCGTTACAAAAGAACATGTAATCGCTTTGGTTGCTTTTGCACTCGGTGAGGGAGGAGATATTAACAATACTTCATCTATATTCAACCCTCTGAATACAGGCCTTAACGCTCCTGAATTAATACGAGGGAAGCAGGCCAATAACGGTACTCAGGCATTTAAATCATTCGATGCCGGTGTCGAGGCTACCGCAAGAACCATGATGGGCAGTAACCAAAATAGACTCGCTAAAGTACTATCGAAGCAAGATTCTACCGCTAATGACTTCATGAAGGCGCTAACATACTATCAGCGTTATAAAGGTAACTATTTTTGGGCAGAAGCTTCAATGCCCCCAAACCAAGACTCATATTTTAGCGAGAGAAAAAATCTTGTTAAACAAGTTCGGTCAGACTATAAGAACATCGCATCGCTTGTGATAGGGACACAGGCTCTTGAACAACAAACTGGCAACAGAAAGCCAGATAAACTCGTATTCGATGGTGGTGGGAGCGTGCCAGCAGACAGCTCCGGAGATAATGCCGGATGCTCCTGCACAGCCACAGGGTCTGATACTCCGGACAGTATCCTAACAGGAAAAACAAATGCCGAAAAAGCATTTAATTTCTTTGTGCAAAATGGGCTGAGCGCAAAAGAAGCGGCAGGTATAGTTGGTAACTTTATGCAAGAAACTGGTGGCGGGACAGAGAACTTAAACCCCAAACTTACGAACAGTACAGGCCATACCGGAATAGCCCAGTGGGATTCTGCTGATAGGTGGCCCAAGCTGGTTGCTTTCGCAAAAAAAGAAGGGAAAAGTCCACGAAGCCTCCTGGTACAACTGAAGTTTGCCCTACAAGAACCCGACATGCAGAGATTCAGAGACTCCAAGCCTTCTACTGTAGAAGAGGCCACCAGAAAATTTGACGAGATCTTCGAGCGATCCGGAGGTAGTGCTATGGACAAACGCATAAAGTATGCGAAAGATATTTTTGATAAGTATGGCAGTGGGTTATCCGGTGGCTCAACGAATACATCAGGAGAAGATTGTCCTGGCGGACCAGCCGGTGCATTTGTCGACGGAGACTATGCCTGGCCTGTTGATTTGAAAAAATCAGAGGTCAGTGCTGGCTACCCGCTGCCATGTAGGCAAAGCAGCTGTCACCACGACGGGACAGCATCTTTTGATATAGCTCATAAAAAAACAGTTGCCGGAAATGCGGATAAAGAAAGCGTGGGCAAGGCCGTGTTTGCTATAGCTGACGGAGAGTTAGCAAGCGTAGGAATCTATCAAGGAATACCCGGCTGTTATCACCTGCAGTATAAAGCAAAGGATGGATATGTTTATTGGTATGGGCATATCCGTAAGCCAGTTTCCCAAAAAGTCGGTAAGAAATTTAAGGTTGGTGAGAAAATTGCTGAGATTGGAGAAAGAAAGTGTACTGGAAATGATAGTTATCCCCATCTTCATATAGACCGAGGGCGACCGAAAGGTCAGTTTGGTGGTCGTGTATGCTGTAGAGATCAGGGGATGAACGATATAATTAATACACTATATAGAAAGTTACCTTGATGGATAGTAAAGCAAAGAAAATTTTAATCATTATCTCATTCTCTGTCTTTATTATATTTCTGGGGCTTTTACTACTATCCTTGCCCGACCGAAAAGCCGAAGAAAAAGTTTTTGGCAACCTGAAGAGGATACCTGGAAGTGCAGACACCACGAGCATTGCTCTTGCGAATGATAGCATCTACTTTTCTAATGGTAGAGCTATCGTCAAATATAACAGCAAAACAAAACAATCAGAGCAGATATCAAACACAGAAGTTCTCCCGAGAATTTATAATATTATTGTTTCTCCGGGTGAACGATATGTTCTCTTTAAAACAGGCGAGGACGCCTACCAATATCCTATATTTGATAGGCTTGGTGCAGTCCATGAGCAGAATCCAGATATATGGTGGCTGCTTGATACTTCAACAAAAACTATCAAGCTTATTAGTTCAAATACGCCTTCTATTTCTTGGTTAAACTCAAATGAATACACTTACGGAGTGGGGAATCAGCTAGTAAAGGGAACTGTGCTGGATGTATCCCCAAAAACTATTTATACAGGTAAGGCGCCGATAGAAGTTGTTGGGCTTGTTGGCAAAAAGGTAGTATTTAATGAACAAGGGGTTCAGCTAGCCACTACAGATGAGGGGGGAGTGGTTAAAAAATTATCAAGTTCTGCGACAAGGACCATCCTTTCTTCAAAAGAGGGGTGTGTATTCCAGAGTTTTAGTGAAGACATGAGTGATGATACCGTAAGTAAAATTACTGGTTGTTCCAAAAAAGACATCTCCATTAAAGAGCCTGTCGTATCTGGGGGGTTCTCAGATGATGGAAATATTTTTTACTACTACATAGGGGGAGAGGGAGAAGCTCTTCGTGGTGAATACGTTAATCTTTCTACTGGCAGGGTTGGCGATTGGAGTATTTCTCTACCATCTTCTGAAGACATACAGATCATAAAAGTTTCAAGTGAGGCCAAGGCCACCCTGAGAGTCGGTGAATATTTCTATAGTTCTGTTATCTCCAGCCCCCCTCTTGTTGGTAAAAATGAGTCCCTTTCTATCGAAGATCTCGTCATTGATATTAATAAAGATGATCAATCTATAACAGTTAGCAAAGATACTGACTATACAGAAGCGGAGAGGCAACATGTGCTGAGGCTATTACGCAGTAAGGGCTTTGACATAAATTTAGTCGAGGTTAATTTTACCAAGGTAACGACTGATGACTACCGTTGGGATTAGATAGCGATTAGGTGGGCGGAGCTAGAGAAGTTTTTCATAACTATATCAGCATCGGTAGTAGTAATAATTGTCTGGTGGTCTTTCAGGTAATTAGTAAGTGTTTTCCGGCGCAGTCCATCGAGCTCACTAAATACATCATCCAAGAGAAGTAGTGGTTTTTTGGTAGTTTTTTCTTCGATAAGCCTAAGCTCTATGATCTTTAAGGCCAGGATAAGACTTCTGGCTTCGCCTCGAGAAGCTTGCGAAGCATGTTGCTTACCGCCAAACTCGAAGCTAAGATCATCTCTATGTGGGCCAAGCGAAGTGAAGCCTCGTAGGGTATCAAGCTCTAGGTTTTTCTCTAGACCCTTCATGAGGCTACTAGCATAGTTTTGTGTGTCTGTTTTGCTTATATAGACCGCTTGCAACTCGGTAGGAGAACCAGCGATAAGACTATATATTTCACTGAGTCGACTGTTGGTTTGTTCGAGTAGTGTTTGCCGCTCGATAACTAATTGAGCTGCGAGCTCAACCAACCGCACGTTCCAAACAAAGAGCTGCCTATGTAAGTCGGAGCCTCTCTTTAGTAGTGCGTTTCTTTGCGCTAAAACTCGTTTATATTTATTGAGATTAGCCGAATAATCTGATGATAGTTGCGAGAGTAGGGTATCTATAAACTTTCGGCGCAATGCAGGCTCGCCGTGCAATAAATACAGATCGTTTGGCTCGAATAAAACTACGGGTTGTTTTTGAGCTATCGGCAGCCGTTTATACGCTTTCTCCTCAACTGTGAAATCTTTCTGGTAGGAGGTGGGGGATGGCGTAAATTTGACCGTACGAACTTCATTGCCAGAGGTATGCACGTCAATCCGAGCCCAGTCTTTGTCGGTCTTAATGACCATGTCATTTGACCGATACGAACTGCCTACAGCTGCAAACATAAGTGCCTCAACCAGGTTTGTTTTGCCCGCAGCATTTGGGCCAACTACGATAGTCACTGCTGGTCCTAGCTCGAAAGATTCGTCACTATAGGATCGAAAATTCTGTAAGCGTATATCTGTAAATATCACGCCTTTATTATCTCACAGCTTAGCTTTTGAGAGGCATTACAACATGCGTATAGTCTTTGTGGCCCACGGGAGCTATAATGCACGGCTCAAGCTTGCCGTTGAATGATATTGATACATCTTCGTCATCAATTACATTTAATGCATCTAGGATATAGCGAGAGTTTAGGGTAATTTTACCGTCACCCGTTACCTTCGCCTCGGCCTCGGCAGTGTTTTCACCCAACTGTGAGGCTATGGAGTTAATCTGCACCAAGCTCTTTGTTTTATTGAGTTCTATCGTAATACTTCCGGCAGCTTCTCGAGCAAATAAACTCGATACTTTAGTGATGTTAATGAAGTCAGATTTCTTTAGCGTAGCACTGGCAGCAAAACTGCCTGGTATTAATTTTTTATAGTCTGGGTAATTTCCTTCGATTAATCGTGTAACAAGTTCTGTGTCTCCGGTAGAAAATAGCACTTGTTGGTCATCATGAACGACTCGAACCTGCTCGTCTGTGTCGGGTAAAATACGTAGTAAATCTTGGATTGATGAGGCTGGAATAAGTAACTTTACTTCTTTTTTAAGCTTTATTATTTTCTTCTCTGCAAGCCGGTAACTGTCGGTGGCAGCAGCAAAAAGCTCGCCACCAGTTGTGTACATATATATCCCTGTTAGGATTGGTCGAGTTTCGTCAGCGCTAGCTGCAACAATCACCTGCTGTAGTGATTTTTTTAACGTCTGTGCAGAGACCGTCCATTCTTCGCCATTTTTAATAGTCGGCATAACCGGGTAGTCATCGGCTAGAGTTCCGTTGATGGTTGATTGGTATTTATTGGTAGAAATGTGGAGCTTTGTATCTTCGAGTGTTAGGTCTATAACCCCACTTGGTAAACTACCCACAAAATCCTGAGTTAGTCGAGCTGGTACAGTGATCGCACCTTTGTTTGAAACCTTGGAACCAATGTAGTGAGTGATTGCAATATTTAGGTTTGTCGCAGCGACGCAAACTCGGTTATCAACTGTTTTGATTAAAACATTAGAAAGAATAGGGAGGGTATTGCGACTATTGGCAACTCTGGCTACGTTTGTGAGCGCTCGGTTTAAGTTTTCTTGAGTTACTTGAAGTTTCATGAGTATATCTCCAGGCCTTATTAATATGAATAGTATTTATGTAATATAGAAGTTTTAGTTATTAGTACTGTGGAAAAATAGTAAAAGTAATGAAATACAGAGGTGAAAAACTTAAATGGCTGAGGAAAAGAAGTCGGAAAGAACTCGGAAAAACCTTTGGAAAAAGTGAGCTTTTCCCCACCAGCAAAACGGCCAAGTAAATGTACTGGGATAACTTTCCATGTTATCCGCAGGCTATCCACGTAGTCTCCCCATACTTTCCCAGGCTTAGGCATGTAGCTTCTCCCGAATATCAGCAATTGCTGAGCGTACTTCACTATCAAAAACCTGCTCTTTTTCAATCTTATCGATAGAGTGGATAGCGGTTGTATGGTCTTTTCGACCGAGCTCTCGAGCTATTTTAGGGTAGCTAAGATGTATCTCACTACGGATTATATACATAGCAATTTGTCTTGGAACAACAATATCCTTATCTCGCTTTGGGCTGAGCAAATCATCAACGGTAAGACCGAAATACTTGGCAGTTTTTTCGACGATACTACGAGCGCTAATGTGCTTTGGCCGGCTTTTTTGATTGCCAAGCAAGCCTACGGCGATCTCAATGCTAGGCTCGAGCTCTCGCATCTCACAGAAGGCTATAAGCTGGTTTAGAGCCCCTTCAAGCTCTCGAATGTTGTTTTGTACAAATCCAGCGAGATGCTCAATAACATCTTGAGATAAGTCAAAGCCATGAGCCTGAGCCTTTGTTTGCAAGATAACACAGCGAGTTTCAAAATCTGGCGCTTGCATGTCAATCGCCATTCCCCACTCAAATCGAGATCGTAAACGATCGGTGAGCGTTGGAATATCCTTTGGCCGGGTATCACTACTAATAATAATCTGCTTGTTAGCCTGGTGCAGGGCATTAAAGGTATGAAAAAATTCTTCCTGAGTCTTCTCTTTGCCGGCAATAAACTGCACATCATCCACAATTAATACGTCAGCACTACGGTAGTACCCAGCAAAATCGGTGTTCTTCTTGTATCGAATGGCATCCAAAAACTCTTGCACAAACTGTTCGGTCGAAATATATACCACCCGAGCATCTTTACGGTTTTCTTGAATTGCAGTACCAACAGCCTGGATAAGGTGTGTTTTTCCGATCCCCACACCACCATACAAAAAGAGGGGGTTGTATTTTGTGCCAGGATTTTGTGCAATTGCTTGGCAAGCAGCATGAGCTAGCTCATTACCACCACCAACAATAAAGCTTTCAAAGGTGTATCGTTCGTTTAACCCTTGTCGATAGCTGTGCCGGAGACTTGAACTTACTGGTGTCGAGCGAGTTTCTTTTGCTGACTCAACTTTTAGCACCACCGACTCATCTTCAACTTTTCTATTTAGAGATGAGGCTGGCAAAATTTTGTACTCAACTCGGTCGGGCTTTATACCATTTTTAGCCAGTGTATCTGTTATAAGATCGTTAAATTTTCGTTCGAGTTGCTGTTTTATAAAAACATTTGGGGCACCTACAACCACAGAATCTTCCTTAACTCGGAGTAGTCGTGTGTTCTTAAACCACGTTACATAATTTCCGTGCGAAACACCCAGCTCTATTTCGCCGAGGACAGCTTGCCAGAGGCTACCAGTATCCATGACTGCGATTTTTGTTCCCTCCAAATTACTTTTGAGATGTGTCCCTGCTAACACACTTGTACTAGAAAACTATACAGCAAAAACATGAATTTTCCACAGACTTTGCGAATTAATTGAAAAACATTAGAAAATAGACAAAACAGAGAGCAACTTATACACAGGCAAAATTTACAGAGGTAATTTTGTGGAAAAAGCTTGGTGATACGTGGAAAACTTGATAGGATATAGGGGACTAATATTGTTAATTTTACTCTGTGCGGTACATTTGGCGGGCTGCCAGGGTTTACCTAAAACCCCCAGAAAGGTTAAGATAGAAGAATGCCTAAAAGAACATTTCAACCAAAAACTCGGCGGCGTGCTCGAGAACACGGCTTTCTTAAAAGAATGTCATCAAAATCTGGTCGTAACATACTAAAGCGACGACGTATCAAACAACGCTCTCGTTTATCAGCCTAAACTTGAGCTACACTATAGCTGTGATAGCACGAAAAAATCGGTTTCATGGCCGTGGTTCTTTGAACTACACGTATTCCAAAGGGAAAGTCGTTCGTAGCGGCAGCTTAGCACTTAAATTTGTGCGAGCTCGACAAGAAGATTATCGACTTGCGGTGGTGGTAAGTAAAAAAGTTAGCAAATCGGCTGTAGTTCGCAACCGAATCCGGAGGCGGGTATACGAGGCCGTGCGGACTATGCAGGCAGAAAAGGACAGCCCTTTGTCGTACGACATGATTCTGTCAGTTTTTGACGAAAGTATTGCATCTTCGCCGGCAACCGAACTAAAAAAACAAGTTCAAACGCTGTTTAAGCGTGCAGGATTACACTAGAAAACACTAGTAGCACCGTGCTACAGTAGATATAACCAAAGGAGATAAAATTGATTCAATTTTTTCAGACGTATATAGAACGACCTGTATTTAATTTGCTCGAACTCATTTATGCCACAATTCCAGGGCATGATCTTGGTCTGTCTATCATTATCTTTACTATTATTATTCGTTTAGCCCTCTGGCCGCTGGTGCGCAAGCAGCTTCATCAAACAAAAGCGATGCGTAAACTCCAACCAGAACTTAAAAAGATTAAAAAATCTGCCGCTGGCGACAAGCAAAAAGAAGCACGACTCCAGATGGAGCTTTATAAAGAGCATGGTGTAAAGCCATTTTCGACCATCATCACCCTTCTTGTTCAGCTACCGATCTTTATTGCGTTGTATCAGTCGGTCCTAAAACTTATTCGGGACCCAAGTGTTCTACAGTCGTTTGCCTACGAGCCTGTGAAGAACTTACCGTATATTCAGGAGATTGCAGCAGACATAACCAAGTTTGAACATACATTTTTAGGTCTTGTTGACCTCTCTCGGACAGGCTTAGGTCAAGGCGGCATATATATACCAGCGATTATACTTGGTGTTATTGCAGCAGCAGTGCAGTATTACCAGAGCAAGATGCTCTTGCCCGACTCTAAGGATGCTCGTAAGCTCTCAACGATTCTTAAAGACGCCGGCGCAGGTAAGCAAGCAGACCAAGCCGAGGTTAGTGCTGCAGTCACCCGAGGTATGATTTACTTCTTGCCCGGTGTAACATTTGTTTTCGCTATCAGCGTTCCGTCTGCACTTTCGTTATACCTAATCACGAGTGCTGGTGTTGGTATCCTCCAGCAGCGTCGAATATTTAACGAAGATGAAGAAGACATGCACGAACTTGCCGAGGAAGTAACAGTTAAAATTGAAGAAACCAAGCCAAAGCCAAAATCAAAACCCAAAAAGAAGAAAAAGGCCTCGACTAAGAAAAAGAGGAGGTAATTATGAGCGAGCAAAGCAAAACTATCGAGGAGTCAATACTTTTTGCTAAGAAGTATTTGGAGGACATTTTATCTTTCTTCGGCTTAAACACTGAAGTAAAGGCCAGCAACAGCGAAGATGAGGTTATTGAACTGCACGTGCCCTCATCGCATCTAAACGGCTTTCTTATTGGCAACCGGGGCGAGACCTTGCACGCCATGCAATTCCTTACCAGCAGCGCTCTAAAGAGCGGTGAATACCCACTAACACGAGTAAATATCGACATTGCCGAATATAAACAACAGCGAGCCAACCGTCTAGCCGAAAAAGCCGAAGTCTGGATAAACGAGGTTAAAGAATCTGGCGAGCCAAAACATTTGCAGCCAATGAATGCCGCCGACCGCCGTACTATTCACAAGCTTGCTGGCGACAATGGCTTAATTACCGAATCAGAAGGCGAAGGCCGAGACCGCCACATCGTTCTAAAGCCATCTAAGTAGATTCCAGAGCGAAACCCCTAGCTTCTCAGATGAAACTTAGGATATAATTCTGGTATGAAAAAGCGTGGGAGCAAAAAAGCCAAGCAACAGAGTGCCTGGAATAAGGTTAAGACAAAGTGCAGTCCATGGGTTAAATCTCGTCCAAAGACAACGATTCTCTTGATTGTCATTGGGGTTGGTTTGCTCTGGTATGGGCTTGTGGTCTTTGCTGATTTCGTACAATTTAAAATGGCCGAAAGAAGAGTAGACACTCTTTACAGCGAAACAATTAAAAACCTAGGCGAACCCGATACAAAAACCCTGGAGGGTAGTTGCGGTTATGCCTCTGCAAAATTTCATAAGGGCGACCTTGGCTGTGGCTACGGATTCTCTCTTGTATACAAAGCTACCGATCTAGATAAAGCCAATGAGCTTGCTAATACATTTGCTGCTCTGATGGAGAATCAAAAGAGTTTCAAGATCACATTTAAATCACAAGAAAGCCCAGTTGATTTGTCGAAGCTCTACTTTGGGAGGTCAGAGGTATCATATCAACAGAAGGAAACCACTTTTCGGCTGAGCTGCACGGCTCGAGTTATGAATGTTGGTGAAGGTGAAACCTATTTGCCGAGAGGAGTAAATGATAGAGTAAGAATTGACTTTTCTTGTGGAAAATCTCCTCTGAAACAGCCCATTTACCCCGTAAAGGATTAGCCACGATGAAGAGAGGCTTTTGGCTCTGCTCCTAGTCCTGGTATGGGTAAAAAGGTTTTGAGGTATATTCGGAGCACACAATGGCTATCGAGTACCTTTCACCTACAGTAGTATCTAAAACACAGTTCCTTCCTGAATTCAGGTAAGTAATCTGAGCATAATTTATGCCTGGTTGTAGCTCACTTTTGTTTGCCACAGACCAAGAGGTAGATTTTTCAACTAGTTCAAGTAAAACAGAATAGTCTCCCCGGGTCGTATTTTCTTTACTCAATGAAACAGAACAAAAGGTTCTTCCTTTAGCATACTTCTCAACAGTATCTCGACAGCCTTTACTAATCTTAAAGCCACTGTCCTCAAGCCTAAGATCATTTAGGCTATTCTCTATGCTATTAAACTCCTTTTCTAGCTTTCTTTGTTCGTAAGTATTTTGCAACATAGCACCTGTGATAAGAATAGAGAGCCCCAATAAAACTAATAAAAAGGAAAGCTTAACCCTTTTTCTATTTGATGAAGCAGTCTTTTTAACCATAAACAATAGTATAAACAATGCTTATGATTTAAAACAGGGGTGATATAATTCTGGTATGAAAAAGCGTGGGAGCAAAGCTCGGAAAGTAAACATATGGTCAAAGACCAAATTTAAGTATGGCTCATGGTATAGAAAGCGAAAGAAAACCACAGTTTTCCTGAGTCTATTAGTGGCAGCTGCCTTAACCTACGGGCTCTTAATAGGGCTAGAGTGGGCACAGTTTAAAATAGCCGAACGAAAAGTTAACGATCTTTACAGGCAAACAACTACAACCTTACCCTTATCAGAATTACAATCGATTGGAGGTAACTGTGATCATGCCTCAGCCAAGTTTAGCAAAGGACAACTAAACTGTTACTACGAGTCCCAAGTTGTCTATAAATACACTAAGCAAGAAGAGATCAAGGATACGATTAACTCCTATAATGAAATCATAGAAAAAAAAGGTGGAATTTTACAGAAATCAATAGATTCTCTTCTGGGAGAAGGAGAGATAGATATCTTCTATACATTTAATACCTCTATTGGCGTGGATTGCACAGCGTCCATGTACACCACAGACGAGCCATTCAGGGGTGTAGGCACTAGAAAAAATCTTGGCAGGGTCTTAGTGCTGTCTTCAGGCTGCTCAAAAGGACCCATGCTGCGACCAATATATCCCATGAAGGATCAACTATGAAGAGAGGCTTTTGGCTCTGCTCCTAGTCCTGGTATGGGTAAAAAGGTTTTGAGGAGTTTTCTCTGCATGAGAACGATAACTTAACCAATAAGCTTTGTGAGTTTTTAGGAGGAGTGTCGAGCCGACAAGAAAGTGCCCTATCTGTATCGTAGGTTTGAACATTTCCCAATTTGCGACCTGGCTGGAAACCTCCTTCTATAGCTCTTTGTACTTTTCTAACTTCTTCAGACGAGAGGCCCACAGAGGGCTCTTGCACAGAGAACCCGATGATGCAGTATAGATCACCCTCTTTAAACTTAACATTATATCGCTCACAAGATTTTATCTTTTTAAAAACTACTCCAGGCATAGATCCACCCAGGCTACTAAGCGTAGAGTCTATCTTGCCTTCAGTTATTTGGAATTGTTTCTCTAAATTTTTTTGCTTTTGCGATAAGCTGAACGTCATAGTAAAAACAAATAAAACACAGCCTAGAGCAACTAAGATTGCCCCTTTTATGAACACCTGCTTATTTTTCTCCCTATGAACAGCAGTCTTTTTAACCATAAACAATAGTATAAACAATGCTTATGATTTAAAACAGGGGTGATATAATTCTGGTATGAAAAAGCGTGGGAGCAAAAAAGCCAAGCAACAGAGTGCCTGGAATAAGGTTAAGACAAAGTGCAGTCCATGGGTTAAATCTCGTCCAAAGACAACGATTCTCTTGATTGTCATTGGGGTTGGTTTGCTCTGGTATGGGCTTGTGGTCTTTGCTGATTTCGTACAATTTAAGTCGGTAGAGCCAAGAGTAAGTACGCTACAGAACGCTATTATTGAAGAGGCGGGAATACCGACCAAAAATAGTAAGGAGGGTAGTTGTAGTTATGCCTCTGCAAAATTTCATAAGGGCGACCTAAGCTGTAACTACGGATTCAGCATGAAGTATTCGTATTCTAGCCATGAAGATGCCCAAGCTAAGTTAAAACAGTTTAATGAAGCCCTTGATCATAAAAAAGGGATGAGGATCATAAAAACAGTTGACCATAGCAGGCAACTCGTCTATGAGTCTATGGGGTATGGTATAGCGTATGACCTCCATGACTGGACTCCTGAGCTTGACTGTAGTGTGCAGATTAGACTTACTGATGATTGGCAATCTACAGGACGCACTACTTCTGGCAGACCAATATATAACAAGGTGATAATCATTTCTGGTGGTTGCTCAAAAGGACCCATGCTGCGACCAATATATCCCATGAAGGATTAAAATGAAAAGACTCGTAGCCCTTTGTCTAGTAGCGATACTTAGCATATTTTCACTATCGCAAAATCTTCGAGCCGATACGCCTATAAATTGGACTACTCCTGGCCAACAACTGAAGACTTCTGAAGTAGGTCAACTGACAGAAGGTATTTTGCCAACACAATATGGTAGCACCTCTATCCCCTGCGTAAATAGTCTCACAAAGGTCCGAGTCGTTAAAAAATATTTAAACTTGATCCCTGTTCTAGATCATGAATACAAAGATTCCTGTAATGTGCCGATGGGATTTGGTAGTGTGAGCGGTAGCTACATACAGCTCGACGGTTATGATGGGGCGTTCCAAAGAACCCCAAACAACGGCATAATTATACCAGTTCCGTTTACTAGTAGGATTTTCTTCCTTTCAACGGCTGGTTATAGCAAGGGTGGTGCACTGTACTTTAATGATCACTTGCCAAACAGTGTTAGTATCAGCCCAGGCTCTCCAGACAAGATAACAGTGGTAGATTACGGTACTCGGCTGGGAGGGACAGATAATCCGCTTGTTATTGATCCTGCTTCTGTCTCTATTTCAGGTAACGGTGAGTGGTTGTTGGCTAATATCGTAGATGGCAAACAAGTCAGGATCTCTACGTTAGATGCTTTTGCGCCTCCAGTAATATTCGGCGGTAAAGTCGATTATTTTAAGGGGTTTGATCCGCAAGTAAAAACTGCCATTACAGATGATGGTAAGTATGCTGCGGTGGGGACGCTCAATACTCATTTTAGTCTGTATTCCATTGAAGATTGCGAACAGAATAAGCCCTCCTGCAGAAAAGACTTGCGTGATCAATTAACAAATATGGCTAGCGCAGACTATAGACATCTGAGATTTAAGTTTAGTGGAAATGATAGACTGCAAATGTATCTCAATGGGACATATGGTGGAGAGCAAAGAAAAACCAAGATATATAACTTTTTCCCAAGCCAAGAGGCCCAGCAAAAGTATGCACAAGACTCTCTGCCCAAGTATTTGGCAATGGGTGATTCGTTCGCCAGTGGAGAAGGGGCGTTTAATTACCGACAAGGTACAGACATACCCAATAACCGATGCCATCAGTCATTAGTAGCATATAGTAGGCTCGGTGCATCAGCTGCAGGGATTACAGATGCCCAAAGCGTGGCCTGTAGCGGTGCAAAGATGAAAGATGTGCTTTTTGGCTTAGATAGAGAAAGTGTAGACAAGTACAATCAGAAAGAGCGTCAAGCAAAAGGTCTGGAGATTAGTGACTATAACCAGATGATATTAAATAGTTTTTTGCCTGGCTATCGGCAACAAATCCAGCACGTTATAAACCACAAGCCAAACATCGTTACAATCTCAATCTCGGGAAACGACATAGGTTTCTCCGATAAAATTCAAACTTGTTTAGCTCTCTCGTGGAGTTGTTATGACAAGGCGCAAGATCGAGCTGGAATGCTAGCAGAAATCAAGAATCAATTCGATTCGCTCAAAAACAAGATACGCAACATAAAAGAAAATGCTGCTGAAAATGCCAAGATTTACGTTCTTGGCTATCCTCAGTTTTTCCCAGAAGGAGGCGGCGATAACTGTCAGCTCAACACGCCGTTTGATCTAAAGGAGCGGCGTTTGGCCAACGACCTAGTGCATGATTTGAATCAGATGATCAAACTATCGGCAAGTGCCGAGGGAGTCTCCTATATAGATGTAGAAACTGCCATGCATGGTCACTACCTGTGCGACACTGGTACGCCTGCGTTTAATGGCCTGACTGCGGGTAATGATGCAATTAAATGGGTTGGGTATCCGCTTGGCAAAGAAAGTTTTCATCCCAACCAGCTTGGGCACCAACTTATGAAAAATAATTTGCTCGAACAAAGCGAGAATTTCAGCAAGAAAAATCCTCTCATAAATCCAAGCACAAAAGTAGATGACATTTCGTCTCATCTCACAGGCTTTCTAAGTACTGCAGACCTGGAGGCCGCAAAGAGCTTGCCGATACTTGTAAATAATACCTCTATGGCTCCTGATACCTATAGCCTTCAGGCTCAGAGCCAAGTTACTGTAAATATTGAAAATGACAAAAATCTACTTTTACCCGGCAAATCGTATCAGGTAAGTATTCACTCTACGCCGACAATTCTAGGCTCTCTGACGGCAGATAATAGCGGAAATTTAAGCGGATCTTTTATTGTTCCAAACAATCTACCAATAGGTTTTCATGAACTTCATATTATTGGCCCCACACACGATGGGCGGTCGGTTGATTTTTATAAGAGTATCTACGTGGCAAGCAGCGATGAAGACTGGGACGGAGATGGTATAGCAAATGACCAAGAAAGCTGTCCCGGAACTGAGCTATCTGGGGTGGATTATGATCAGGATGGGATAGATGATGCATGTGATGGGCAGATTGGGGAGCCGCCAGCCACTCCAGAAAAACCGAAAGCTCCAGAGACTCTACAAGATGCTAAAACCCCACTTGGCGAATCTGTTGGAGGACTTGAAACACTATTGAATCCGGAAGTTCCCAGTGTTGCCATAACAAATCCAAATCTTTCGGTAAACCCTATACAGAATGAACAAACAATAAGTACTAGCAATGCCCCACAGAACAATCAGTCAGTCTTGGGTGAAACGGCAGCGGTTGCCACCTCGCCAATACACCAGAAAGCAGAGGAGTCTCTTGCCGCCACACCAAAAATAAGTAGCACCAAGGCAACGTACATCCTATTTTTCCTAATAGCTTTGAGCATCTTTGGCTTAGCTAAGTTTGCCTTCGCAAAGACAAGAGATTAGTCTCCTCTTGTGCTTAGATTTCTCTCCATTGATATAATTTGGATATGAAAATAGCACAACTTGGTTGTATGGGGAGGGACGTAGCAGCAGCTGAAAAACTAGCTGCCCATGGCCACGAAATATATCCGATTGGATCTCATCTGAATCCATCACTTGTAAACATTGCTGAACAGAGCGGCGGAGAATTCTACCAAGTTGTTAATATGTATGATCCGCAAAGAGTCGCAAAGTGTGTTACAGACGCTAATGTTGATATGTTCTATACAAACAGCGATGAAGCACTTGCCAAAGGAGTCGTTGATGCAGTTGCTGGCCAGAATCCTGAAATCTTAATGCCTAGCCCAGACAAGGAAGCTTCTCGGATTGAGTGGGATAAGGTATATGCCCGAAAGCTGATTGATCGTATAGACGAAAAATATAATCCACTCTATGTCCCTGCAAAAAATAACAAAGCCCTGGAGGAAGCGATTGAGATTTTCCAAGAAGCTGAAAAGGAGGTCGTGGTAAAGCCAATCGGCTTAACTGGCGGCAAAGGCGTAAAAGTAATGGGTCCACATCTTAGAGACTACCTCGAGGTTAAAAATTATGCCAAAGAAGTCTTAAAAGACCCGAACCAGGAAGGAGTGATCTTAGAGGAAAAAATAGAAGGCCAGGAATTTACCGTGCAAGCTTATACCGATGGCCGAACCTTAATTATCCCGCCCGTTACTTATGATTATCCATATCGTGAAGATGGAGATAAAGGCCCAGGAACTGGCGGTATGGGCTGTTTTACAATGCCCTACGGTGAAAGGCTGCCATTTTTGGCTGCCCATGATCTGGCAGAAGCCAAAAAAATAATGGGAAAGGTTTTAGAGCAACTCGAGGGCGATTGGAGAGAGTTTAAAGGAACACTTTACGGAAGCTTCTTTCAGACAGAAAAAGGGCTCAAAGTTGTCGAGTTTAACTCTCGAATTGGAGACCCAGAAGGAATGAGCATTGTTGATTTATTGGAAGACGATGTTGACCTCGCCACCGTACTCGAAAAAATAGCCACAGGCGACCTTGAAGAAAAGGATATTCGATTTCAGAAGCTGGCTTCAACAGTTATTTATTTGGTGTCGCCAGACTATGCTTATAGGGAGGGCAATGCTTATAAGTTTGGCGTAAGTAAAGAAGCAATTGTTGATAATGATTGTCGTTTGCGCCACGCTGCATCAGAAGAAGTAGCTAACGGTTTCTTCCGAACAGTGGGTGCATCTCGAACCTTAGCAATTACAGCTCTTGCGGAAACTCCTTGGGGAGCGAGAGCAAAAATTCTTGATGCAATAGACGAAGGAGTAAGTGGGCCACTTGAATTTCGAGAAGATATTGCCGATCGGCGGTATATAGAAAACTTGATTTAGCGGTGGGCTTTTTTGCGCTTTGTTTTTGGTTTCTTTTTCTTGGCTTTAGGCTTAGTTGGTGCAACAGTTTCTTCTAAAGCAATTGCCGACTCGACTTTACGACTATCTGCTATGCCCCATACGATAATCCCGGCAAGGAGGGCACCTAAAATAGCGAGTCCTATCAAGATTTTTTGTATGGTCGAGTTCTCTTCTTGAGCAGTTGGAGTGCTGGGCGCTTGGGTTGTGGTTGAGCTTGTTGATAGCGGAACAGTGGTTCCGCTGCTTGTTAGCTGGTTTAGGGAGTTTGTGCCTTGAGGGATTTGAGAGTTTGTGTTTTGCACATTACTGCTGTTACCTTGCACACTAGAACTACTTTGATTTTGCAGCGAGCTGGCTTGCTGGGCGCTAACGTGAGCACCTCCAAGAACTACAAAAGACAATATTAAAATAACTAGCTGTTTCATGACTTTACTCCAAGCACTTCATTGTATATGTCGAGCGATTCTTTCGCCATTTTATCCCACGAGTATTTCTTAACTTGCTTTTTGCCATTGCTAATAAGCTTTTTCTTGAGCTTGTCGTCTCGTAGGACCTCTTGGATTGCTCGAGCCATGTCAGAAACATCCCTAGGGTCGAAATAGTAAGCTGCATCGCCATAGACTTCGGGCATGCATGTGGCATTGCTGCTAATGAGCGCACAGTCGTTGTCCATAGCTTCTAGACCAGGAATAGAAAATCCCTCGCTCAAAGATGGCAATACGTAGGCTTCGGCATTTTCATGCAGCCAACGCATCTCGGCATCGGTAACAAAACCAGGGAATAGGATAGATTTAATAGCTGGACTGTCGGCTGCCCAAGCCTCTAGTTTTTCGTAATATTGTTCTTTCCGGCCGCCCAAGACCAGCTGTAATTTTGGTTGCTGCTCTTTTACAATCTCAAAAGCCTGAATAAGTCGCTTGATGTTTTTGTGCGGGAACGGACTGCCAACGTGGAAAATGAAAGGCTTCTTGACGCCTTTAAGAGCCTTTGGACGAAGCTTCGTGATATGGTCACTGGCTTCGTTGGTAACACGTAGCTTCTCTTTGGTTCCTGGGTAGTGCTTAGCAATATCATCGGCCACAAACTGTGTTGGTGCAATGACTATCTTGGACTTTTTGTGCGCCCACCATACCAAAAAGCGATAGGCTAGCATACGAACATGATGTAGCCATACAGGCAGCTTGCCAGGACGAGTATAGCGCAGCATCGTTAGGTCGTGTGTCGTCGTGATGGCTTTGCCAAAGTAAGGAATTGGCTGCTGTGTCATCGTAAAGTGTACGAGGTCCGGCTGGAGCTCTCGTAATTGTCTTGCGAAACGAAATTGATCTAGCGGATTAAAGCTAAATTGTCTGAACGGGCAGGGGACAGTAGTAAAGTTTTTATTTTTTAAACTCCATCGGTCATCGGGCTCAACCAAAATACTATAGCGATTTTTCGTGTCAAAATCTTGCAAGTGCTCTACCAGCCGGTCGGTATACCGGCCAGTGCTTGAACGCCGAATCCGGGCATCGATAACAATGTGCCTCATCTTTTATATACCTCTCTGCGGTGTTGTACACGAAGGATCATAATCTTGTCTTTCTCAAAATCAAACAGGACTCGGTATACTCCAATGCGCCATCTGTACATACCAATACTTGGTCTAGTAAGTCGTTCGGCAAAAGCCAAAGGGTCTCTTTGTCCATAAAAGAATTCTAGCTTGGCTTTCAATCTTTTGCGAATTGGTGGCGAAAGTTTGCTGATATCTTTTTGTGCCCATTTTGAGTAGTGCACAGTGTACTTCACTAATCAAGATCTCCAAAAACCTCATCATGGGTAAAGAATTCACCTCTTTTAAACTGTTCTCGGGCTTCGGCAATACTTTTAACATAATCGGGGTTATTTGCAGACAGTAAATCCTCGAGTTTATCTAGGTCAATAATAGCTTTTTCAGATTTACCACGACGTGTAACAACTAGCACATCATCGTCTCCAAGGGAGTCTAGAGCTTCAGCAAGATTATTGCGTAGTTTGCTGGCGGAAATTGTTTTAGTAGACATTGTGATTCCTTTCTGTACATTTCAATTGTACATTTCAATTGTACAATTGTCAATGTGTTTAGGATTTCCCATGTCTACGTACTAGTATATAAGTTATGCATACACTTCGAAAGGTGCCCTTTTGGCTTACGGTCACACTGTTTGTTTACATGCCATTTCATATTTTGCTGAGCCAATCTCTGAGCCTCGCTACGGGCAACCTAGACGCTTGGAAAATCGGCAAGGATATTGTGCTAGTCTTGGGCTTAGCCCTGACGGTCGGCTTAGTGTTTTGGACGGGAATTTATAAGAAAAATAAGAAGTTTTTGATCTTCTTGGGCCTAGCCAGTGCGTATGGAGTATTACATCTACTAATTTGGCTTCTCAATAGAAATATAAATAGTGAAGGAGCTCTGCTGGGCACAGCCTACAACAGTCGTTTACCGGGCTACGCATTACTTGGCTGGGGAGCGATGCTGCTGTATCCCGGCAAAATCTCGATAGAGCGGGTAGCCAAGTTAGTTATTGTAGTCAGCACTATTGTCTGTATGTTAGGAATCTTGCAGTATCTTTTGCCAAAAGACATCTTAACGCATGTAGGCTATTCGATAGAGCGAGGTGTAAAACCGAACTTTTTTATAGATGATAAGCCAGATTTGCCTCGCATAATGTCTACGCTGCGAGATCCCAATTCACTCGGCGCATATCTAATCTTGCCAATCACACTACTTTCGGTAGCATGGGCAAAACGACCAAAACAACGGATGTTGATCTCAGGCCTTCTTTTGTTGCATGCATGGGCATTGTTCCTTACATTTTCTCGGAGTGCCTTATTGGGTGCACTTTTGAGTGTAGGATTGGCTTTTGGACTAATCTACAAAAGCTCGCTCAAAGTATTTGTTAAAAAATACTGGCCGTGGATTGGTGTAGCGCTAGCTAGCCTAGCGATATTTGTGTACGCTATGCGAGACCAATACGTGGTCCAAAATGTGGTTTTTCACTCCGATGAAAATACCCAAATGACAGACTCGAATAACTTGCATGTTCAATATGCACTTGATGGTATCGAAGGAATTATTAAGGAACCAGAAGGCCATGGGCCAGGAACGGCCGGTCTTGTCTCGATCCACACCAAAACAGAAGTAGTCTTAGTCGAGAATTACTTTATTCAAATTGGTTACGAAATAGGGGTAGTTGGTCTCGCTCTCCTTCTCGGGATTATTAGTTACTTGCTAACGCAACTGTGGAGGCTCAAAACCACTCTAGCAACAATTCAGGTTGTATCATTTTTTGGCATCAGCTTGTGCGCACTGTTGCTCTTAACTTGGAGCAACGAAGCAGTAGCCGCCACCTGGTGGATCTTGGCCGGTCTCACGGTAGGCATCAGCCCATCGTTAAATAGCGTTAAACGCTTACGTAAAAATTAACAGATAAGAAAAGGCTATCGTTAAGCGCTAGAGCCCAGAATCGACCTGATAAGTGATATGTGGTCCCGACCCAACTTGATGAACTAAGCCAAGTTCAATTAGACGGTTTAAGTCACCCACTGTAGTTGGTCTTGATATAGATAGATGCTCAGATATATATTTTGCTGTTGTTCTCGAGCGATTTAAAACAACTTGCCATATAGAGAGTTGGCGTTCGGTTAACCCTTTAAAAGTTTCTCCTAAAAGTGTAACACTGAATATATTAGCCGTATTACGAAAAATTGGACGGGGCAAGCCTGCCTTTTGCATTGAGCCAAAAGCTAGATCTATGCCTCGGCCATATTCCTCCAGGTAATTTAAGTCTCGCATAAGTGAAGCAATCACAGAGTTACGGCTAAATTGCATATCTTTTATGTTGTCCACCGTTACTCCGGGTGCAAGATTCCCTGGGTTGATAACTTCAATACGGTCACTAAAGATACGAATTTGAGTATAGGTCTCTGTGATGGTGTAGTCACGGTGAATAACTGCATTTGCAAGGATTTCACGC
Organism: uncultured Candidatus Saccharibacteria bacterium; assembly: GCA_964643605.1. Lineage (GTDB taxonomy): Bacteria > Patescibacteriota > Saccharimonadia > Saccharimonadales > 2-12-FULL-41-12 > CAMTWJ01. The sequence continues at coordinate 8,992 of CAZXTF010000003.1, read as the reverse complement.
AATGCTTCTTCAGGATAAACAGGACTCTCTACTCTAAGAGAGCCTTCAATTTTTGCTCGGATAGGAATATTTCTTAATACAAAACTTCGCATAGTATCGATTTGATAATCAAGGGGTCCTGCAATGTCTAGCTTATCGATTATGGGGCTTGTTGGTGTCGGTCCAGCATAATGAACGCAGCGGATAGCAAATCTACTAAACGGACTACGTACAAAGCACTCTTGTCGGGCAAAAACCAAACTACCAGCTAGCGTAGGTGATATTAAACCATCTTTTATGCTCGCAATTTTAATGTTTTGTAGTGTTGTTTCGTCAAAAGCATTTCCGATCGATTCTCTGCCTGTTCTTTGTCCCATCTCGGTTAGAACTTTCTCTATCTTTGTCGCATCAAGTTCGTCCAGGGTTATATTAGAAGCAATCTCCAGATCGTGCTTAAATGCCGATGAATTGCGTATAAAATGTCGTAGCTCGTCGTCAGTTATCGGTCTATCCGTATTGCCGTCTCGAATGTAAGAGCCTCGATCCATTCCTTTTTTAGAGTCAAAGCAAGGCTTCTTTTCTTCTTGTGTTGCATTGATAATAATTACCAGGATATCTTTATCCTCAATAGACAAGTGTCTATATTGTGGACGATCGGCATTTACGATACGATCACTAAAATAGGTAGTTGATCGCTCAACTAATTCGTGTGAGTTTGTGAGCCCAACAAGATTAAAGGTGCGTTTCTTTTTGTCTTCTTCTACTCCCATTACGATAATTCCGCCACCAGAAGATTTGTTACTAAAGGAGCTAATTGTTTTTGAAAGGTCGTCAGGAAAACCCCCACGACTGTCTTTAAACTCGACCAAATCAGTTTCACGATCCGCACCTAAAGCTTTCGTGATTAGCTTTAGAATTTCATCATCATTCATATGTTGCATAGCCTATAGTATACATCCTCATTCGAGCAGGCAGAGATGTTTTGCTATTGCTGCATCTCGGGGATCTTTGGCGGGCGGGAATGTACCAAAAGCTCGTCGATCTCAGAAACGCTAACTTTTCTAGATTTTTGAATTTTCTGCCGATCTTTTAGCACTCCTGGCAAGAGTGCTAGGAATCTGGCAGAACTGCGCACATATGCCCAAAATCCGCCTCGCACAAGGCTGCTTAGACCGTATCTAAGGTATTGAAACGCAAAAAGAGGGAAATACTTCCAGTATAGTTTTGTGGGCATATTTTTGGTGTAAGCCATTAGATAATTTTTTATCCAGTGGTACCTTGCAAAAGAACTAACCATTTTAGAGGTTGTGGCCGAAACGTGATGATACACAACAGCTTTTGGTGTGTAGACAACCCCCCAGCCCGCCAGCCGAGCCCGAAAGCTGATGTCGACATCTTCGATGTAGGCAAAAAATCGTTCATCAAATAACCCTATTTGCTTTAGCATGCTTGTTCGGTACAAACTTGCCCCGCCACTAGCGCCAAACACAGACTCAACCTGATCATATTGCCCTGTATCCTTGTGGTTTCGGCCTCGTGGCATTGGAATACCCCAGATTGTATAAAAGTCCCCAGTACTGTCGATATGTTTTTTGTCTTGGCGCATTAATTTTCCAGTGGCAATACCAGCTTTCTTGTCTTCCTCCAGCTCTTTTACAAGATTTTCTAGCCAGTCTGGCTCGGCTTCGGCATCGTTATTAAACAGGGCAGTAGCCCAAAAACCTTCCTCGATTGAGTACCTCAAGCCGGCATTTACTCCACCAGTAAATCCCGTGTTTTCTGCGAGCTCTATAAGGTGAACTTTGGGAAATTGTTTTTTGATAATATCTATAGACCCATCTGTTGAACCATTGTCTACGACCACAATTTGGCAGGGATAAGTTTGGTTTTCGATAGAGCGCAGCGACTCAGCCAGAAGGTCTTCGCCATTCCAGTTGGGTATAACAACTAACACTTTAAGTTTGTTCATTACTTTAACTATTTTATAATGTAATCAACTAATATGTTGAAAAAAGTTTTTTCCAAGCAAAATCGTGCTTTATTATCCGAGCTAGTCCGAACAGATTTCAAGCTCAGATATCAAGGCTCCATTCTAGGCTATACCTGGTCCATACTTAAACCGCTTCTTTTATTCCTTACCCTATATATAGTATTTGTAAAATTTTTAAAGATTGGCGCTAGCTTACCTAACTTTCCTATCTATTTACTTTTCGGAATTGTTCTCTGGACATTCTTCTCCGAGATTACCCAGCAGGGGTTGACTTCAATCGTAGGCAGGGGGGACCTTATAAGAAAGATCCGTATACCACGGTGGCTTATTGTCTTGTCGGCTAGTATTTCAGCACTAATTAACCTTTGTATAAACTTTCTGGTTGTTCTGGTCTTTATGCTAATCAGTAATACGGATTTGCTTATAACCAGCCTTTGGCTTCCGTTAATATTGCTACAGATATATATACTTGGTCTTGGAATGGCACTAATACTATCGACAGCCTATGTAAAATATCGAGACGTTAGTCACATATGGGAAGTCATTATGCAGGCAGGGTTTTATGTAACCCCAATCCTTTATCCTCTGTCTATGATAGCTAATGTAACTTTTCAAAAGCTTTTACTGCTTAACCCCATGGGGCAAGCCATACAAGACGCCAGGTATGCCCTCGTAACACACCAAACTATTACTACCACTACACTTGCCAACGGCGGCTTTAATTTACGATACGTAACAGTTGGCTTGAGCGTCTTAATATTAATAATTGGTATTTTATATTTCAGAAAAGAAGCCAAAAACTTTGCGGAGAACCTATAGATGGATGACGTAGCAATCAGGGTAGATTCGGTAAGCAAAACATTTAAGCTGCCTCACGAGAAAGCTGGTTCTGTTAAGAATATTTTTATCAATATGTTTAGCCGCAAAAGGACGTACGAAGAACAACGAGCACTAAGAGATATTTCTTTCGAGGTAAAAAAAGGGGAGTTCTTTGGTATTGTTGGACGAAACGGTAGCGGCAAAAGCACTCTACTTAAATTAATATCAGGTATCTACTCTCCTGACGAAGGAGCTATACAAGTTAACGGCAAGCTAACACCATTTATAGAGCTTGGGGTAGGTTTTAACCATGAACTATCAGGGAGAGACAATGTATTTTTAAATGGTTCTCTTCTGGGCTTTAATCGTAAAGAGATGGAAGCTATGTATGATGAAATTGTTGAGTTTGCCGAGCTAGAAAGATTCATGGATCAAAAACTCAAAAACTACTCATCAGGCATGCAGGTACGCTTAGCATTCTCAATTGCTATTCAGGCCAACACAGACGTACTTGTACTAGACGAAGTTTTAGCTGTCGGTGATGAGGCTTTTCAGCGTAAGTGCTACGAGTATTTTGCAAAACTAAAGAGAAACAAAAGGACTGTAATATTGGTTACACACTCAATGGACTCTGTCCAACAATATTGTACTAGCGCAATAATGATCGAAAACGGAAGTATTGTAAAAAGTGGGAATACAAGATTGGTTGCACGAGCTTATAGGGAGTTATTCATGAAAGATGGAGAAAAAGAATCTCATGATAAAGCGAGTGATCAATCTGCTAATAAGAATATATCGACAAAGGTGAAGTATAAAAATGAAGCTAATGAACTAAGCTTTAATGTGTCACTATCGCCCAAGATTAATATTGATGATGCTGTTATAACGTTCATGATATCTCGTGATAACGGAGAGATAGTTTACCGCTGGGTTTCCGATGAGAAACTGCTAGATAAAATCAGCATGCAAAAGAATAAAAAAATATCACTAGATATTAATATTAATAATATTTTTCCAGACGGAGTATTCAGTGTAGAGGTCGGAGTTAAGAATAGAGATCGATCTGTAGTCTATGCAAATTTTACTGATGTAAAGCAATTTGAGATTATTAATCCTGGGTCAAATAACAATGACATTTTTTGGAAGCCAGTGGAGAGGTTTACCATAGATGCAAAAACAAGTTAAGAAGATATTAGCTATTGGGGCGTTCGAGAGAGATAACTTTGGCGATCTTTTATTTCTGAGAATTATGCAAGACTATATAAAAGATAAAGACGCTACTATCACACCCTCTTCTATAATCTTCTCTGACATGAGGCCTATAAATGGCGAGATTGTTTACCCCTACAAACTAATGCTAGATCTTTACGATTGGGATGCTGTGTGGGTCGTGGGTGGAGAAGTTGGCGGGGTAGGCACAGCTAGTGCGCTGATTCTTAACTCCTTGGACGAAAGCGAGCTCATGTACTTATCCCTAGATGAGCTAGACAGGATAGCCTATAAAAAACTTCTCTCTATCCCAGAGAATGATAACAACCCAGCTTATATACCAAATCTGCACGAATACACAAGGAACAACGAGGCTAAATTGATAGTTAATTCAGTGGGTCTCATGAACAGCGTAGACAATAAGAACGTACTAAAGAGTCAGATAAAAGCTCTTTCAAACGCTACGGTGTCAGTTAGAGATAGGGGGTCGGTAGAGTTTTGTAAAGATAATGGCATTAAGCATTCACTTTCTCCTGATATTGTTAGCTCAATATCTCACTTTCATCCTATAAAAAATGATAATAATGTTGACCCACACATTACAGTACAGATTAATGGACAACTATTAGGCGACACTGATCTAAGAAAATTTGCTTCTTCTTTGAAATATATCAGCGAGGACCTAGGGGCGAAGATTATACTATTGAGGGCTGGTGTAACCCTCGGCCATGATGATAGAGAGATGTATGATGATTTGACCAGTATGTTCAATTCGTTAAAACCTAAATATCCAATAAAACAATTTATGGAAAGAGACCCACTGAACATCACAGAGTTAATTGCCAAGTCAAAGCTGTGCATTTCTACTTCATTGCATTGTCGTATCGTAAGTGAAAGCTACAGTGTGCCTCGTATATCTTTGCTAAATAAGAAAACATCAAACTATGTATTAACCTGGGAGGATGGGCTCTACCCACACGGGGTATTGCCTGAAAATCTAGTTTCTGCAGTTGATAAAATCAGGGTTATTATAGATGATCCTGTGCAAAATAAAGGCAGGTTAATCAATAAAGCAATTAAAAACCTGGACAGCATTTTTGGCAGTATCAGGGCCATGAATAGGGACGTAGACTGGGTGGACCATAACTACCGCAAGCAGAATTTGTTTATAGAGTATGCCACGAGACAAAAACATATTATAGAGGATATATTTCTTAGAGTTCAAGAAAAGGATAGTTTACACAACACTACAGTAGAAGAATTAAAAAAACAGATTAGTCAATTGAAACAAATAATTGACGATAGAAATAATCATATCTCTAATCTTCTTAACTCAAAATCGTATAAACTCGGGCGCTTAATTGCATCACCATACAGTTACTTTATTAAACTAACTAGGCGAAGAAGTAAGAATCGTGGAGAGTAATAGATAAGGTTATGAGCTTCTATGCATAATAAGAATAAGGTCGCCGTGGTAATCCATGTGCACTATGCAGATACTGCTGATGTGATACTTCGTGCACTTAAAAAATCGGCTTTATCACCTGGCGTGGATATTTATGTGACAACCACTTCTTTGGCTTTAGAGGCAGGCGTAGATAAGCAAATTAGGTCAGAATTCCCCGACGCAATAGTTGAGAATTTTGATAATAAAGGGAGAGATATCCTGCCCTTCTTGCTAGTTTGTAAAAAATACGAGCTACACTCAAAGTATGAAGGTGTACTAAAAATCCACGGAAAGCATACAAAGGCACTGCCAGGGTATGGAGCTTTCTGGCTAATTGATTCGCTCAATAAGTTAATCCCTAAAAGCGAACCCCAAATAGATAAGATATTGAAATCCATTAATGAGTATGGGGTAGTAGGTCCTGCTGGCCAGCTATTTTTATATGAGCCAAAACACGACAAGAACCATAAGTATGTTAAGCAGATTGTATCAAGGGCGAATATTGAGATGACTACTAATCGGGCGTTGTACTTTTTTGGAGGGTCAATGTTATGGATGAGCAGTGACATTGTTTCATTAATTTTATCTGGCACACAGTTTAATAAGTTCCAGCAAGAAAAGGGTCAGTATGATGGAACGGTAGCACATGCTGTAGAAAGACTTATGACAATCATGGCTATGAGCAGGACAGGCAAGAACCCCTTTGTAGTTGATATGAGCCAGAATATTTTTCGGAAAATGGAAGAATTTGATATATCGATAGACGGACTGATTCGGGCTTATGAAGAATTTACAAACATGGCATCAGTCGTTGAGTCAGCAGGAAGTATGTATACGCTGAGCTATAGTGAGCTCAATGAGTTGCAGGATAAAATGACAATGGAACGGCTAAAGTCTGGAGGGGCTACTTCAAGTGTAGATAAGCCAGACAATCTCCATACGCTGCTAGCCAAGACTCAAGAGGAGCTTGCTCTTATCAAGGCCAGTAAAAAATACAAGGTATTAAATAAGTACTCAAAGGTCAGAAGTAGAGTAAAGATTCCAAAATTACGTTAACTATGCGTGGTCTTTTAGGTAGTCGGGAAGAGTTTCTTTATTCCACGAGTTAACTGCTGACGAAGCGTGTCGTTGGTAGTATTTTTCTTCATCATCTAGATTCTTCGAGTCGGCGTACCACGCAAGATGCCTTGCTTCGTATTCTCCAGCTACTCGTATGGCAGGGAGGGTTATGTAATTAGAGTTTGGTCTGTATATTGCAAATGTTGTGTCTATTTCTGCATCAAATAAAGTAAGGTTGGTTGAAGATGACATGTCTTTTGTCCAGAACTGTTGCTCCCAACTTACGACCGTATCCTTATGCTCATAATAGTTGGGTAAATCGTCTATTTTTAATGCAGTGCCTATCTTTACATATCCTGGGTATTCATCGAGGATTTTGAGCATCTGTTTTATAGTTTGTAGCGAATAGCTACTTGATAATGTTATATCAGGGTCCGTTACAATATAGGGCCTCTCACCAGCGATTAGCCTAACGGCTTTACTCTCCCAAGGGGCTTTATGCCCCATATTTTCGCCCAATAATATCACTTGGCAATGAGTTTCATCATAAAATCTTAAGAGGTTGGGGTAAGTTGATTGATTGTCTATCAAGAAAATATTAAAAAGCCCAGCTTTTTCAATCGACTCAATAGTTTCTTGAAGGGGTTTTAGTCGATCCCTGCAGTTTATAAAAATAGGTATTTTATTAACTTCCAAGCCCTCTAGTATAGTTGAGTTTATCTTTAGGCTGCGACTCAAGTGCATGCGCTGCTTATGGGCTCCCGCACGGATGATTGCAACAGCTTTTTTGGGTTTAGTCACGACATTTTTTATTAGCCCTAATATTGCTCGCAATAGACCAAACACCCCCTTGACTCTAAGTCGGTAAGATAAATAAAGGAGGAGTGTCTTATATAGCCCATAGGGTCTGCTCGTTATGCGAGAAATTTTAGATTTAATCCAGCTTCTTCTTGGGGGTTGTGTCCAGTCGATATCTTCATCAAACTCTAAATGGTCTTCGCATAACTGAGCTACGTAAGCTTTATTAAATGCAGTAAAATCAGAAGAGCTTCTATGGTAGGGGTATCTGGTTGAGTTAGTTTTATTAATCTCTTTTTTTAGAGCTTGATATCCTATCTTAACGTTATTTATGACCAAGATATTATTTGTTCTAGCCGATACAGCACTAATTGCTCGTATTATATTCTCAAGTCTACTGTTAAGTTTCATGCACCTGTGTCCAAAATTTATCGAGCATTTCTTGTTTTGTCGTAGATGAATCCTATCGTTGGCAGCAGTTCTACTTAACATAAGCTCTAATGCTTTTTTGTCTGACAATAAATCTGTAAAAACGATAGTTTTTTTCTGCTCTTGCTGAATAATAATTGTGTTATACCCTGGCTGATTTTTGCATAATTGATTTAATTCAACTCTTTTTCTAATCAGTATGGGTAATCTAGAGAAGTTAACGAGAGTTGTCCTAATGTTAATTATGCTCTGATTCCTGCTCTTTTTTGGAATTAACTTTGGAAAACTTATCAAAAACCTAGTGTAATACCAAGCGAAAAACCTTATTAGATATTTTCCCTCAAAATTTTTAAATGCAAAATAAAACTGATTTCTTGCAATCAGTGTGCCAGAAAAATTTTTTATGTGTTTTGATGATGCTCCATGGGACCCCTCGGAGGGTTCAAAATGATGCCAGTAGCCAACAGTAGGGCAATAGAATATTTCAAATTCCAGTCTTTTAAACCTAGCAAACATATCAGTCTCTTCGTAGTACGCAAAAAACATATCATCCAAATAGTCTGCACTGTCAATTGCCCTTCTATTAACAAAGACACATGCACCCGATACATTATCCACAATCTTAGGGGCCAAAGATTCTCCGGGGTCTCCTTTGATAGTGGATGCTACTGCAGTTACTGGATTAATTTTTTGGTAAGTAAAGAATTCATTCCATATATCATAAGCCTTTTGCTCCTTATTCCAGAAGTATGCTCTACCACCAATAGCCCCGAATTTATAGTCAAGATCAGCTGCGATCTTATCAACCTCAGTTAATATATTTTGTGCAACGACTACGTCATTATTTAGAAGACATACTATATCGGCATCGGTATTTTCCAAGCCAGCTATATGGCCGCCGGTAAAGCCTTTGTTCTCGACGAGAGACACAAAAGAAACATCCCTCTTCATTTTGCTGGATACTTTTTTCAAATATGGCAAGGAGCCATCTTTTGATCCATTATCGACAACAATGATGTCAAAAGGGTCGCTATATTCGATACGGTCTAGGCTATCAAGACAAACCTTAGTATCTTGTTTGCCGTTCCAGTTTAGTACAACGAATGCATACTTGGGTTTTTTGTTCATATAACTATAGTCAATAATAGCATTTGTTGAATTTTATAGCATCGTGTTATTGACCACAATACAGATGTGTCTAGTATCCAATCAACCCATCCATCTTACTCCAGCCAGTCCAGCTACTGCTGTTGGCTGCAGTT
>CAZXTF010000002.1:11281-59084 GCA_964643605.1 uncultured Candidatus Saccharibacteria bacterium | reverse complement strand
AATAACGGTGCCACATTTATAACAGTGGCCCACGTTATGAACATGATCTTTTACTTCTACCAAATATCCTTGCTCTTTGAGGTCTTTTACTACGGCATCCCGGGCTTCTTTTACAGTTAATCTCTGATACGCTTTTGGTACATGGTGGTTTATCTTTCCGTCATGGCCGATTACCGTTATTTGGGCTAAATCATGGCGCTGTCCTACTTCGAAGTCATTGGGGTCGTGAGCTGGGGTAATCTTTACGGCGCCTGTACCAAACTCTTTGTCGACAAAGTCATCTGTTAGAATTGGAATCTCTCTTTCAGTCAAAGGCAATCTAACGGTTTTTCCTACCAACTCTTTATAGCGCTTGTCTTCAGGGTGTACAGCCACAGCTACGTCACCGAGCATAGTTTCTGGCCGGGTTGTAGCCACCACCACTTCCCCACTACCATCGGTGAGAGGGTAGCGAATGCTCCAAATGTGACCTTTTACCTCCTCGTACGCTACTTCGATATCAGCAAACCCAGTTCCATGGGACGTACAGTAGTTTACCAATCTCTCGCCTCTATAAATAAGCCCTTCATCCCACATTTTCTTAAAGGTGTTGTAAGCTTGGGAAACAATCTTTTCATCAAGGGTAAACGTGTAACGACTCCAGTCGGCGCTCACGCCCATGGCCCGGATTTGTTTCTCAAAATTACCTCTGTTTAGGGCCACAAAATCCCAAATTTGTTTGTAGAGTTCTTCCCTGTCAAAGTCAAAGCGACTCTTCCCCTCTTTGGCTAGGTGCTTTTCGTAGACAGACTGTGTCTCAAAGCCAGCATGGTCTGCACCAGGCAACAGCAAGGTTGCCTTCCCTGTCATGCGGTGATATCTGGCTGTAATATCTTCGAGTGCTGCAGTGAGCTCATAACCAATATGTAAGTTGGCATTGGCATTTGGTGGCGGCATAACGATAGAAAAATAGTCGCTACTTCCCCGCTTTTCGGGCGCAAAAGCGTTGCTTTGCTCCCACAGCTGGTACACCTCTTCCTCATACTGATTCGGCTCGTATGTCTTATTCAACTTCATAACGATATCTCAAAGTATATCACCTCTGTTATAGCTCCCAAAACCAAGCTCGATATTTTCACGTGAAATTACATGCTTAACTGAGGGGCGACCTCAAGAGAATACGGGTCTTCTGTTGCTTTTTTAGCCTGGTGGGCAAAGTGGCCAGCAGCGGCAATCATGGCGCCGTTATCGGTGCACAGTTTAAAATCTGGGTACATAACTGGAAGTGGCAATCGTCCTTCGGCGACTTTGCGGAGCTCTTGATTAGCAGCTACACCGCCAGCGATAACTATAGAGGCAGGGGAGTATTCTCTTGTAGCTAAAACGAGCTTATCTACCAGTGTTTCTACAGCAATATGCTGAAAACTGGCCGCAAAGTCGGCTTTTTGGCCCTCGCTGAGGTGCTGTGTGAGCTGATGAGAAGGGAAGCTGTAGTCTGCACCTATCTCTGCCTGAGCAGCACGCAGGACGGCAGTTTTGAGCCCAGAAAACGAAAAGTCATACGGATTGGCTAATCTCGACTTTGGAAAGGCGTATTTTTTGGCATCGCCATCTAGCGCAGCTTTGCTAATGCTCGGGCCGCCAGGATAGGGAAGGCCGAGAATTTTCGCAACCTTATCAAAGGCTTCACCTACGGCATCATCTCGGGTTCTGCCGAGTATTTCGTAATCATAAAAACTTCTAAACAACACTAGTTGTGAGTGTCCGCCGCTGACAATCAGTGCTAACAGAGGAAAGGTAGGGGTCACCATATTCATTGTGCCTCCAGCAGAGTCCTCGCCCTTTTGGTGTCGGGCTGCGGATGCTTCGGAACTTCGAATATGATCCTCTTTCTGCAAAAAGGCTGCCGCTACGTGGGCCTGTACGTGGTTGATCCCATAGAGCGGTTTGTTTTTAAGAATCGCCAAAGTTCGAGCAGCCAGAACACCTACGAGCAGGCTGCCACCCAGGCCAGCACCTTTGGTAACAGCGATAGCGTCAATATCCGGCCAGTCGCATCCGGCTTGCTGAAAAGCTTGTTCGATAACAGGGGTGATTGACTCGATATGGCTGCGGGCAGCGATTTCCGGGACAACACCGCCAAACTGCGCATGCAGATCAAGCGAAGTGGCCACAACATTGGACAGCAGGGAAGTACCATCTTCTACAATTGCAGCAGCAGTTTCATCGCAACTCGACTCAATTCCAAGAATCTTCATAACACTGGTATTATAACGGGGATGGATTCCGTTAAGAAAATTATTCGAAAATTAGTACCCCAGAAGTTCCTGAGAGGGGTAGAGCAAGCTTTTCGTATGCTGCGAGGCTTGTTCTGGCAGGTTCGGTATGGTTTTCCGGCTCGTGGTATGCACGTTATTGCCGTAACCGGCACCAACGGCAAAACTACTACGAGCAGCTACATCAATGAAGTGCTAAAAGCAGCGGGCTTTAAAACGGCTGTTTTTACGACGGCACTCATTGAAATAGCAGGGGAGGTTGAGCCCAACCGGACACACTTTACGCTAGTAAAACAGTCTTTGGTGCAGCAGTTTTTTGCTCGTGCCCGAAAGGCAGACGTGGACTGGGTGGTACTGGAAGTAACCAGCCATGCGATTGATCAGCACCGGATCATAGGTGTGCCAGTTGAGATTGCAGTGATGACGAATCTGACTCAAGATCACCTAGATTATCACGGAACGATGGAAGAATATGCTCGAGTGAAATCACTCTTGTTTGGCGGCTATTTTGACCCTAAATTTGCGGTGCTGAATGCTGATGACGAATGGTATCCGTTCTTCCATGATCGCACAACAGGTACAGTGATGAGCTATGGCAAAGAGGGTAATGCGGCGGTGCATCTGAAAAAACAAAATTCGGATGCTAAGGGCTCAAAAGCTACGTTCGAGTACAAAGGTAGGGAACATAGCTTTTATACGCATTTGCAAGGTGCCTTTAACGTATATAACGCTTTGGCTGCCGCTAGCGTTGGTATGGCGCTGTACATTGACCCGAAGGTCATAGTAAAAGGAATCGAGAGTTTACAAGCAGTGCCAGGGCGTATGGAGGCGATAAGTGAAGGTCAGAAGTTTAATGTGCTGGTAGATTTTGCCTACACGCCGGATGCGCTGGAGAAGGCTCTACAGGCACTTCAAGAAACGACTAAAGGGAAGGTGCGGATCGTGTTTGGCGCTACGGGCGATCGTGATAAGGGCAAACGACCTCTGATGGGCAAGGCTGCAGCAGCGTATGCAGATGCAATTTATCTGACAGATGACGAAACATACACTGAAGACCCAGACACAATCAGAGAGGCGGTATTTGCGGGAATTAAAGAAGCAGGAGCTGAGAAAAAAACAAAAGTAATCGCTGATAGGGAAGAAGCAATAGAAACAGCTTTTAAGGATGCTAAGGCGGGAGACAGTGTGTTGCTAGCAGGCATTGGTCACGAAGACAGTCGTAATATGGGTGGCAAGCAGATTCCGTGGAGCGACCAAGCAGTTGCTCGAGAATTATTAAAAAAGTAAATTGACTTGAATTAGCACTCTAGTATAATGAGTGCCAACGAGTCACTTAGTCACTCGATTGAGGTCTAGCTAATTCTCGAAGCACATTTGACGGCAATCCAGAACTCTATGTAGCACCGCTACATTTCATTCTGTCTTCCCACCAACTGTATTTTCGAATAATTAACTATCGTGCTCAAACGAAGTGACAAACCGACTCATAGGGCTGGTGTCTAATGCGAGAAGACAGCAGCCAGAAACTAAGATTTAAGAGGGAGGAAAAATGTCAGTACCTATTAGTCCTTTGTCTGACTACGTTGTGGCTGAAGCTGAAGTAGCTGCCACCAAAACTGCCAGCGGGATCTATTTGCCCGAACAAGCAACCGAAAAGCCTAAAATAGCCAAGGTTGTGGCTGTTGGTAAAGATGTAGCGCAAATTAAAACCAATGACCGAATTTTGTACAAAAGTTACAGCACCAACGATGTAAAAGTGGATGGTAAAGAGTACATCTTGGTGAAAGAAGAAGATATTTTAGCAACTGTTAAGTAAGAAGGGGATTCTTTAATATTTTGATTCTCGACTAGGTCCTCGGCTTTGCCTACGGAGACGCTCGAATCCAAAAGATTAAAGAATTTGAAAGGAGAGATAGAATGGCAAAGAAAGTATTTTATGACGACGATGCACGGCGACGAGTTTTGGCCGGTGCAGAAATTTTGTATAACGCAGTTAAAACAACTATGGGACCAAAAGGTCGTAATGTGGTTATTAGCAAAAGCTTTGGCGGCCCAACGGTAACACACGATGGTGTGACTGTAGCTAAAGGCGTGGAAATCGCTGATGTAGATGATGAGACATTAGGCCAAAAAGTTGGCGCAGAACTTATTAAACAAGCCGCCAGTAAAATGAATGATGTAGCTGGTGATGGCACCACTACTGTCACTGTTTTGACGTATCATATTTTAAACGAAGCTAACAAACTGATTGCCGCTGGTCACAACCCAATGCTCTTGCGAAAAGGTTTGGAGCAAGCTGCCGAGGAAGTGATTACTAAACTTGGCAAGATGAGCGAAGATATTAAGGCCAACAAAACACGGGTGGCTGAAGTTGCTACTATCTCGGCTGGTGATAGCGAAATCGGTAGCTTGATTGCTGATGTAATCGACACCGTCGGCAAAGACGGTGTAGTAACAGTCGAGGAAGGGCAGGGCTTGAGCCTCGAAAGTGAAGTAGTAGAAGGCTTTACCTTTGACAAAGGCTTTACGAGCCCATATATGGTGAGTGATACAGCTCGTATGGAAGCGGTTATCGACAAGCCGGCTATTGTGATTACCGACAAAAAGATTAGCTCGGTACAAGAGTTTTTGCCAATTTTAGAAAAGCTTGCTCAAACAGGCAAGAAAGACGTGCTGATTATTGCTGATGATGTTGAGGGTGAGGTTCTCGGTACGTTGATTCTTAACAAACTAAAAGGTGTTTTGAATGCAGTAGCTGTAAAGGCACCAGCTTTTGGTGATCGACGAAAAGAAGTCTTGAATGACATTGCCGTGCTAACTGGTGGAGAAGTAATCTCAGAAGACACCGGCGCAACGTTTGAAAATGCTGAGCTGACAGTACTTGGCTCTGCTAGAAAAGTAATTGTTACCAAAGACGAGACGACTATTATCGAAGGCGGTGGTCGAATCACCGACGTAAAAGAGCGAATTAATCAAATTAGCGCTCAGGCGAACCTAGCAACCAGCGAATATGATCGTGAAAACTACGAAAAGCGCCGAGCTGCACTAAGTGGTAAAGTTGCGGTAATCAAGGTTGGTGGTGCTACCGAGACCGAAATTGAAGAGAAGAAGTTTCGGGTTGATGACGCAGTTGCCGCTGTAAAGGCAGCTTTAGAGGAAGGAATCGTGCCAGGTGGTGGTGTGACACTGCTGAACTTGAGTGAGAGTGTAGATGTGAAAGGCTCGGACAGCGTAGCTGCTGGCCGCCAGCTTCTAAAAACAGCGTTACTCCGCCCGTTCTTTGAGCTCATGCACAACTCTGGCCTCAACCCAGACGAGTGGTTCCCTAAAATTCGAGACACCAAGAAGCCAGGGCAGGGTGTAAATGTAAATGACCCAAGCAAAGTGGTAGATCTAAAGAGCGTTGGGGTAGTTGACCCAGCTCGAGTTACCAAAGAGGCCATCCAGAATGCAACCAGTGTAGCTGGTACAGCTATGACTATGGGTGCATTGGTGGTTGATGTGCCAGAAAAGTCAGCACCAGCCGTACCAGATATGTCTGCCATGAGTGGCGGCATGATGGGAATGTAGGAAATTTAGACTACACCTTCCAAATTTAGGTGGGTCTTCTTGCGGAAAGTGCTGATTTATTATAGATTAGTACAAAGAGGAGAGACATATGGCGTTATTCGGTCGTTTTCGAAAGGGTGGCAAGAAAAAAAGCATACTTCCTGGCGAAGTAGATGCATATTACAAGTCTGAAGCTCGAGAGAAAAAGAGCGTAGCTATTCTTTTGGGTCTTGCAACGCTGATAGGCACATTGCTTTTTGCAGCACTGATTTTCTTTGGCGGCCGAGCAATTTACAGGAGCTTTAATAGCAACGATAATAAAAAAGACACCGCTCAAACCGAAAAGAAAGATGATACTGCCCAGCAGCAACAGGGTGTATCGCCATCAGAGCCGCAGAGCACGAATAATCAGAACAATCAGGGGGCTACAAATCTTCAAGGAAGCAGTAATACCGGAACTTCTACGCCGCCTCGCATTGTGCCGAACCCATCAAATACACCTGCTTTAGGTGATGAGCCTGCCTCGACGACCTTGCCTCGTACTGGTGACGAAGGCCTTTAGAAAAATACCAGCTAGACTACTGTTAGAATTATCACATCTTTTTCTCAGATTAGGTGGTTATTATAGTAGTAGCTCTCCTGTGTGAGGGTATGACAAGGGACGTCAGGACTCAGTTTTTGAGCAAAACAGAGATATTATTTCTGCTAAAACAAAGGGACTAAAGCTAAGCGGGGGTAATAATATGAACACAATGACAAAACAAGATCTTATGACGGTTACTGAAAGTGCCAAGAACAGGATTATAGAACGTTTGGTAACCAAGTATGATGTGCAATCGGTGTGCGATGGTGCACGAGACAGAATTCTGGCAGTAATGCAAGGGATGCATATGGAGAACCAGGCAATTATGAGACAAGCCAATGCTAACCAAGATCAAAATTGGCGTAGAACTGCGGCATTAGAGCACCAAGTGAATGCACTCCAGCAAGAAATTAGATCATTACATCAGGCAATCGACCGACTGGCGGGTGCTAAAGTTCGAACTTAAGATTCTTTAGAGTCCTGAGAGAAATAGTCGATTTCGTTAATGATGGCGAGGAGAGCTTTGGCTTTTTCTCCTTCATCCTCAACTTTTTGGGCTGCTTCGAAAGCTTCTTTAAGCAAAGTCTGGTCGTCGGTCGACTGGATCATCATCATAAGAGTTCGGAATTTTTCTATTGGTGATTGATCAAGGTGAGAAACTAGTGGCGACAGCTGCGAGAGTGCATCTTTCTTTATGTCCGCAAGGTCACTTGTTGCACTAGAGGCTGCTGGGCTAGGTACAGGAGTAGAAGTATCTTCATTGCTCTCAGCCTCTTCTAACTGTTTTGGTTGTTCTGGCTGCCCTGTTTGTTCAGTATCTTGGTCGGCAACTACGGTGTCTATGTCGGTTGGAGTAAATGTAGGGTTGCTAAAGCTTGGCGCAGTACCTGGTACTGAAGCTTGTGCTGTGCTGTCAACTGCTCCGTCATTTGTTTGCTGATTGTCGTCTTGTCCGAACATCCCACCCCCTAACATGTGTTTAAATATTGCAATGCTTGTGCTTAAAACTATACCATCGCCAGCTGGGAATTAGAAGTCTGCTTTGGTACGATTAGACTGATGAATACGAAGTTTTGCTATCTTTGTGGCGGTCAGCTTGAGGAAAAAGGGGACCATTTTTTGTGTACAAATTGCTCCCAACAGATCTATCTCAATCCTAAACCTTGTGTTGAAGTTGCAATCTTCAACGACGAAGGGCAGATTTTATTAGCCAAAAGAGCCAAGAACCCTGCCAAAGGAAAATTCGATATACCTGGTGGATTTGTTGATATCGAGGACGGCTCTTTAGAAGAGGGCCTAAGGCGTGAGGTGTCTGAGGAGCTAGGTATAGATTTTTCTGAAATAAAAAATGTGAGATATGCATTGAGTTATAGTACTAATTATCCTTGGGGAAGGGATAACTATAAAAATCTGATAATGACTTTTGTAGGGACAAATAATAGCCAGAATATAGAGGCTAAAGATGATGTAGAAGAATTAGTGTGGTTTTATCCAGAAGAAATCAGTTCAGATATGTTATCTTTTCCAGAGCTAAAGGGCATTATTAGCAGGCTAGCAGAGTACAATATTAAGGAGGTAAAACATGCTTGATGATTTGAAACTAATTCACCAAAGAGATGCGCAGGATGCGCTTGGAGTAGCAGGGAAGCAATGGCAACAGCTAATGTACGATTATAAGGTTATAGCAACGCCTGATATGCAGGTAGAGAATATAGTACTCGCTGGGATGGGTGGTTCGGCGCTAGCTGCTAGTCTTTTTGCTTCGTGGCCGGGAGTGAGCGTACCTTTTGAGGTGGTGCGAGACTATACGCTTCCTACGTATATCGGACCTAAAACGTTGTTTATTGCTTCGAGTTATTCTGGCAATACGGAAGAAACCCTTGCGGCACTGGAACAGGCAGAAGCTAAGAACTGCCAAATCGCAGTTATTGCTGCTGGTGGTAAGCTGGCCGAACGAGCGGCAGAAAAAAATTATCCACTGTATAAAATTCCTGAAGGTTTTCAGCCTCGTATGGCAGTATTTTATAACTTTGCGGCACTTGTGCAGCTGATGACGAACGTTGGCTTGTTGGAAGAATCGGTGCTCAACGAACTCCATGTATCAGCAGAATGGCTTGGCCTGCAAAGTGCTGCGCTAGCACCAGATGTGCCAACTAAGGATAACCCAGCCAAACAATTAGCGCAGGAGCTGGTCGGTAATTCGATTGTTGTGTATGCAGGGACACTTTTTTATCCAGTTGCGTATAAGTGGAAGATTAACTTTAACGAAAATGCCAAGAATATCGCATGGTGCAATGCACTGCCAGAGTTTAATCATAACGAATTTTTAGGCTGGACCAGCCATCCGCAAAATAAACCCTACAAAGTAGTGGATATTCGGAGTAATTTTGAAAATATACGAACTCAAAAACGCTTTGATGTGAGCGAAAAACTGCTTTCGGGCAAAAGGCCTCACTCAGAAGTTGTAAAACCAGTTGGCGAGACGGTGTTGCAGCAACTACTCTGGAGTATTCAGTTGGGTGATTTTGTGAGTCTTTACTTGGCAATCTTGAATGGGCTCAACCCGACTCCTGTAGATTTGATTGAAAAACTGAAGGCAGAGATGGTGGCCTAGAGCCATGAAGTCTCCTACGCAGCTCTACAGATTCACTGCAGCAATAGGGTTGTCATGTGCAGTTAGTGTGGGCTTGTTGGCTGTTCGAATCGAAGCTAGCGAAAGTATGCGCTATAGCTTCTTGCTGTGGAATTTGGTGCTAGCGACATTACCAGCATTATTGGCTTGGTGGTTGGTGCTTCGAATTGACGAGCACGGCTGGCTGCGCTGGCAGCAGATTTTACTTACTATTGTATGGCTGAGTTTTTTGCCGAATAGCTTTTATCTGATTACCGATTTTATACATATTCGTGAAACGTACGAAGCCAGTCTCATCTTCGATATTGTTATGATGACGAGCTTTGTGCTCAACGGGCTAATATTTGGTTTTTTGGGAATTTATATGGTACACCAGCGGCTTATAAAACGCTTTAAAGCCAAGTGGGCGATTAGCATAATTATGCTGGTTATCTTGATGTGTAGCTTTGCAGCCTATCTTGGGCGCTATACTCGCTGGAATAGTTGGGATATTGTGCTTCGGCCTGCAGGACTACTTTTTGATGTGTCGGACCGATTTGTGAACCCAGCAGCACACGAGCAAACATATATGACTACTTTGCTTTTCTTTGGGCTCCTGGCGAGCGTGTACTTGGTTGTTTGGGAAGCAACCCAGCTTCTCAAGCGTAAATAACCCGAGCTCATCTGTTATAATCCGAGGGATGATAGAGGATTATCAAAATCGGATTACGGAGGTCGTTCGGGAGATTCTTGGCAAGGATGTTGCGGTAGAGCTAACTCGGCCCGAGGAAGAATTTGGCGATTTTTCGACTAATGTTGCTATGAAGGCAGCAGGGTTGATTGGGGGTAGCCCACGAGAATTAGCTACTCAAATTGCCGAGGCCATCTCCCAGCAAGTCGAAGGAGTTGTA
This sequence comes from uncultured Candidatus Saccharibacteria bacterium, assembly GCA_964643605.1. Lineage (GTDB taxonomy): Bacteria > Patescibacteriota > Saccharimonadia > Saccharimonadales > 2-12-FULL-41-12 > CAMTWJ01. The sequence continues at coordinate 49,175 of CAZXTF010000002.1, read as the reverse complement.
TCAGCAGAAGTGGCTGGTCCAGGTTTTATAAATATTCGATTAGTCGACGAAGTAGTCTTTGCAGCGGCTTTGGCGTCTGCAGACCGTATATCAAAAACTCTACTTCACCAAGAAACCGTAGCCGAATATTCCGATCCAAATCCGTTTAAAGTACTTCATGCGGGACATCTCTACACGAGCCTAGTAGGCGATGCGATAGCTAACTTGCTTGAAGCCGCTGGCGCAAATGTGCATCGAGTAAATTTTGGTGGTGATGTAGGGCTGCATGTAGCAAAAACTATGTGGGCAATTTTGCGAGAATTGGGTGGCGAGAACCCAAAGAAGCTCGATGGCATCAAGCCTGCAGACCGAGCCAAATGGCTAAGCAACCAATACGTAGCTGGCAATGAAGCATATGATTCGAACAAGCAAGAGATTGATGCATTGAACAAAAAAATTTACGAGCTTCATAATAATGGAGACAAGACGAGCGATTTTGCTAAGATCTACTGGACTTGTCGGCAGTGGAGCTACGATGGGTTTGACGAACTATACGATCGTTTGGGCATGGTACCATTCAAAAAATATTATCCAGAAAGTGCGGTGTCAGATCTGGGGCTAGAAACCGTAAAATCCCATGTTGGTGATGTATACGAAGAGTCAGATGGCGCCATAATTTTTAGAGGCGAAAAGTACGGATTATTCACCCAAGTTTTTGTTAATAGTGAAGGTTTGCCGACCTATGCAGGCAAAGACGTTGGACTTATCCAGCATAAGTTCGAAGACTTCAAATACGATAGCTCATTTATCATCACAGATGTCGCCCAAAAAGATCACTTAGCTGTTGTGATGAAAAGCGTCGAGCAATTCGAACCAGAACTTGTTAAAAAAACTATTCATCACACGCATGGTCGCATAAAATTTGCTGATGGCCGTAAAATGAGTAGCCGAGAAGGTAATGTGGTAACCGCTAACGACGTACTGGATGCAACTTATGAAGCTGCAAAATCTTCTGATGACCAAGTAGTGCTCGGTGCTGTGCGGTATTCGTTCCTAAAAAATAAAATTGGCGGCGATATCAGCTATGACCCAACAAGCTCCGTCAGCCTAGAAGGGAATAGCGGGCCATATATCCAATATGCATTAGTGCGGGCTCGCAGTATTTTGGGCAAGTCTACCGATAAAAAAGCCACTACTACAGAATCACTCGACCCAGCCGAGCGAAGTTTGGCCCGAGCAATTAGCCAATACCCAGAAGCATTTGCCGCAGCACTACATTCCTATTCGCCCCATCATATTTGTACTTATTTATATGATCTATCACAGACATTTAATCGTTTTTACGAACAGAGCAGGGTAATCGATGATCCTCGCTCAAAGGAGCGCTTGGCATTAGTTGAGGCGTACGAAAAAGTATTGGCAGCAGGGCTTCATGTGCTTGGCATGCCAACCCCAGAAAAGATGTAGCGATGAAAAAAGCAGTAATACTCGACTTTGACGGCACATTAGCAAATACCGCACATGTGCTTCAGGTAGTCTACAACCAAATGGCAAAAGAAAATGGCTGGCCACACATGTCCTCAAAGGATTACATTCGGCTTCGCAAAGGTACGCTCCGAGAAGCTTTAGAGTGGGCAGGCATACATCCATGGCAGCTGCCGCTTTTGCTCTACAAAGGTCGCAAAAGATTCTTTGAACACATTGATGAGATAACACTTTTTACGGGCATGGAAACGGTTGTGAAAGATCTCAAAAGGGCTGGCTGGGATTTGTTTGTGTTGAGTCAAAATGGCGAAAAAGCTATCAAGGCTATTCTTACCCGAGAGAAGCTAGCAGCAGACATCACCGTACTCCCTCGAGCATCATTGCTTGGCAAGCACAGAAATTTATCTCGTTTCTTTAGGAAGTATCCGTACAAAGCGGAGAATGTTTGGATGATCGGAGATGAGGTGCGAGATGTTATAGCATCCGAAAAAGCATCCATCCGCTCGGTTGCTGTAACATGGGGCTTGCAAGATAAAGCGATTCTTAGGAGCGCAAAACCCACCTATATTGTCGAGAAACCAGAGGACATAATAGCTAAATTATGTTAAAATAACCTCAATAATCGAAGGGAGAGATAATGGCAAAGAAAGCTATTGCAAAAACACGCAAAAACACTAAAACTGCAGCCGCAAAAGCAGCTGCAACTGCTCGCAAAAAAGCAGAGAAGGCCACCAAGACAAAGCCAGTTAGCCAGCTTGCTGGATTTATGGATTTTGTCCGCACGCAAGGTGTAGTTGGTTTGGCAGTTGGTTTGGCTATTGGTACTGCCGCAGGAGCTGCGGTAAAACAAATTGTTGATGGGTTTATTAACCCAATTGTGGGTTTTATCATCGGCGGAATTGATCTGGCTGATTTAAATTGGACCGTTGTGGATCCAGATGCAAGTGGTAAGGGCGGGCTAATTATTGGCTGGGGCGCAATCCTTTCGGCGCTTATTACACTTGTAGCAACTGCATTTGTGATCTACCTAATCGTACACTACGCAAAACTAGATAAGCTCGACAAGAAAAAGGACTAAGCTCTAATACGAGCCAGCCATTGGCAAGCCAAAAAATTGTTCAAGTGTCTGGCCAGACTTTTGGATTTCTAAGGCAAGTTCTTTGCCAACATAGCGAATATGCCACGGTTCATACTGATACCCAGTCAACGATTCTTTACCCTCGGGGTAGCGAACTACAAAGCCGTATCTGTAGGCGTTTTCACGTAGCCATTTGCCAGCTGCAGTAGTACCAAAGCAAATCTCTAGGTCACACGTGCCGTTGCCAAGATCTGCCGCCAAGCCAGTTTGATGCTCACTATAGCGAGGGCGAGCACTATAGCGGTCGGCTGCAGCCACGCCATCTTTAGCAACATATGAGTTATAAAGGCCTACTTGGGTAGCCTGCGAACGATACCCGCTAATAGCTTGCATACTAGCGCCAGCTTTTGCGCCGTCGCTCAGTAGCGAGCCAAGTGCAGTAGCAGCTTCTTTTCTGAGCATTTGCCCACTGACAGCCACTAGGTCGGCTGGAGTATAGCCATCTGGCAAAGGTCGTTTTTTGTTTACAATTATCCAAAGACTTGCTGGATCATCCAGAGAATATAAGTTTTTATTAAAACTAGCTGGTACTTCGGTGGCAGGTACCTCTGAGTTATTTGTGGCTATTGGCTTATTTTCTCCCTCGGGGGCTTTAGCCTTTTGTTTAAAAAACAAAAACACACCCAAAACAACAATCAAGCAAGCGAGAAATAGTAGTAATATGTTCTTGCGTTTCACTTTTTAATCATATCACGACTACTCTTGTATAATAGGGTGTAATGATAGGTAAGATCCATCTTATATCACCACTTCTACTCCAAGACTTTCTGACAGCTCAGATCTTCTCTTTTGCTCATCAATATACTAATGCAGTATATTTCTTCACAAGAAGAAAAAATCTGAATTTGCCAGGTAAGTCTTTCGCATACGAGGGAGTGCTATAGATGGATCTTAAAAATGCCATTCCGACCAAGCTTTTGTGGGTAGATCTAGAAATGACAGGGCTCGACCCAAAGACAGATGTGATCCTAGAGGTCGCCGCCGAAATTACCGACTTTGATTTCAAGACACTCGCCAGCTACGAAGCAGTTATCAAGCAGCCTGAAGATCGCTTGAAAACTATGAATGAGTGGTCTATTCAGCAGCACGCTGCCAGCGGTTTGACAGAACGGGTTAAAACCGAGGGGAGAGACGAAAACGAAGTAGTACACGAGCTGGTTGGCTTTATTTCTGCTCAATTTGGCAAAGAACCAGCAATACTTGCGGGTAACTCAATTCACAATGACAGGATTTTTATTCGCCAATGGTGGCCTGAGGTAGAGGAGCTACTTCATTACCGGATGCTAGACGTAACCAGTTTTAAGATCTTGATGCAAGCCAAAGACGGCGTCGAATTCCGTAAAAAAGATGTCCATCGGGCTTTCGACGATATTCAGGCAAGTATCGCAGAGCTGCAATACTACCTCAAAGCACTCAAAAAGTCTTAATCTTATTCGTGCAATCGATGCTGTATATCAACAGCGGGCATTTCTTCTGTTGCTTGGCCAGCTACTGCTAGTCGACCTACCTCTTCGGCAGCAATTCCAGCTTGCTCTGTTGTTTTTGCTATCTCTTGAGCTTGGTGGACTGCTGTTGCAGATATTTCTCTAGACTTATCAGGTGTGATAACTCCAGCATCTACTGGATTTTTTGGTGAGATAGGTTCACCTGTCTCAGTATCGAACTCGATTCCTGCTTCTTCTGCAAGTTGTCTACGGCGCAGGCCAGCTGTTCGTATGGCCTCATCCGTAGATGGGGTAGCTACAGGGTCTCTTTCGTGACTGCCGCTTACTTCTTGGTGGTCTCGTTTAAAAAATACCATTTGTGACTTCCTTTATTATTTCGTTTAGTTTGTTTTTGTTTTGTTTCTAGCTTGTTACATCATACTACAAAAGACGCCCAATGTCAATAGCGCTTATGCTAGCAATTTACTCTTAACAGGGGTAGAATAGAGCTAATGAATCATAAAGAAGTAGAAGAGTGTCTGCTGAGTATGCCGAATGTTCGGCTGGATTACCCGTTTGGCGAGGATGTAGCGGTCTATAAGGTGGGGGACAAAATGTTTGCGCTAATTGCCGAAAAGAGTAATCCGGTGCGGATTAGCCTAAAATGTGATCCCCAGCTTAGTCTGATATTGCGAGAAAAATATGAGAGTGTGATGCCGGGGTATCACCTCAATAAAAAGCACTGGAATACGATTGTACTAAGTGGGCAATTGCCGTGGGAAGATATACGAGGGTTTATCCGCCATAGTTACGACTTGGTAACGGGCGAAGACAAAACGCCACCGGCGATTGACTAGTCTTTGAACATACTAATAACGAGCGTGTTGGAGTTGGCGGCTTGATTGATCATTAACTTTTCGGTCCTGTTGCTCGACTCGAAGGTGTTTTGGAGTAGTTTTTGATAATTACTCAGCTGTTCGGCCAGTATTTTTTTATACGTTTCGTCGTAGCGATTGTTACTAGCAGCGTCAGCCAGTAGTTTGTCGGTTTCGGCATTTTTGCCTTGGCCAAGCAGTTTGCCGTCGGACTTTACATTATATTTTGATAATTGGGCAGTTGTTTGATTGAGTGCAGATTGTACAGAAATTTTATTGGTGTAGGCAATTGCCTTGGTGTCGCTGCTATTTGCTTTGGTAGCAGCAGCTGTGGAAACTCGGACAATTTCGGTCTGAGATTGTGCCAGTTCAATCAACCGTTGCTTTTGTGCATCACTTGAAGAACCAAGAATATTCCCTAGTACTACGCCGCCAATAATGATAATAATTGCTACAACTGCCACTAAAGCAATCTTCATGCCGAAACTGCCACCGCTAAAAGGAGACGAGCGCTTTGGCTTTTCTGGATTTAAGATAAATCCGTACGGGTCATTAGAGGGTGTTTGTGGAGGCATAAGCATTATTTTAGCAAGCATAGAGAGAATGTGGTAATGCTTTCAGGTTCGGTGCTCTGTGCATTACACTGATAGATATGGATGCGGTGCAGGAAATAAAGGCGAGACTGAGTATTGAAGATGTGTTGAGTGAGTATGTGCAACTGAAACGGGCTGGACGTAACTTTAAAGGTTTAAGTCCGTTTAGTAATGAAAAAACCCCGAGTTTTGTAGTAAGTCCCGAAAAACAAATTTGGCACGACTTTAGCTCTGGTCGTGGCGGGGATGTATTCACTTTTATTATGGAAGTTGAGGGTGTGGATTTTAAGGGAGCTTTGGAACTATTGGCCCGAAAGGCAGGGGTAGAGCTTGAAGAATTTAAAGGCTCTAGTGGTAAGCCCAAAATTGACAAAGAAAAATTGTACGCAGCCTTGGAATTAGCTGCAAAATTTTATCAGGTGCAACTAAAGAGCAATAAAGAAGCATGGGAATATGTTGCCAAAACTCGGAAGTTCAATAAAGAAACAATTTTGGATTTTCAGTTGGGGTATAGCCCAAATAATGGAACTGCTCTAACTGATTTTTTGACGAAAAAAGGTGTGAGCTTGCCGATAATTCGGACAGTAGGGCTGTGTGTCACTCGGCGGCAAGGTGATGTTGATATGTTTCGGGGGCGAATAATGGTGCCACTTGCGGACGGCTTTGGCCGGGTTGTGGGCTTTACGGCTCGACAAATGCCAGGTGATGACAGTGGCCCAAAATATATCAATACACCAAGTACCCCACTGTACGACAAGAGTCGGCATGTCTATGGGCTGCATCTTGCGAAAAAGGCAATTCGAAGCGAAGGGTTTTCGGTAATTGTAGAAGGAAATTTGGATGTAATTGCGAGCCATCAGATAGGGGTAAAAAATGTAGTAGCTACCGCTGGCACGGCCATGACGGAATATCAGCTTAAGAGCTTATCTCGTTTAGCTGGCAATGTACGTCTGGCTTTTGATCAAGACCAAGCCGGCTTGGCTGCTGCAGAACGAGCTATCCCCATTGCCAGCAAGGTTGGTTTGAATCTGCAAATTATTACCATTCTGTCGGGCAAAGACCCTGATGAGCTTATCCAGAAAGACCCAAAGCTTTGGGAGGAGGCTATTGATAAAACCCAGGCTGCGTTTGACTGGCTGCTTAATAGGTATACCAGTAAGTTGGATATAACGAGTGCGCATGGTAAGCGGACATTGAGTGAGGTGCTACTGCCAGTGATTAGTCAGGTGACTGATAAGATCGAACAAGACCATTATGTGGGGCAGGTGAGCAAGGTTGCAGGGATTAGTGAGGATGCGCTTCGGGAGAAAATGGGGGAAGCAACAAATGTGCCAAAACGCCTGAAAAAACCAAAAAACCAGCAGGTTAGCGAGCCGGTTAACAATGTAGAATGGCAAAGATTGGCCGACCACTTGCTTTCGTTGGCTTTGATGTTGCCCGGAACTCGAGCCTATTTGGATATGGTTGATCCCGAAATGATGCCATCACATGACTCAAAAGAATTGTTAATTTTTCTGAAAGAAAATCGAGATTTTGATGGAGATTTAAAGGCTGCTACTGCCTTGCGACCGATGTTAGATTATGTTAAGATAGTATCATTACAGTTTGAAGAACTTTATGGCACTGTCGACACGCTAGAGCTTCAATTTGAAGCAGCACGACTCCGAGCCAGGATAATCGAATATTTCGTAAAACACTCAAAAAAACAGATTACAGCAGATCTTGCTGATGCAAGTGGTGCTACAGAAAAGAAATTACTTGAGCGTGCTCGAGATTTAGATGCATTATTGAACAAGATAAAAGAGTAGGAGCAATCGTGGCAGAAGACCAAAAAGAATTACAGGAGACCAAGAAAAAACTATTTAAACAGGCAAAAAAGGCGGGTAAGATTGAGCAAGAAGAGATTTTTGCTGTTATCCCTGAAACGCCAGAAAATGCCGAGATTTTAGATAGTCTGTATACTGAATTAGCCGAAGCAAATATTGAAGTAGGCAATGGAGAGGCTTCCAAGACATCGTTTAGTGGCGAATGGGCCGAAGAGGAAGATGAAGAAGAGTTAGCACTTGATGACAAATCGTATATGGATGATATTGCTGATGACTCAGTACGATTGTACTTGCGAGAAATTGGTAAAATCCCACTGCTAACTGCCGAAGAAGAACTAGCACTTGCTCAGCGAGTTGTGGCTGGTGATAAAAAAGCCAAAGACCAAATGGCTGAAGCTAACATGCGGTTGGTTGTTTCGATAGCTAAACGATATGTTGGACGTGGATTGGACTTGCTTGACCTTATCCAGGAAGGAAACACCGGGTTACTCCGAGCGGTAGAGAAGTTTGACCCAGACAAGGGCTTTAAGTTCTCGACCTATGCTACGTGGTGGATTCGTCAGGCAATAACTCGGGCCATTGCCGACCAGGCTCGTGTGATTCGTATTCCAGTACACATGTTTGAGACAATTAACAAACTGCTTCGAACACAGCGGCGACTTACTCAAGAGCTCAATCGAGAGCCAACCAATGAAGAAATTGCAAAAGCAATGGAAATGGATGTAGAAAAAGTCGAACACATTATGAAGATCAAGCAAGATATCCATTCGCTTGATGCAAGTGTGCGAGACGATGAAGAAGACTCAGTGCTGGGTGATTTTATTGAGGACGAAGACACAATTAGTCCTGAAGAGTCAGCGACCGGCAGTCTCTTAAAGGAGCATGTAAAAGATATGCTTAGTGGCCTAACCGAACGTGAGCAAAAGATACTCAAACTTCGTTTTGGCTTAGAAGACGGTAAAAGCCACACACTTGAGGAAGTAGGTCAAGAATTTAGTGTAACCCGTGAGCGTATCCGACAAATTGAAGCAAAAGCTTTAGCAAAACTTCGCAAACATAAAGATGCTCGTAAACTACACGATTATTTGAGCTAAGCCATGAAGATTATTGGGGTTTCTGGTACAAACGGAAGCGGGAAAGATACAATTGGTGAGTATCTGCAAAAAGAGAAAGATTTCCTTTTTGTTCCGGCCACAGATATTTTGCGAGAAGAAGCTCGGAAGCGTGACTTACCACTCGAGCGAGAAAACCTACGAGCAATTAGTGCTGAGTGGCGACGAGCTCATGGCCTGGGATTTTTAATGGACAAAGCAGTTGAGCAAGCAGGTGAGGAGTGCAAAGGTGTAGCGATTGCTAGTCTTCGTAATCCAGGCGAAGCCGACCGAGTACACGAGCTAGGCGGCACAGTCATCTGGGTGGATGCCGATCCAAAAATTCGCTATGAGCGAGTACAAAATAGGCAACGTTCCAGCGAAGACCAAAAGACTTTTGAAGAGTTTATGCAAGAAGAGCAAGACGAAGCTAGCCACTCAGGCGATGAAGCGACCCTCAATACATTAGCCGTTAAAGCCAAGGCAGATATATGTATCGACAATAATTTTTCGACGATAGAAGACTTTGAAAAAGCAATAGAATCTAAACTAACTGGACTAATATAGGGCATGGAGAATTCGCAGGAGCAATTTTTGTCTAGCTTTGGGCAGTATCAAGAGCGAGTTGAAGATGCAGTGGGTGTATATGCTGCACAGCTTATGGACCAAGCAGAAGATTACGGAGACTTTATCTCATTACCCGTTGAAGCCTGTACCGATATTCTAACGACGAATGCCAGGAGAGTTCGAGGGGTATTAACTATAGCTGGTTACGAGATGCTCGGCGGCAAAGACAATGAAATGATCGACAGAGCTAGCGCTGCTATGGAGGCGCTGCAGACCTATCTGGTAGTGATAGATGACATCCAAGATGACTCTCGGCAGCGCCGAGGTAATGTACCAGCTCATATGTTTGTCGAAGAAGAGTTGGTTGCAAATACCACGAAAGAGATAGGCAATTTACCCGAAGATGTAACAATTAACGGCGCTCTAACTCTAAACCATCATGCGCTTCTGGCAATTGGTACGTTGCCAGCTCCAGCGCTGGCAAAAGTACGTGCCTCAAATGCCATACATGCTGCTATGGTTCCTACCGGCTTTGGCCAGACAGGAGATCTACTTGCACCAGTAATTGATGATATTAGCGACGAAGAAGCCAATAGAGCGAACGGTGATAAGACAAAACACTATACGTTTCGTGCACCACTAGAGGTTGGTATGTATTTGGCTGGGGCATCAACAGATGATATCGATGCTATACAGATATTTGCCCACAATTTGGGCGAAGCGTATCAGCTGCGTAATGACTTAGAAGTGACTGACATGACAGTCGATGGGGTATATCGAGGTGGAGATATCTGCTCAGGCAAGCGGACAGTATTGCTTCAGCATGCATTGTCGGCTGATTCAAAACTTACTGAAGAACAAAAAATCTATTTACGGCAGACAGTTGGCAGCTCCAAGCTTGCCTCCCGAGAGGTATTACGCTGCCAAAAGCTACTTATACATTCTGGGGCAGTAGAAGCAGTAGAACAGATTATTGAGCATAAAACTCGTGTTGCACGGGAATCTTTGAGTAAAAAAGAGGGATCTCATTGGCAAGAGCCACAGCGCCAATTTTTGATGCAGCTTGGTCACCACGCCGTCAGTGCCTAGGCCGTACAAGAGAACAGGCGTATACTGTTAAGTGATGGCAGAGGAGAGAAAGAAGCTAGTAATCATCGATGGTAAATCAGTTTTTTACCGTGGGTATTTTGCTATGCCTGGGCTTTCGACCAAAGAAGGCACGCCAACTGGCGGAGTGTATGGCTTTGCAGTGATGGCACTGGAGGTACTCAAAAAACTACAACCAGATTATGTCTGCGTGGCATGGGATAAGCCCAAAACTAATATTCGAAAAAGACTAGAGCTGTATCCAGAATATAAGGCAGGTCGCAAGCCGCCTCCACCAGATTTTTATGAACAAATTCCGTTGCTTCATGAGCTATTAGCAGCTTTTGGTTGGCCATTGTATGAACTTGATGACTATGAAGCCGACGATATTATGGGTGCATTGGCAGTCCAGGCTCGAGAAAAGGGGCTGGATACACTGCTGGTTACCTCTGATCTGGATATGCTACAAGTCATCAACGGTAATGTACACGTTTATGCACTCAAGAAAGGCCTCAGTAATATTGAGCTTTTTCACCCCGAGAGCTTCGAAAAAAAGTATGGTATCGAAGTCGAGCAGTTCTTGGATCTAAAGTCGCTAAAAGGTGATAGTTCTGACAATATTCCAGGCGTGCCTGGTGTGGGCGAAAAAACGGCCGTAAAGCTGTTGAACGAATATGGGAACTTAGACGGAATTTATGAAAATATCGATCTTATAACCCCCGAAAAACTAGCTCAAAAACTAAAGGATGGCAAAGAGAGTGCATATTTGAGCAAAAAACTGGCTGCAATCTGGACAGATGCGCCAATCAAGCTAGATCTCAAAGAGGTTGATGGTAGTAAGTGTGATCCAGTTGAGATCCGGAATATGCTACAAAAACTCGAGTTCCGTACGCTGGTACGCCAGCTTCCAGAGATTATGAAGGTCCCGGATGAAGTTTCTGAGATAGCTGCGGCTTCAGTAAATATTACTCTACCGAAGGTTCAAGACTATAAAGGTTCGCTTGCCGTTAAGAAAGATAGTGAAGTAGTAATACATAGCTATGCTGCCGGCAAACACGGTAAAGATCCGCAATATGTTCTTGTGAGCCCTGAGCCTAAAGCTCTGTATATCTTGAGTCCCGAACAAGCCAAACAAGAACTTGCTTTTGTGAGTAGTCCAGATGTAAAGAAGATAGGTTATGATGCAAAATCAACGGCGCAAGTATTTTTGGAGCTTGGGTCAAAAGACTTAGCGGAGTTGGACCACGATGTTGATGTTGGCCGTTTTTTGATTAACCCATTAACATACAAACCAAGCCTATCTGAGATAGCAGAGGCTGATTTGGGTTGGGAAGGTGGCGAACTCAGTGATCTTCCGCCAGAAGAGTTCTTGGCCCAGGCACCAGCGATTATTGGAGTAATTCGAGCCCTGTACGAGCAGCAAAAAGAAGACCTTGCAAAGTTGCCAAAAGTGCAGAAATTGGCAGAGGATATTGAATGGCCAGTTATTCCTGTACTGGCAGCTATGGAGCACAAAGGAATCAAGCTGGATAGTGAATATCTGGCTCAATTTTCTGAAGAGCTAAAAGACCAGATTAGTGACCTTGAACAACAAATTTATGGTCATGCCGATGAGGAGTTCAATATTGGTAGCCCCCAGCAACTTTCGGTTATTTTGTTTGAAAAGTTAGGCCTGCCAACAACAGGGGTAAAAAAGGGCAAAACTGGCTATAGTACTGCAGCGAATGAACTAGATAAATTACGGGCACTGCACCCGATTGTTGATCTCATATCGCAGTACCGAGAAGTTACCAAACTCATGAGTACGTATGTGGAAACGTTGCCAAAAATGGTGGACGAGCGAGGGCGGCTGCATACTACATTTAGTCTGACTGTTGCGCAGACAGGGCGGCTTAGTTCGAACGACCCAAATCTGCAAAATATTCCGGTCCGAACCGAGCTGGGCAAGCGAATTCGTACTGCATTTGTAGCTGGTCCCGGTAATGTGTTGGTTAGCGCCGACTATAGCCAGTTCGAGCTTCGTTTGGCAGCAGTTTTAGCAAAGGACAAAGAATTAATTGATTTATTCAATAGAGATATAGATGTGCACACTGCCACAGCTGCGCAGGTATACAACCGAGAGCCGGAGGACGTTACCAAGACCATGCGCCGAGATGCCAAGGTTATAAACTTCGGCATTTTATATGGCATGAGCCCACATGGGTTGAGTATTGCAACTGGCATGACATTTACCGCTGCCAAAGAATTTATAGATAAGTATTTTGAGCTTCGAAAGCCAATGCTCGAATATCTCAATGGACTAAAAGACCAAGCTCGAGAACAGGGGTATGTAGAGACTTTGTTTGGTCGTAGGCGTCCAATGCCAGATATAAAGTCGAGTAATTTTATGGTCAGACAGGCGGCCGAACGAGCAGCTATGAACATGCCGATCCAGGGCACAGAAGCCGACCTTATGAAGATGGCTATGATCGATATCGAAAAGTATCTACACGGCATGGATGGAGCAGAGATGTTACTGCAAATTCATGACTCAGTGCTCGTAGAATGCAAAGAAACAGATGCCGATGAAGTTGCTCTACAGCTTAAGAGTATTATGGAAGCTGTATATAAGCTTCCGGTTAAACTTACGGTCGACACCACCATAGGTAAAAATTGGGGCGAACTTTAGCCGATACGGATGGTTAGACGCTTTTGAGTATTTAGTTGTTCCTGAAGCTTATGAAGCTCGGGGCGCAGGGCTCCGGCTAAACTAGCGCTAGAAACAACGATGATTATAGAGCTGTCAGTTAGTGTCACTGAGGGAGTTTGCTCAAATCGTTCGAAAACGTAGGTCTTAATAACTTCAATTTCATCAGGTGCAGAGAAGTTTTTTTTGCCCAAAATGTCACCCAATGAGTTACTCATATATTTATTGTACCCCAGAGCTTGCTAAAATAGAGGTTACCTATGCCGGAGTTACCAGAAGTAGAAGTTGTGCGACTAGGACTCATTGAGTTATTGCCTGGACGAAAAGTTACAGACGTATCTTCCTCATGGGATAAATCATTCCCAAACGCTAAATCAGATGTAGAAAGCTTTCTGATTGGAGCCAAAATTACCGATGTTAGGCGCAGGGCCAAGGTGCTTATTATCGATCTAGACTCAGACTACTCGCTAATCATTCATCTTAAAATGACTGGGCAACTAGTCTTTCGGAGCGACGATGATTCTAAAAAATTTGGGGCAGGGCACCCAACCAACAGTCTAGTTGGCAAACTCCCAGACAAATCAACTCGGGTAACTATTGAGCTAGACGGGGCAAAACTTTTCTTTAATGATCAACGTAAGTTTGGCTGGGTTAGGTTAGTCCCTACGATTGAGATTCCTAACATCGATTTTTTTAAAAAAGTTGGTCCTGAACCTTTGAGCGCAGAGTTCACGGACAAAATATTTATAGAACGAATAAAAAAACGGGCAGGCTCTACTATTAAGGCAGCATTGCTTGATCAAACAGTGCTAGCTGGAGTGGGCAATATCTACGCCGACGAGTCGCTGTGGGGCGCCAAAATCCACCCAGCTACTAGAGTAGCTGATGTATCAGATGCCAAATTAAAAAAATTATTCGCTAGTATTCAGTATGTACTAAACCTTAGTATTGAAAAGGGTGGCTCAACCGACCGAAACTACGTTGATGCCAAAGGTAAAAAGGGTAGCTACATCCAGTTTGCTCGAGTTTTTCGCCGAGAAAACTTGCCATGTCCACGCTGTGGCACCACAATAGAAAAGTTGAGAGTTGCAGGAAGAGGAACACACATATGCCCAATGTGCCAAAAAATATAATTTCGCTGGTTGGCCCCAATACGTATTTGCTTGAGCAAAAACTTCAGCAAATAAAAACAGACTTTATCGCCGAGCACACAGACTTAGCTGTAGAGACAATCGATGGAGAAGAAGCCGAACTCGAGCAGATTACACAAATCCTTGAGAGCCCTTCATTTTTAAGCCCCAAAAAGCTCGTTATTATTAAGCGACTTGGCAACAATAAGAAGGTGGCCGAAAACCTGGAAGACATACTGCCACTAGCCACCCAAGAAACGACATTACTTTTTGTTGAGCCTAAGCCCGACAAACGGAGTGTGTTTTATAAGACGCTCAAACAAAAGACAAATCTCGAAGAGTTTAAAGAGCTAGGCGAACAAGAGCTTATTTCTTGGCTAACACAAGAGGCAAAAACCAGAGGTGGATCATTAAAACCAGCCGATGCACGGTTTTTGGTAGAGCGAATTAGTCTCCAACAACAGGCGTTACACAACGAGCTTGTTAAGCTGCTTGATTATCAGTCAGAGATAACTCGCACGAGTATCGAGAATGTAACCGAACCAAATATAACAGGGACAATTTTTAATTTACTCGATGCAGCATTTGCGGGTAATGCAAAGAAAACCTTGGAACTATACGAGGCACAACGAGCTCAAAAAATCGAGCCACCGATAATCCTATCTATGATTGTCTGGCAGCTCCATGCGGTAGCAATTGTAAAAGCTGGGAAGGGCAAAAGCTCGGATGCTATCGCAAAAGAGGCTGGCTTGAGCCCATTTGTGGTAAGCAAATCTACCCGGATTGCCAGCAAGCTTTCACGGGCCGAACTTCAAGATTTATTACATCGGCTAAGTGCAATTGATCGCCAAATAAAAACAGAGGCCATCGATGCCGATGACACTCTGCGTGAATTCTTGCTAGAACTCAGTAGAAAGACTATTTCTTAGCTGGTTTTTTGGCTGGAGTCTTCTTGGCTGCTGGCTTCTTTGGAGCAGCTTTCTTGGCTGTCTTAGAAGCTTTGGTAGTTTTCTTAGCTTCTCGTGCCAGCTGTGCTTTCTTACGAGCAGCCTTATTCTTGTGGAGCACACCCTTCTTTACCGCTGTATCGATGGCACTTTGTGCATCTTTTAGCTCTTGGTCGGCGCTTTTACCACTTTTTACTGTGCTCTGCACAGACTTAATAGCTTGCTTCAAAGACCGCTTAGTTCGCAGGTTGCGAACAGTAGCCTTACGAGCAACTCGCACTCGTTTACGAGCAGATTTTATAATTGGCATATATCAACTTTCCTTTAGTTATTTTTTACGAAGTGATGGACATAACTATAACCTAAATACGCTTAAACTGCAAAACCTTGATAAACATCTGGACAAAAATGCTTATGTATGATATGTTTATTAACATAAATAGTTAAAACAAAAATACGCTATGCCACCAAAAAACAATAAAGCTCCACTTGGTCATTTTGAACAAGCTATCGATAAGCTAAAAAATACTAATAATATTTTAGTTACGGTTAGTGCTAACCCTTCACTTGACCAGCTGGCGGCCTGTATTGGCCTTACGATTACACTTAATAAGATTGGCAAGCATGCCACCGCCGTATT
This sequence comes from uncultured Candidatus Saccharibacteria bacterium, assembly GCA_964643605.1. GTDB lineage: Bacteria > Patescibacteriota > Saccharimonadia > Saccharimonadales > 2-12-FULL-41-12 > CAMTWJ01. The sequence continues at coordinate 33,708 of CAZXTF010000002.1, read as the reverse complement.
TAGCGGTAAAGTTCCCTCAGCAATAGAATTTCTCAAGCCAGAAAAAACTCTCGAAAAAAACACTAATAGCTTGCGTGATTTTATTATTGCTCTTGATAAGTCAAAGGCAGACAAACTTCGCTATAAGGTTGAGGACGATGTGGTAAAGATCTACATTACTCCGTATAAAACTAGTATCGACGAAAAAGACTTACAATTTAGCCAGGGCGACTTTAATATCGAAACTATCGTGGCTATTGGGGTAGAAGACAAGGGTCATCTGGATGCAGCTATTACGGCACATGGTCGTATCTTGCACGATGCCACGATTATTGGTATTAGCAATAAGGCAAAATCTAATCTTGCAGCTATCGACTGGGTAGAAACTCGGGCGAGTAGCCTGTGTGAAATGGTTAGTGACGTTGCACTTGAGCTCAAGCGTGATGTTCTTGATACGCAGATTGCCACCGCCCTCCTAACAGGAGTCGTGGCCGAGACAGACCGCTTTCGTAATGAGAAAGTATCTCCACATACCATGTCTATATCGGGCGTCTTAATGTCCGCCGGTGCGAGTACTCAGCTGGTAGCTACAAAGCTGGAGGAATCTCGCAAAAAGGCTGAGAAAGAAGCCGAAGATGAAGAGAAGGCAAAACAGCAGGGCGATGATAAAGCAACTCCAGACGGTACGATTCGGATCAGCCATAGCGGCGACGAGGAACCAGTTCCAGAAGAAGACAACGAAGCAGCTGAAATACCAGAGGTAGAACCAGAGGAACAAGACGATATTCATATCGATGAGTACGGTAAGTTCCACTCGCTGGTAGACAATCGTTATCTCGATGAGAGCCAAGAGCCTAAAACAGAAGAAGGTAAGACCGATCAAGATGCCGAAAGTCCTTCGGGAGAGCCTCCCAAAAATACGCCAGGCCTTGTAAAAGAACCACCAACATTAGGTGGTCAGCTAACTGCCAATAGCGTGGCAGAAGACCGCCAATACGAGGGAACCACCGATCCTCTAAGTACTGGCGCTGATAAAAAAAGTCCTATCTTGGGGCATAACAATCGAGCAGCCGCCAAAGAGCCAGAAAATAGTATTGCCGACAGAGGTAAAACACTGCACCAGATCGAAGAAGAAGTAGCCAGTCCGCATTTAGATGCAGAAAAAGCTCGTGAAACTGCCGCTACAGCTGCCGAGGCAGCACCACCGCCTGTGCCACAACCAAAACAGTCCGTAGGTACTCAATCGTTAAGTGAACAACTACATACCCCTGAAGAGCCTAAGAATCAGGAAAATAATAGGCCTGCGGGGCCTCCGCCACCTGTGCCACCCCCCCTCATGCCCCCCACTTCTTAGGTTTAGGCCGACTGCTCTGCCCACCAGCGTAGCGGGTGGGGTATTATGGATAGTACTTATGGAGTTTGATGGGATTTTACTAGTTGATAAGCCAAGTGGTTGGTCATCTTTTGATGTAGTGGCCAAAGTCCGAAATATTCTAAGAAAAGAGGCGGGCAAGAAGGTAAAAGTTGGGCATACGGGTACGCTTGACCCTTTGGCGACAGGTTTAATGGTCGTTGTGGTCGGCTCGTACTGCAAACGAGCAAGCGAATTTAGTAAATTAGATAAGACGTACGAAGTAACCATGAAACTCGGCCAAACCAGCTCAACCGGAGACGAAGAGGGCGAAAAAACAGAAGTATCGAGCAAAAACCCTTCAAAAGACAAGGTTCTAGCAGCTTTACAGAGCTTCGAGGGCGAAAGTATGCAGACACCGCCTATTTACTCGGCTATAAAGATAAACGGTCAACGGGCCTACAAATTGGCCCGAAAAGGGGAGGAAGTAGCTATAGAACCCCGAAAAATCCGAGTTAATAATATAGAGCTAACAGATTACAACTACCCAGAAATACACTTCACTACTTCTGTTAGCAGTGGCACATATATCCGCTCACTGGTAGAAGATATTGGCAAAAAGCTCGAAACTGGTGCTTACATGTCCGACCTCCGCCGCACAATCGTCGGAGAATTTAAAATTGAACAAGCGATTTCTCCTAATTCACAAGAACCGAACAAATACTTGATTAACAGATGAGAGTGTGCTAGAATAGTGCCTAACGCATGATAACTACTGACAAGAAACAGAAGATAATTGCAGACCTTGCAAAGAACAAGAAAGATACTGGCTCACCAGAGGTGCAGGTAGGTATTTTAACTGCTCGTATTGCTGAAATTACCGAACATTTGAAAGTTAATAAAAAAGATTTTGCAGCCCGACGTGGCTTGCTACAAATGGTTGGTCAGCGGAAGCGTTTGCTTAAATATATTGCAGACAAAGATTCTCAAGCGTATCTTGCCCTGATTAAGAAATTGGGTATCAGGCGCTAATTGACACTCTAGTTTTTGTACGTTCTAGCAACGTGCCAGTACCAGAGAGTTACATAACGAACTCTCAATAAGAGTTATTAATTTCGTCGTAGGGAAGCAGCTATACAATTTTGTATATCTGAACCATGCGACGAATAAGGAAGGAAAAATTGAATAAAAATGAGTACAATCAATCCATTTGGTAAGGATATTGTTAGCGTAAGTACCGATTTTTGCGGTAAAAAACTAACCCTAGAAGTTGGCCGAGTAGGCTTTCGGACCAGTGCCAGTGTAATTGTCCGCTACGGAGATACCGTAGTGCTGGGAACTGCCATGGTAAGCGATAGTCGACTTAAGGGATTTAATTATTTCCCGCTTTCTATCGACTACGAGGAAAAAATGTATGCAGCTGGCAAGATTAGTGGCAGCCGATTTATTAAACGAGAGGGTCGTCCTAGTGAAGACGCAGTGTTGATTAGCCGATTAATCGACCGACCAATCCGCCCACTTTGGCCAAAAGGCTATCGGCACGAAGTGCAGGGTGTGGGTTCGGTCCTGAGTATGGATCCAGAATTTCGCCCAGATATGATTGCTATGATTGCGGTGAGTGCAGCATTTATGCTGACTGGCGCACCATTTGATGGCCCGGTCGCTGGTGTGCGCTTAGCACTTGTAGACGGCAAGTATGTGCCATTTGCGACAAGTGAACAACTGAGCGAAGGCAAGCTTGATCTTGTCGTTGCTGGAACCAAAGATGGCGTTATGATGGTTGAGGCTGGCGCTAGTGAAGTAACCGAAGATGAAGTTGCTGAGGCATTAGTATTTGCCCAAGAGGCTATTCAGCCAGCTATTGCACTACAGGAAGAGTTGGCAGCGAAGATTGGTGTGACCAAGCAAGAATACGAGCTTGATTTGCCAGATGAATCTATTCAGGAAGAGGTAGATGCATGGGTCGACGGTAAGCTGGGTGAGGCCCTCCGTGCTGCATACCCAGAGCGAAACGAACTGGTTAATGAATTACGCCTAAGTTTTCATGAAGCATTCACCGAAAAACATGGCGAAGATTATGAAGACCACAAGTCTACGTATGATGAGGCGTTCACGATGGCTCTACACAAAGACGTGCGAAAGGGCATTGTTGAGAAAAATATTCGTCCTGATGGCCGAAAACTAACTGAGATACGTCAACTTTCCAGCGAAGTTGGTATTTTGCCCCGAACTCATGGCTCGAGTTTGTTTACTCGAGGTATGACGCAGGCTATGAATATCGTAACACTTGCACCGCTTAGCTATGCACAGATGATCGATACCATGGAGAAGAGCGAAGATAAGCGCTATTTCCATCACTACAATGCACCGGGTTATACAGTTGGTGAAGTACGGCGTCTTGGTAGTCCAGGTCGGCGAGAAATTGGCCATGGGTTGCTCGCCGAACGAGCGCTCACAGCTGTTTTGCCAAGCGAAGCTGACTTTCCATACACAATTCGTTCAGTCACCGAGATTATGAGCCAAAATGGCTCTACTAGTATGGCCGCAACATGTTCGAGCTGTTTGGCACTGATGGACGCTGGGGTGCCTCTAAAAGCACCAGTGAGTGGCATTGCGATGGGCTTGATGCTGGGCGACGATGACAAGCCATATATTTTGAGTGATATTGCCGACGCAGAGGACTTTGCAGGAGACATGGACTTTAAGGTAACTGGTACCAAGAGAGGTATTACAGCACTTCAGATGGATATGAAGGTGCATGGTTTGAGTCCTGAAGTTTTAAAGCAAGCATTGCTGCAAGGAAGAGAAGGCCGATTGGCTATTCTTGATCATATGCTAACGACACTTAATCGACCTCGAGTTGAATTGAGCGAATTCGCCCCACAAGTTGAGGCTATCCAGATCAACCCAGATAAGATCCGGGAAGTTATCGGTAAAGGTGGCGAGACGATCAACAAGATCATCGCCGAGACTGGTGCTGAGATAGACATCAAAGACGATGGAACGGTTATGATTGCTAGCCCGGACAAGAAAAGTATCGATGCTGCTAAGTTGTGGGTGCAAAACATTACAGCCGAGCCAGAAGTTGGTAAAATATATACGGATTGCCGAGTTGTTAGCGTGCTAGACTTCGGGGCATTTGTTGAAATCTTGCCTGGTAAAGAAGGTCTTGTGCACGTCAGCGAGATGAAAGACGAGCGGGTGAGTAACCCAAGCGATGTTGTTAAAGAAGGTGACACAGTAACTGTAAAGCTTCTTGGTATCGACGAGCGAGGTAGATTGCAACTTAGCATGAAAGCAGCTGTAAAATCGGAGAAAAAATAATGGATTTAGTTCATAAACTACATGCATGGCATCAGACCAAAAAAGGGTTGGCGAGTTTTGCGGTAGTTGAACTTTTGGTCGCATATATTTTTCTTTCTATTGCTATTGATACCGCTAACTTGTGGAGTTACACCGTTGGTGTTCTCGCAGCAGTTGGCGCAATTCATAATGTCTTAAGGATAGTTGGGGTACGAAAAAAGAGTGCCAAAAAGCGACGATAAGCAAGCACTGCTTGATCAGATTAGGGCAGAGATTTTAGATAAAAATGTCTGCCCAGATTTGGCTCAAACAGCCACGAACCTTGTCATGGGCGACGGTAATATAAATGCAGACATTGTGTTTATAGGTGAAGCCCCTGGGAAAAATGAGGATTTGCAAGGCCTGCCCTTTGTTGGCGCAGCCGGTAAATTCTTGAATGAAATGCTAGCAACTGTCGGTATGGACCGTAGCGACGTGTACATTACGAATATTGTGAAGTATCGTCCGCCGAATAACAGAGATCCATTACCCGATGAGAAAAAGGCATTTTGGCCGTATTTAACCCGACAATTAGCAGTTATAAAGCCCAAAATTGTCGTGACTCTGGGTCGGCACAGTATGGAATATTTTCTTCCTGGTATGCGGATAACAGCGATACATGGTCAGCCAAAGCGAATCAGTTTTGGCACCGAAAAGCTCGTTGTCTTGCCGCTGTATCATCCGGCTGCTGCACTATACAACGGTTCTTTGCGACAGACGCTGATTGACGATTTTGCGCTAGTCCCAGAAATTATCAAACAAATTAACGAATCTAAATAAAGGAATAATAATGACTAATAATAACAATCGAGGCAATAAACCTCGAAACCAAAAACCAAAAGAAAATAACGACAGGCGACCAGCTAGTCGTGGTGCAGCATTGCGTGCGCAAAAGCGAACTATTGAAGATGCGCATCGTATAGCTAACCAATATCAGAATGCTGATAGCAATGGTTCGGTCAATGGCCAAGCCAAGCGAGCAGAGCGGGCAAACTTTATCGACGACAGCCCACGACTTAGAGTTATCGGTTTGGGCGGTATGGACGGTGGTGGCTCTAAAAATACTGTGCTTGTCGAATACAAAAACGATGCAGTGATTATGGACGTTGGCAGTGATCTTGGTGTTGATCTTCCTGGTATTAACTACGGTATTGCCGACATGACATATCTGGAGAGCATTAAACACAAACTAAAGGCGTACATAATTACTCATGGTCATCTCGACCACATCGGCGGTTTACCACACATTGTGCCACTGTTCCCAGCACCAATTTATGGTAGTAAATTTACTATTGGTCGAGTGGAGGAAATCTTTGGAAACTTTGGTTTGCCAATGCCAGACGGTTTTGAGTTGCAGACTGTTGCCATGAACGAAGATACTCATGAACGACTTAAAATTGGAGAGTTTTTCGTCGAGCTTATTCGTGTAACGCATGCTATCCCAGGAAGTACCTCAATCGTGCTTGATACCCCAGTTGGCCGCATTATTAACACTGGTGATTTCCGTCTGGACCCAAACCCACTCGACCACGAGATAACAGACACTAAACGATTTGAAGAGCTTGGCAAAGAGGGAGTACTCGCACTCTTGAGTGAAAGTACTACTACCGAACGACCAGGCCGAACGCCTTCGGAAAGTACGCTGGAAGAGAGCTTTTCTAATATTATGGATCAAGCACCAGGCCGGATTTTTGTAGCGATCTTTAGCACCAACGTAAACCGGATTCAGATGATCATCAATGCCGCAGTACATCACAATAAAAAGATTGCGCTCGATGGCCGAAGCATGGTCAGTACGCTAGAAATGGCTATTCGCCACGGCTTTGTAAAGGTGCCAAAAGGTACCTTTGTCCCTATTGCCAGTGTGCCTACTCTTAAAGACGACCAAGTTGTGGTTGTGTGTACGGGTGGTCAGGGCGAACCAAGCTCAGCGCTTCAGCGTATGTCTACTGGAGATCACCGACACATCAAGCTAAAAGGGCAAGATACAGTAGTTCTTAGCTCTACACCTATACCAGAAACAGGTAACGATGCCCTTATCGGTAATATGGTTGATGATCTAATGCGAAAAGGCGTACATGTTTTCCGACACGAAACACATGGTATCGATGGCTGTGGGCCACTGCACGTTTCGGGGCATGCTAGTATCGAAGAATACAAAGACATGATTAATATGGTCAAGCCAAAGTTCTTTGTGCCAGTATTTGGTAGTTATCGCTCTAAACAGCGACATATTGAGGTTGCGATTGAAGAGGGGATTCCTCGCAAGAACACCGTAAATGCCGAGAACGGCGATGTGATTTCGTTTACAGCCAATAGTATGGAAATTACTGGTAACGTACCTCACGGGACAATCTTAGTTGATCAAACAGGGGCCATTGTGAGCAATGTAGTAGTCAAAGATCGCCTAATGCTTGCCAACGAAGGCTTGGTAGCGGTTGTACTAACTGTCGATCGCAAAACTGGTCAGCTACTCACCAGCCCAGATATCATTAGCCGTGGGTTTATCTACATGAAAGACCAAGAAGAGCTGATGAACAGCTTCCGTATAGAACTAAAAAGAGCTGTCGCTCAGCGCTTCAAGCGAGTTGATCTCGACCGGTTCAAGCTAGAGCTTAAAGAGCATGTTACACACTTTTTGTACGAGCAAACTGGTCGTAGTCCAATCGTAATTCCAGTGGTAAATATTATCGGTGGCACCAAGCCAAATACCCAGAAGAACGGTAATAGCAAACAGCAACAGCAGCAAACTCCTCAAAAGCAGGCTGCAGATATGCAGAAACGTTTCGCCGAAATGCGCAGCAAACTGCTCAACCAAGACGCCCGGGTCGACTAGGCTTCGCTGGGTCGGGTAAAGATTACGATAAGTTCTTTTTGTTTAGTCTCTTGATTTGCAATCAAAGTCGAGGCTTCGTTGTATACAGGCAGCTCCTCGCCAATACAGATAGTTGCTAATCTCTCCACTGCTCGGGTAGTACTGCGGAGTAAAAACATTTCATCGGATAAGTACTTTATGCTATTTGTAGCCTCTGCTGTGTAGGGCGAATTTTGGCCGTGTTCTATCTGGTCGAGAATTGTTGCCGCCATAGTATCGCCTGCCTCTCGGATCTTATCTTGGTCAGCTCGCTGTCTTGTCGCCTGAAAGCGTAGTTTTGCCTTCTCAAACATATTAGAAGTTGTATACTTTTGCTACAGTTGTTCGTCCTAAGGCTAGCGTTACATCTCTGTTTGGTGGCGGTAGAGTGTCGAGTCCTTCTGAACCAACACCAGCCTTGCCAGCGTTCTCTAGTGCAGTGTTAATTTGATCATACTCAGCCAAATGATAAGGAGTGTAGTGTTGCATGGCTGGGCCTATCGCTTGTTCGGCAACTTCTTTAGCATAGCTCATAACAGTCATATTGTTGGGAGTTCGACCAATATTAAATTTGTACTCTTGCTCCTCATACTTTCCGTAGGCGATTGCTTCAGCAATTGCATCTGCCTGGATATTAATTTGTCGTTGCGTACGTCGCTCTTGACGGCTTTCTTTGTCTAAATGTAGCTTCTCTAAAATCATAGAAAACTATTTTAACACTTTTCTCATAAAAATAAAAGGGTATAGTGATTGATCCAGTAGTAGACTTCTCAAGTTGCCCTCGCTGGACAGCCTATCTCTTGCGAGATAGGGTCTCGAAAGCTTACTACTGGATTGACAAATGATGTAATTTTTGCTATAGTATTTAGAGATAGAAACAATACTGCTAGTGGTATACTAATTAAAAGAAGTTACAGCTTTATGGCAAAAAAGAAAAAATCTAAATCAAAGAAAGCATCACCCAAGAAGGCTTCTGAGTCTTCTAGTTCTGCATTTTGGCCACTCTCTGGGGCGATCTTGCTGATGGTCCTGGCTTTTTTCTTGCTACTTGGTGGCTTCGGTGCGGGTGGCACACTACCAGTAAATCTGTTTAACGGAGCTTACTGGGCACTTGGGTGGACTGCATATTTCTTGCCATTTGCCCTAGTGCTCTTCGGATGGCTCAAGTTTACCAGCGAAGACCGTCGTGTCCCACTAGATAGGTTTGCCGCTATGACGGGCTTTTTGCTGGCTGCTGCCACAGCTACTCATACTATGTTTGTAACTGTTGCAGCTAGCGGTAACACTGGTGGTCATGGCGGATATTTTGGTGCAGCCATTGGTAACGCCACACTGCTAGCTCTTAATAAAGTACCGGCAAGTTTGCTGTTCTTTGTTTTGGCAATTTTGGCGTTTTTTCTAACCTTTCATATTTCTCCAAAGGTACTGCTCAAGCTGGCAAAACCCTTTAAGAAGAAAGAAAAGCCAGCCGATACAGATCTTGAGTCGCTCAAACAAGAAAACAAATTTAAGCTTAACGAGGGTGTGCCGACAGAGCATAATCCGCCAAGCGAAGCTCCTCGTTTGAGTAGTCTTAAAAATACTGCCGCCAAATTGTCTGCTAGCGAAAATCACGAGGCACTAACTACTGCTAGCGACCCAGACTGGAAGCTGCCTTCGCTCAACTTACTTAATCAAAAACAGGATAAAGCAGATGCTGGTGACGTGCAGGGTAATGCGCAGCTTATTAAGGATACATTCAATAACTTTAATATTTCTGTTGATATGGATGGAGCCAATGTTGGGCCACGAGTAACGCAGTACACACTTAAGCCGCCAACAGGGGTAAAACTAACCAAAATTACCGCTCTAGAGAACAACTTGGCGCTCGATCTGGCGGCCCATTCTATTAGAATTGAAGCGCCAATTCCTGGTAAGCGCTTGGTTGGTATAGAGGTGCCAAACTTTAAGCCAGCTACTGTGCGTATTAGCAGTATTTTATCTTCACCAGAGTGGCAAACTGCTAAGAGCCCGCTGGAGTTTGTGATAGGTAAAGATATTGCTGGAGCACCAATCTTGGGTGATCTGGCAACGCTACCACACCTTTTGGTGGCCGGCCAGACTGGCTCTGGTAAATCAGTGATGATCAACGATATCCTCACTAGTCTTTTGTATCGTAATAGTCCGGCGGATCTAAAACTTATTTTGGTAGATCCAAAACAGGTCGAGCTAACACCATACAACGATATTCCACATCTCCTAACCCCAGTAATTAACGAGCCAGAGAAATGTATTAGTGCACTCAAATGGGCCGTTGCCGAGATGGAACGGCGCCTTAAAACAATGGCTGGGCGAGGCAAACGTAATATTGGTGAGTACAACAAGCTCAAAGACGAAGAGGGTATGCCGTACATCGTTATCGTCATTGACGAGCTGGCCGATCTTATGATGATGGCCGCTCGTGATGTTGAGGCGTTGATTGTGCGCTTAGCCCAAAAGGCTCGAGCCGCTGGTATTCACTTGGTGCTAGCGACCCAGCGTCCGAGTGTCGATGTTATCACCGGTCTTATTAAGGCTAATGTGCCAGGGCGGATTGCCTTTACCACACAAAGCCAGGTAGATTCTCGAACTATTATCGACCAAATGGGCGCCGAAAAGTTGTTGGGTCAAGGTGATATGCTTTTATTGAACTCAAATATGCCAAAACCACGGCGTGTCCAAGCGGCCTTTATATCAGATGCTGAAACAGGTAAGGTGACCGACTTTATTCGTGAACAACGACCGCCACAATACGACGATGAAGTAATTAGCCAGCCAGTACAGCTCAATGGCAAGGGCGGTATTGTAGCCGACCATGGTGGCCAAGATGCTGACGATGACATGTGGCGAGATGCCGTGCAGGTTGTGGTAGAAGGCCGTAAAGCCAGTACCAGTTTGCTGCAGCGACGCCTGCGTGTGGGCTATGCTCGAGCAGCTCGTTTAATCGAAGCTATGGAAGAGCAAGGTATTGTGGGTCCAGCCGATGGAGCTCGTCCTCGTGAAGTGCTGATTAACAGCATGGACGACGTGTTTGGTAACAGCAATCCAGACGGCGATGTCTATGACGACATGCCCGACAACGAAGCGTAAGCGTTGACAGGAACTCGCCAAAGTAGGTATATTGGAAGTACAATAAACATCCACAAAAAGAAAGGGAAGGATATGGCAAAGGAGTTTGCTCCAACTTGCGAAGTAACGGGACTACCGTTACCGATCCTTCCCCCAGGGCCCCGTGAAAACGGGGCCTTTTTGTATCCTCATTTGCCTGAAGATATACCTGCGAATAATCACCATGCTTGGTTTGAAGCTCGCAAAGTTAGGGGCATGGGTCTTGCTGGTGAAGCCCTGCAGAATTCTCGTATACAAAAAGTCGACTGGTACGTTCATAAAAACTTTCATGAAATCTTTAGTAGAGGGCCAGAATTGCCTAACGGAAAAGATAGAAAAGACAAGCTATTTGCACTGGGCGTTAAAGCTGTGGCAGGGGTTATCCCAATCCAAGCTGTCGACGTAGGCAAAGAAAGAAATGTGCATGAGATTGTTAATTTGACGCCTGATCAGCATTTGCAGATTGCCCAGAACACTGCAATCGACCAGCGAAAACCCATAGCTAGGTTCTTGGCAGACTATGCCGCCAGGCAAAAAATCACGGGTGTGGTGGACGAGCTAGTTATAGAGCAGTTCCTCGATCGACGGACAGATTATGTTCGCAAGCGAGAGATTGCCCGAACGATGTTGGGTGGAGCAGTAGATTTGTCTCTGGATAATGTCGGATTGTATGACGAAGAGAAAGAGCTAAAAGATCAAGGCCTGATTGCCAAACCAAAACCCAGAACTTTCTATTGGAATACTAAGCAAACTATTCGCTTGAACCACCTAGAGTACTTCTCGGAAACTGTAGAGGAAAATTTAGTAGGGACGTACTAGGTTGCTCGTATCTGTTAAGTGTGGTAAAATAGTCCTACAATATTAGCCCAGCTTACGACTGCTAGTGTGCGTAGGCTTTAACCAAAAGGAGCTGAAGATGAATCAGTACGAGATTGCGGTGCTTTATGACCCGCAGCTAGAAGTTGATCTCAGTAAAGCAGAAGCTAAGGTCAAAAAACTTATTACCGACAACGGTGGTAAAGTTACGGCCGAAGACAATTGGGGCAAGAAAAAACTTGCGTATCCAATTGCCAAGCATGACCATGCTGTGTACGTGTTCTATACGGTAGAAATGCCGGGTGAAGGTGTGCAAAAAGTAGAGTCAACGCTCAATATTACCGATGAAGTTATTCGGTATCTCATCACTCGGCCAGACCTCAAGGCAATTGCTAAGGCAGAAGAAGCTAAAGCAGAAAAAGCCAAAAAGGCTGCCGAACGTAGTGAAACAGCTGACGAAAACGAAGATAAAGAGTAATATATACTTACTAATTAACTGCACATAGTTTGCAGAGAGGGGAGTGCAACAAAATGGCACGAAGTTTTAACCAAGTAATTTTAATGGGTAATTTAACAAGAGACCCGGAGCTACGACAGATTCCGAGTGGGCAGAGTGTAACAAGCTTTAGTTTGGCGCTCAATCGTAGTTATAAGGGTCAAGATGGTGACTGGAAAGAAGCAACAGATTACGTAGACATTGTTGCCTGGGGTCCTTTGGGTGAGCGTGTTGCACAATATGTGACAAAAGGCCGACCAGTGCTTGTAAACGGACGTTTGCAGAGCCGATCTTGGGAGCAAGATGGTCAAAAACGTAGCAAGCTCGAAGTTGTGGCACAAGATGTAACATTCTTAGGTTCTCGAGGTGAAAGCGGAGGAGATTTTACTCCTGCAAGCCCAGCAACAGATGATACTCCAGCATCAAAAAGCAAGAAAAAAGACGTAGTAATTGAGGATGTAGGTGATGAGCCTATCAACCTCGACGACGTCCCATTTTAACAACTTAGTCGCATTTACCTGCTTACCAGCAGAGCTGGCAACGCTGTAAATGCTCTTGGGGCACTGCGGTGTCAGGAAGTCTGTGATCCTCTCTCCCTGTACGGAGAGTACAGGTCGTTCGGTTCTCGACACCTTCCTTGCATTGCACCCAAGCTAAGTTGTTAAAATATCTCAAGCAAAAAGTTAGAAACCAATAAATATTTAAGTAGAAAGGAATTTAGAGATGGCAAAAATATTTAAACACCGAACAGACGTAGCTTTTTTTGACTACAAAGATTTTAAAACTTTGCAGCGCTATGTAAACCAATATGGACAGATCGAGAGCCGTAAAAAAACTGGTCTTACCGAAAGTCAGCAGCGACACCTAGCAGTCGCTATCAAGCGAGCTCGTCACTTGGCATTGTTACCATTCGTAGTTAAAGGATAGTTCTTTTGGCATTTGGCATAACAGACCTTAAAAAAGGCACTATTTTTGAACTGGACGGTACGCCGTACCGGGTAGTTGAGTATGGTCAGAAAGTTCTTGGTCGAGGTGGCTCAATTGTTAATGTAAAGATCAAGAGTCTTATCGACGGCAAAGTTCTCGACAAAACTTTTAAGGGCAACGAATCTATTGCCCAGGCTGATGTAGCCAATGGAAATGCTCAATATCTCTATAAAGAGGGCAATACGTACTTCTTTATGGATGACAATACTTTTGAAACCCACGAAATAGCGGCAGATATTGTAGGCGACCCAGCAGTATACTTGAAAGAAGGTGATAAAGTACAAACTCAAAGCTATAACGGACAGATTATCAGCGTAGACTTACCCAAAAATGTTTATCTAGAAGTAACCTACACCGAAGATGCAGTAAAAGGTGACACCACAAGTTCGATTACCAAAGATGCAACACTCGAGACAGGAGCGGTGGTAAAGGTTCCGGCTTTCATAAAAACTGGCGACATAATAAGTGTAGATACAGCAACAGGAGGATATCGTGAGCGAAAGAAATAGATTAGTAGAGGCAACAGAGGGTTCTCAAACTGTTGAGGGTGCAATAGCTGAGCATCAAGACTTTAGTGAAGGAGAGCCTCTTAGATCTGAGAATTCTCCCGTAAGCAAAGAAGATCTTCGGAGGAGCAGGGTTCTTCGTGGGGCAATACAGAGCTATATTGCCGAAATACGAAACTAGCGTATTGTATAAAGATGAGTAGGCTCGATAAAGAGTTATTAAACAGAGGTTTGGTAAGCACAAGAAGCCAGGCTGAGAGTTATATCCGCTTGGGGCAAGTTCAGGTAAACGGTAGTGTCGTAACTAAAACGGGGCACAATGTACAGCCAAAAGACCGTATGAAACTCTTGGCAAAAGAGCAGTATGTTTCTCGGGCTGGACTTAAGCTGGCCTCTGTTGCAGCAGACCTCTCCCTTAATTTTAAAAACCAGGTAGTCCTAGATGTGGGTAGTAGTACTGGAGGGTTTACCGATTTTGCTCTAAGCCGTGGCGCTCGCAAAGTTATTGCGGTAGATGTAGGCACAAATCAACTGCACCCAAGTCTCCGAACTAATACAAATATAGAGCTGCATGAGCAGACAGACATTCGAGATGTTTCTAAACTTAGTAGCTCGGTTGATATTGTAGTAATCGATGTATCTTTTATATCTCTTCGAGAGGTGTTACCTCACATTGCCAACTTGGCTGGCCAAAAAGCCCTCATTATTGCAATGGTGAAGCCCCAGTTTGAAGCTGGCGACTCCCTTAAACATAAAGGTGTAATAAAAAATGACAAAATGCGCCGCCAAATCCTAAAAGATTTTGAAAATTGGGCCACCAAGTATTTCAAGATTATTGATAAGTCAGACAGCAAAGTAATGGGCGAGAAGGGCAATCAGGAGCGCTTCTACTCCTTAAAGGCCTTACCAAGAAGCTAAACCGTTTGTGCTAAAATACCCCCAACGATGCACTATTTTAAAGACCGGAGTGAGGCTGGCCGCCTATTGGCCGAGAAAATCAGAGCAGCAGGTGCATTTTATGTAAATCCTGCAGTTATCACTTTGGATGAAGGTGGCGCATTGGTTGGAGCGGAGATATCTCGTCGTATTCATGCCGCCATGTACATTCTCAAAACCGAAAATATAGATATCCCAGGAGAGGGTACAGCAGGAATCACCTCGTCCGAAGGAAACTTTATGTACAATAGCCTGTATTCCTCAGGCCAGATAGAAGAGATCAAAAGTGATTACCGTCAGGTGATTGATCAAGAGCGCTTGAGGGCATTCCAAAAACTCAATCGAATCATCGGCCGAGATGGTGTTATCAATAAGCAATTGCTCAAACGACATGAAATTATTTTGGTTTCGGATGGCGTAAAGGATCCGCTAAAGCTCGAAATAGCTGTGGATTTCTTAAAACCAATTGCAGTTCGAAAAATTATTATAGCCACGCCAATCGCCACATTGTCGGTAGTTGATTACATGCATTTAGCCGCTGACGAAATTTTTTGTATGGGTGTAATCGAAAATTATATGGCCACCGACCACTATTACGAGGACAATAGCATACCGACTCATGAGCAGGCGGTGGAGATTACCAAAAAAATAATACTCAATTGGTAAGCACATACACAAAAATTTGTTCGCTTAGTAGAAGCCCAAAAAGCACAAAATTGTATAAAAAATGTTTGCATCATGCATATGCTTGTGCTACTGTACCAGGTATAAGGCCAACAGATAAAAACACGGCTAAAATTTAAAATCGAACACTAAAAAACGAGACAAAAACTATGAGGAAACAAACCCTGGGTTCTGGGTTAAAAAAGCCAGCCCATTTCCACTACAGACGAGGCGTAACACGCACCTCTCACAAATTACGTAACACAGTTGGTGTTTTTGCCATGCTGTTGCTTGCTGGCGGGCTTATAAGGGCCGATATTGTGTCAGTCTTTGCCAGCACAGTTCGTAATAACCAGGCAGTTGAGGCTACCGAGAATGCACCAAACCCACAAGTTACCGACGACAGTATTCCTGTGGCAACAAGCCTGCCAAAACAAGACAAAGCCCTCGAAAGTTCTATTAATAAAGTTATAAAAGAGTTTCCAGAGCAGCAGCAATGGTCCGTCTACGTACAAGACCTCGATACTGGTAGGGCTGCCAATATAAACGCCGATCAAGTATATGACGCTGCTAGCTTATCCAAACTGTTTCTTCTAGCACCACTTGAGAGCAAAACCCCGACTAATAAGTGGCAATATTATCATATCGGTAATACAAAACTAGATGACTGTGTCGACAGCATGCTTCGTGTTTCAGACAACGACTGTGCTCGATTTATCGGCTCAATGGTCAACTGGAACTACATCGACCAGTTCAACAAAAGCCTTGGCTACAGCAAGACTACACTAAATGGTACGCCACAGACGACAGCCAGCGAAGTAGGAGATCTCCTCGTAAACCTCAAAAAAGGTAAAATGCTTAGCGATAAAGCCCGTCGCCTTGTCTTTGATTCACTCTATGCCCAGAAATTTACCGAAGGATTACCTTCTGGTTGCACCAACTGTCGTACAGCCAACAAAACTGGCCAGACAGAGACCGTCACACATGATGCTGGTATTGTCACGCATGGCAAGCGCTCATACGTGATTGTTGTGATGAGCAAAGGTGGTAACTTTACGCAAATTGCTCAGATAACAAAAGCCGTCGAATCCGAGCTCAATCCGTAAAGAAACACTTTGGCTAAGAGCGCAGATTGTGCCCCTTCTTAAAGAGATAGTAGTTAAAGGTAATAAGTGCAAGAGTTACCGCTGTAATAATTGGCAGCGCAATTGCCGGGTTTACATCGGCATGGCCAAGCATCGAATATCGTACGGTATTAATCATGTAATAAATTGGATTCAGTTCGGTTAGTGTCTTAAAAACTCCGCTCAACAGATTTGTTGAGTAGAACACGCCACCCAAAAAGATAAGCGGCTGGATAATAAAGGTCTGATAAAAACTCAAGTTGTCGAATACCTTTGCTCTGAGGCCAATCAAAACACCAAACGAAGCAAAAAAGAGACCGATTATTGTCATACTAAGCAGTAGTAGCCAAGGATGTGCAAACGGCATATCGTGTACCAAAAGTCCTGCAGTCAGAAGTGTTAAACCAGAGATAATAGCCCCTCGGATAAATCCACCAAGCGTAAATGCTACCAGTAGCCCGCCATGCGAAATAGGCGAAGTTAGCTGGTCGTCGATCGCTCGCATCATTTTTTGCTGTAACAAACTCGAGGCATTATTAGAAAAGGCATTCATCGCCAATGCCATCATCGCCAACCCAGGGATAATAAACACAATGTAGCTCACGCCATTTAAGTTATCAATCTTGCTGCCCAAAGCTGCGCCAAACACACTGATGTACAGGTATGTCTCGAGCAGTGGCGCCCCAATAGTCTGGCGTTTGATAACCCAGATTCGTTCACACTCTCGGCGCAGAACTCCTAGCCAGCCGACCATCATTTCTTCTTACCCCTGTTATTTTTCTTATAAATTGCCTCCAGATACACATCTTCCAGAGTTTTCTTTTTGTAGGCTTTTTTCAGCTCACTCACCGTGCCGGTTTTGACTAACTTACCCTGGTTAATAAGCGAGATTTTGTCGCATAACCGCTCAGCTTCTTCGATATAATGCGTCGTCAAAAGGATAGTGGTTCCTTCTTCACGGTTTAGTTTTTCCATGTATTCCCACAACTCATGCCGCAACTCCACATCAACACCAGCGGTTGGCTCATCCAAAATCAGCAGTTTTGGTTCGTGCATCAAGGCTCGGGCAATCACTACTCGTCGTTTCATACCTCCAGAAAGAAAGTTGGTCCTAGTATCTCGCTTGTCCGTGAGCGAAAAAATCTTCATTAGCTTTTCAGCTCGAGCTTTTCGACTCTTTTTGTCCATGCCAAAGTAGCGGCCGTGGTAGTCCAGCGTACCCTCTACCGTTAAAAACCAGTCCAAGTTAATCTCTTGGGCGGCAAAACCAACCATAGCTCTAGCTTCTCGATATTCATCCACCGCATCTTTACCAAAAACTTTGGTATTTCCGCCGGTAGGCAACACTAGGCCAGTAACGCTATGAATCAGGGTAGACTTACCAGCTCCATTTGGTCCGAGCAGACCATAAAAAGAACCCTCGGCAATCTCCAAGCTCACTCCCTTGAGAGCTTTTACCTTGCCGTCGTCATAAGTCTTTTTTAGATTTTCGACAACGAGTGCACTCATAAACTTAGCTCCAGTATAAGGGATAACAAGTTACTTTACAATGTAAAGCCGATGTTTTTATGATCAGTAAATAGTTTCGATTAGCATCCCATCCTTATAATCGACCTACTTTTTCGCATTAGCTCCAAAAAATAGGCAAAAAAAGCCACCCCGAGCAGAACCCAGCCCGTTTAAGTTTTATGTTCCAGAAGTATACTATGCCTCCGGAACTCGTCGTTATCTCTCCTCAGGCAGTCCTCGGCTTAATCTCTTCTTTATCAAAAGAAGATTATACAAGCTTACTCAGAGTGCTTTATCTAAACAGAACTACACGTTAAAACGGAATTCGACTACATCACCGGGTTGCATGAAATAGTCTTTGCCTTCGGTGCGGATTTTTCCGGCACTGCGGGCAGCTACCTCAGAACCAGCTGCAACCAAATCATCATAATCTACCACTTGTGCAGCGATAAATCCTCGTTCAAAGTCGCCATGAATCACTCCAGCGGCCTGTGGGGCTGTGGCGCCTTGCTTGATAGTCCAGGCTCGTACTTCTTTTGGCCCAGCGGTCAGATAACTCTGCAAACCCAAGGTGTCGTATGCAGCGTGAGCAAGGGTATCTAGGCCAGATTCCTCTACGCCGTAACTTTCGAGCAATTCAGCAGCATCTGTTTCATCCAGTCCCGAAAGTTCGCTTTCTAGCTTGGCGCAAACAAACAAGCTCTGGGCAGGTGCAACTAGGCTCGAAAGTTCTTTGCGCTTAGCCTCACTTGCCAGTGTCTCTTCGTCTACATTAAACAAGTACATCATCGGTTTTGCGGTAATGAGCTGCAGGTCGCCAATTAGCTCCGTATCGATCGGCTCGGTGTTCGCAGACACAGGCGTTCCGCTATCGAGTAACTTTTTTACTTTCAATGTTTCGTCGAGGATATTCTTGACTTTCGGATTAGCTCGCACCTCTTTTTCAAGACGTGGAATCCTCTTTTCAACAGTTTGCAGGTCGGCCAGCACCAGCTCGGTATTTATTACCTCAATATCTCGCTTTGAGTCTATTGTTTCGCTGACATGAACAACATCGTTATCCGCAAAAGCTCGCACTACCTGCACAATGGCGTTGCAGCTGCGGATGTGTGCCAAAAATTGGTTACCCAAACCTTCACCCTGGCTTGCTCCGCTTACCAGCCCCGCAATATCTACAAATGTTACGCTAGCTGGAATGGTCTTTTCGCTGCCGTATAGCTCGGCCAGTTTAGCCAGACGTTTATCGGGCACACCTACAATACCCGTGTTGGGTTCGATGGTTGCAAACGGATAGTTCGCTGCCAGGATATTATTCTTGGTTAGTGCATTAAAGAGGGTAGACTTGCCGACATTTGGCAATCCCACAATCCCGATAGATAAACTCATTACCAACTAGTATAACAGAGGTTATTAAAGTATTGTATCTTGACAAACATAAGCTTTTACTGTACAATGGGAACCATAATCAATTAAAACAAAAACAATTATGGAAAACACACCACAAGATCAAAACAGTAACGTAACACCCTTGCAGCCAGCAGAGGATTCACCGGTTTCTCGAGCCCACGAGATCTTTGCCCGGGATTTATCTTCAAGCCAAGTCCACCAAGTAAAAGATGCGCTTGCTCAGCAAGATGTAGATACATCAACCGACCCCGCAAACTACGGTGGTAATATCTCGGAAGAAAAACTACAAGAGCTTACTGCTTTAGTTACTGCTAGCGGAGTATCGAGCCAGACTATAGCGCCAGATAGCCGTCGTTCTCGGGCCTCTGTAGAAGGTCAGGTTGTAGAATTACCATCGGTTGGGCCAGAGAAAACCCCGCCAGATTTGCCACCAGCAGCGTAAATTATGAATGAGCAAGCACCCCAACCAGACATGTTGGAAATACTTCGAAATGAAGTAGGGCTGATTGATCAGCAGATAGATTCAGCTGAGTTGGCAGATGACGAACAAAACGAATTGCTTGATAAACGTGAAGGCTTGCGCTTACTAATGGCGGCAGATGCTATGACCCGATTGGAGAATGATCCCTTACCGCCTATTGCCAATAGAGAATTGGCAGCAGAATATCTTCGTCCAAGTAAGTACGGTGAGCTACAGCAACGCCTTCTTGAAATTGCCAAACTCGAAGAAGAGGGAAGCCATGCTCCCGACAAGGCAGAGCTCGAGCTTATATACAGCGTAACCGAAAGAGACAAGGGTCCTCGGCGAATGGTTAACAACTATGCAAAAAACTCTGGTGAGCCTGCTGGAGAGACATGGATCGACACTGCCACGGGTATACGTCCTCGTACCGAGTAGTTTATTTCTCGTAAAGTTCTAGGGCTAGGCGCCGAGGAGGCCGATGATGAGGCCCATTGCCATGATAGTGACAAACTCGTGAGAGATGTTCAGAACGGTTAGCTTGTTTGGGCGACCTTCAAAAGCATCGTGGGTGATAAAACGGGCTGCTACAAACCCAAGCCACACCCAAAAGGCCGTGGTTAGCGAGTCTTGCAAAAATGAATTTTGAAAGAAATGATTTGATAGGTAGGCTACATGTGCCAGCACATAGGCAGTAATTAGGCTAACTACCACACTGGTAGTAATTGCCTTCCACACGTTTCCTCCGTCTTTTGTCATATCTATTTTTGCCAGCTTGATCCAGGTGTTGCCAAATACACCTCGGGCATACCATATAGAGCCAACAACCATGCTCGAAAGCGTAGCCAAAACTATAGCTAACATATTAATTTGTACTTCCATAAAATTCCCCTATTTATAGCTGCATTATCCGCCAGCTCGATGTGAAAATCAACAGACTTTCTGGCTATTACTTTTCGTAGAGTTCTAGGGGCAGATTGTCGGGATCAAAAAAGAAGGCCATCTTTTTGCCTGTGTATTCATCTATCTGTAATTCAGTAGTTCCAACACCTTTGTTCTGAAGTTCTTTCAGAGCTTCTTCTACATTATCGACCTCAAAAGCTAAGTGGCGAAGGCCACACGCTTCAGGGTTCGACACTCGAGCAGGAGTTTCTGGGAAAGAGAAGAGCTCAATTAGATACTCTCCATTCAGGGCCAGATCAAGTTTGTACGAATTGCGGGCTTCTCGATAGTTCTCTGTAAGTATCTCGCACCCAAGAATTTCAGTATAAAACCTCTTTGACTTTTTATAGTCAGAAACAATAATTGCTATATGGTGGACAGTGTTAAGCTTCATATGTAACAGGGTAACATGTTAAGAATATAAATGGTGGGGTGTTGCGTAGTCTTACAAAATCGTATACAATGTTTGTATGAGTACGAAGACATTCAACATATCAATGCCGGACGAGCTGGTCAAGAAGATTGATAAACAAGCCAAGCTGCAAGGCAGTAATCGAAGCGATTTTATTCGTCTTGCAGTCCGTAAGCAGATGTCGACTTTAGAGCAGTGGCAAGCTATAGCGTCTTCTGCCAGAAAGTCTTATTCGGGGCCAGACTTGGACGAAAAACAGGTGGCCGATATTGTCCGAGGGTTTCGCAAAGGATCTTGAGTTAACATATGCGGGTGGTTTTGGACACAAACGTTATAATTTCTGGCCTGCTGTTTGGTGGCGTACCAGAAAAAGTTGTTAGAGAAGTTTTGGCAGGAAGGTCACAAAGTGTGACATCTCCGTATATTATCGAGGAGACTGGTCGGATTTTGAAGAGCAAGTTCGGCGTCAAGGACTTGGAGATAACGATGCTTCAGCAGTTATTATCTAGTTCCGAGGTACAGTATTTTCAGCCTTATTTATCTATTATTGATGATGACCCCGATAACCGGATCATAGAGACTGCCGATGTTGGCAGGGCTGACTATATAGTTACAGGGGACAAGCTGCTGTTAGCACTCGGCAGTTATAAGAAAATCCAGATTATAGACCCGAGTACTTTTGTGGAAAAAGTACGGTAGTTAGGACATAAATCGGGGGGTGTAAATAAAAAAGCCTTTGCGGTAGGAACATCCTGCTCCGTGCAATGGCTTTAGCCTTTATCATAGTAAAAAAGAAAAGACGCTAGGCTGTCCTCTAGGACTGCCGACGTCTTTTCGTCTAAAAACTATAGCACAATACTTATTTCAACTCAATGATGCTCTTTGTCTTGGTGATAATGATAACCTTCTTGATGCTCGATACTTTTGCGATACTAATCTCTAGATCTTTTATAGCCTTATCATCTGTTATTTTTGTCAATCTCAGATCTATAATAATGTATTTCGACTGTTTTACTGCTCGTCTAATAGCATTAAATATGGTGTTTTTGCTTTTGCCCATAGGGCTTTTCATCTCCCAAAGGATGCCATCAATCTTGACATCAGGGGTTTTAGACCTGGTGGTTCTAGAGGGGGCGATAAACTCTACATCTTTACCTACAGCCATAAATATATTGGCTGTTTCAAGCTCATGCTTTTCAGGAAGAATACCATATGGTATAACCAGCTTGCCTTTTTGTGTTTTCTTTTTCATTGAGGGCATTATACCGTAGGTTTTGGGGAAATAAGAACATAAATTGGGGGGTATTGCAATTTATTAGCATATGTGGTATTATAGAACGGTAAAATTAGTGGAGGTGGTACTATGACCCCAGAAATTAAGCACGAATTATATCCAACCCCTGTAGAGCAACCGCAGGTTGCAGAAGCTATGCAGGCTATCCATAACCCTGCTGAACAAGCAGTGGCAGACCCAAGCATACTGGACCGTATACGAGAGTCTAAGGTGGGTATTGCTG
>CAZXTF010000002.1:0-11271 GCA_964643605.1 uncultured Candidatus Saccharibacteria bacterium | reverse complement strand
CATGGCAACTAATTTAAGGGTGTCGCTTTGGCTGCCAAAGCTAATGCTGCACAAGAAAAAGTACATTCAGCTGCACAAAGCCAGGTCATCAGCACTTCTGGTGGTAAAAAGAAGAAAAAAACAGATTTTGATGCTTATCGTGTGACTCCTGGTCAGAAGACAATAGTCCAGAAAGCAACCACTTACAATGATCCATTAACGGTTAAATATACATTGCCACTTATGTATGAATATGGTCAGCCTACTCCTGTGAAGATACAGTTTAAATATAATGCTAAGACGAAATATCACTATTCTGGTATCAAGAAAAGACAGGCACCCACATACTCCAAGGTCTTTAGAAAGAATTCCCTCAAGGTTCAAAATATTCAGCTTGTTGAAAGGTATACAGCTGGTTCGATCAGTGAGGACATGAAAGAGAGAGAGAATCTTGGTGGCTCTATGTTTCAGTATAATAAGGTTCGCAAGAGTCTAAGTATAAGGCCGAATAAGTCTAGAACCGTAACTACATTAATTTCTCTTGATCGTTGTTACTCTTGGCCTTCTTTGCCCCCGACAGATAGTGGGCGAAGAATGTTTAAGAACTTAACAGGTTTTGAATCACCACCCTCAGATTACCCTTGTGTCTCCGCTGGTATTGGCGTAGCTTTTGATAGGTCAATTAGCGGCAGGGGCTATAAATCTATAAATGACAAGAGAAAAGGTAAGCCTAAATATAAATGGACCGACAAAGAGCAAGACATATTTGGATTGGATATAAGCCGTATAAAAATTAGTAGACCTGGTGAGCAATAGATATTTTTTGCGACATAGGATTCTAGTGAGTATCTTTTAAAACATCTGTACGTTATTGAACAGGCTATAGTCAGCTGTTATTATAATCATAAGCAAGAAGGTTTATGATTACTTTAAGATAGCTATGGCAATACTAAATAAAAATAACTTAAAGATACAGCTTAGTACGTTCGTGAGCAGTGTAAGACAGCTATCAATTCGAAAAAAAATATTTTTGGGTGTGGTTGTGATTCTTGGCTTGATTATTGCAGGAGGTATTGTCTATATCTCAAGAGATTCAAAGAAAGATCAAAATGTAGAAATTATAGATGAAGATCCAAGCTCTCCAGTTAGAAAAGCGAAACCTCCTGAGATAAAAGAAAAAACAGGTGGCGACCCTGCAGCTGTTATTCGTTATCATGAGCAGGCAATATCTGCATGGCAAGCTGGAGATAAAGTAAGAGCTAAAGAGTTGGCTCAAAAAGGTATAGATATTAATGACAGCCTAAAGCCAGAACAACTGCCGCAGATACCGAATCAAATGAATATCATATTTGAGCTTAGCGATATTAGTCAGGGGATATACGATGGTCCGTAGCAGACCCCTTTTCCGGTTATTTTTTGCTGTATTAACTTTAGTTTTGTCCGCTTTTCTCTTGCAGGGAAGAGTAAGCGCTGGCTATGACAGCATGGATACACAGCTTAACGATGTCTATGATCAGTATGTAAGCCAACATCGAAACGATCCAGAAACAGGCAAAGGAAACTATACCCCAAGCTTTCGGTTTATTCTTTATACTCCCGAGAACGACCCAAGCGATTCTGTAAGAATCACGAATACTACCACCAGCAATAAACCTCAATGTAGCGATTTTGATGAAATAGAACAATGGATACTAAAAGAAGATGCTTCTGGAGGTCAGTCTAAGGCAACTGACAAGCTTAATGTGCCAACATGCAAACCAACACCTGGGGGTACAGGATTTATTTTGAGTGGACTAACCCAGTATGGCAAATCGACCAGGTTTCCTGGTTATCAAGGCGTAGTGATAAGACTACACCTTGATAAAAATAAGCCGTCGGTATTTCTTGATGCTGTTGTTAGAGCTTCTAATGACAGATTGAGCTATATAGGAGATAACTCATCAACCCAGGGCAATGTGAAAGAGGCAAATGGAGTGAGCCTGAGTAGGCCTAGCGGAGGCTTTAGTACCATCAAACAGAGATTTGCTCCGCCGTGTGGCGTGGGTAGTAGTGAGGTGGCTCATGTTTGGTGGAAGGATGCTGACTCTAGGGCGGAGGCTAATGGGGGCCGTCAGGTTACATATAAGATTTTGGAGTATAGGAATGGCAAGTATAGTGATACTCCTAGAAGCCCTAATATGACAGTAGGCTCTTATACGGGAGATGCGGGTAGTGGGGGTGCTTTCCAGCATAGAGCATTTAAGCCTAAAAAAGGCGCAAAATATGAGATTATATTTGATGGTGTAAGGAGTAGGTCTAGTAGCGTTTCCGCAAACACTATTAAGATATGGTCTCCTTATGATTCGGCAGCATCTTATGTAGATTGCCCGCCTCCAGAAGGTGATATTGGGGTCTGTGGGGCTACCGTTCACTTTAGTATACCTAACCCTAGTAACGGTGTAAGAGTAAGGGTGTACGCATTAAACTCTGATGGTAGCGCACCATCCACTCCTGTGTATAACAAGATTCATAAAGAGACTAAACAAATAGATATAGATAAAGATGTTGGGCTAGATAAGCTCAATAGTAATCAGGGTTGGTGGGTATTGGTCAAGCCTGCGAATTCTAGCGGAGACCCGACTGGCCCGAATGCAGAAAATCCAAGTAATGGACAGAGAGACTGGAAGAGTGGCCCTTGCTTTAATGTGAGTTGCTCTGTAGAGATTCTTGGTAATATCCCAGGGGATGGAGCGCTGGGCAGAGTAATGGCAGGATCTAGCGCAACTGCCCGTATGCATTTAAAAAATAATGGAAGTAATACTGTGCCTTCTTCTCTTGGTGGTAGTAGCCAACTTGGTGTGAATTCGGATATAGGCTTTGGAGCCATGGGCGCTTTGGAGCCAGGAGCAACAGAATATACAGAATTAGATTTTACTGCACCCGGGGGTATAGGTTCGCACGGCCTTAATGCATACCCAGATATGCACTATAAGTTTGGCTTGGGGCCTGCCTGCCCAACAACATATCAGACATTCCAGCCATTTGATACCGAAGGTAAACCGACAATAAGCCTTTCTACTATTGATGGCTTACCTGATCCAGAAGACCCTACTCGGGTAACTGCTACTGCCAAGATTGACAGAAGGGGTGGGCAAACAAATGCACCAATTGTAAATGCAGACCTAAGAATTACTCGAAATGGCACAACTGTGGGCACCCCAACAAATCAGACAGGTAGTCCGTGGCAATGGGCAGGCAATGTTACGGTGCCTCAGTCGCAACATGATGTTCCTGGTGGTGTGCGTTCCTTAGGATGGAATGTCGGAGATCGTATCTGTGCTCGCTTAGAATATGCCTTTAAGAGTGGGTGGCTTGGCCCGGGTAATAACGTTGCTGCAGGTGTTGGTTCGGGGCCTCTGGAAGATTGTAATATTATTGCTAACCGTCCGTACGTTAGCGTATACGGCGGAGATGTCTCGGCCGGTGGTGGATTTGGCGATGCTTGTAGTTCTAGCGGCGCAAATATCGATGCCTACTACAAAGCAGCTGGCTCTGGCACCCAATTAGCTGCCTATGCCGGCGGCGGTATCAGTGGCTTTAAGTCGGCCATGCTCCGTGGTCCAACAAACCCAGCGGCACAAGCCCCTAATGGCCTCTCCTTTGGGAATACTCCTGGCTTAGGAAGTTATCAGCCAGCCAACGTATGCTCTCCAAATTATTATGATGATGAGCAGTTTGAGGGTGCTGCTAATAAAACAGTTGATAATATTTCCCGGACAACTGCGATAAACGTAAATACATTGGCTGACAATAAACAAACAGTCTACGATGGTGCAGGCTCAAACATTACCATAAATGGTGGCATCACAGGCAATAGCCACACCGTGTTTGTAAATGGCAATGTGTTTATTAGCGGCAATATAACGTACGCTAATACAGGTGGTGGCTGGAACACGATCTCTGATATCCCGTACTTTACGCTCATTGTGAAAGGCAATATCTATATTGCCCCGGGTGTAACAGAGCTTTCTGGTAAATACATCGCTCAACCTCGCTCAGCAACAGAAGGTGGCCATATCTATACCTGTGCCCCGGGTACTCCGTCTATAACAACACTCTACAGTACCAGTGGCTCAGCCATATGGAATAGTTGTCAGACCAAGCTAACCATCTACGGTCAATTCATTGCCAGCCACATCCACTTCCTCCGAAGTAAAAACACGATTAGCGAAGGGGCTCCATATGAGCAAGCTGTAGGTGATAATAAAGCAGCTGAACTCTTCCGCTTTAGCCCAGAGATGTACCTGGGCTTGCCGGCAACCCGCCCGAAAGCTACCAGCACCAGTGGTGAGTATGAGTCTATTACTAACTTGCCACCGATTCTGTAGTTGACACCTAATATTACTTTGTATATACTTTGTAATACGATGAAAACCACAATAAGTGTAAAAGTTGATGAAGATACTAAGCTGGCTGCTCAAGCAATCGCCAAGAGTACAGGCTTGACCTTGAGCGCACTTGTAAATACCTATTTACGGCAAGTTGCAGCTACTCGACGCATTGAATTATATGCCCCAGAACAAGTGACACCACATCTTGAAAAGTTAATCGAGGAAGTAGAATCAGAAATTGCAACAGGGCAGGTGAGCAAACCATTTACAGATATCAATGAATTTTTAGCGGATTTGAAAAATGCTGATCCAAAGAACGAGTAAATTTAAGAAGCAGTACACTAAATTACCGAGCAAGATCCAGCTACAGTTTGACAGCCGACTGATACTTTTTATTGAAGATCCCACAAATCAATTACTACACTTACATCCCTTAAAAGGTAATTATGCCGGCTATTGGAGTATAAATGTTAATGCAGATTTTAGAGCTCTTTTCTTAAAAAAAGGGGACAGTATTGTTCTGTTTGCCCTAATCGGAACCCACAGCCAATTATATGGTTAGCAAACTTCATAATTACCCTTCACATATAAATGCTTATGGTATACTGTTACCATAGTAAAAAGGATTCTAAAAAGAAACGTATCAAATGAGTTTACTGAGTGGGGTATCTGAATTCTTCGGGCTAGATATTGGCACTACTGCAGTGCGTGCGGTGCAGCTAAGTGGTGATGCCAAGGTAAAGCAGCTACTGCGGTATTCTATTGCGCCGATTGACCCAAAGATTAGCCAAAGCGACTCTAAGGCAGACCAGCAAAAGCTGGCGCAGCGCTTGCAAGAAGTGCTGGCTGCAGCAGGTATTACTACCAAAAATGTAGCTGTTGGGCTGCCCTCGAGCAAAGTATTTACCACCGTAGTGGATATCGAGCGACTGAGCCCAGATGAGCTGGCTAAAACTATTAAATTCCAGGCAGATGCGTTGATACCAACGCCGATAGCTGAGTCGAAGATTGATTTTGCTCCAATTGGTGATTCGCCAAAAGAGCCGAATAAAGTTGAGGTATTGCTTTCGAGTGTGCCGAATGATTTTGTCGAGGCACGGCTTGATCTGCTGGAGTCGATTGGGCTTAATGTGATTGCCTTTGAGCCAGATAATTTGGCGCTAACCCGGGCTATTTTGCCAGTAAATTCGGTAAACCCATGTATGGTGCTAGATATTGGCAGCAAAAGCACGGATCTAGTGATTACCATGAATGGGGCGCCTCGTTTGACTCGGTCTATCCCGACTGGTACCGAGGCAATTGTGCGTTCTGCGGTGCAGAATTTGAACATAGAGGAAAAGCAGGCGCAAGAGTTTGTCTTTAAGTTTGGTCTGAGCGAGCAAAAGCTTGAAGGGCAGGTGTATCATGCAATTATTGGTGTGGTTGATCTGTTGATGTCGGATATCGACAAGTCGATCAAGTTCTTTGAGACACGATATAACGGCAAGAAAATCGAAAAGATTGTGATGACGGGCGGTGCTTCGTCGTTGCCAGAGTTCCCGCTGCATATTGCAAACAAGTTTGGTATTAGTGTAGAGATCGGTAATGCCTGGCAGAACGTACAGTATGGTATGGAGCGACAGAATGAACTGATGGCGGTGAGTAACCACTTTGGCGTGGCAGTAGGTTTAGCGGAGCGAAACGCATGATTCAGTTTAACTTATTACCAGATGTAAAACTCGAGTACCTGAAGGCTCAATATCGCCAGCGAGTGGCTGTGACTACGTCGATTGTAGTCTCGGTATTCTTTTTGGTCGTGTTGATAGGGCTGTTCATCTTTGTACGAATAGCTCAGCCGCACCAAATGAATGCGGTAAGCAGCGACATCAAGAAACAGACTGCTGAGATTAATAAGGTAGAAGATCTAAACAGAATTTTGACAGTGCAAAACCAGCTAAAGAGCCTGCCAGCACTACACGATAACAAGGCTATTAGCTCGAGACTGTTTGATTATTTGGTGCAACTTACGCCAGCACAAGCTACTATCTCTGACGTAACGCTTGATCTAGAGGCAAATACGCTAAGCATACAGGGTAATGCTGATGCGCTAAGTACCGTGAATAAATTTGCAGATACGTTAAAGTTTACTAACTTTAAGTCCAATGGGGCCGATGGCAAAGATGGCAAGGCATTTTCGAACGTAGTTCTTAGTAGTTTTGCATTGACTGCACAGAGTAGTTCGGGAGGAGCCAATAAGCAAGTGAGCTATACCTTGGACTTTGCTTTTGACCCAGTTATCTTTGAGAATGTAAAGGATGCTGACGGTAAGACAACAGATGTAAAACTGACTGTTCCAAGTATTATTACGACTCGTTCTGCTGTTGAAAAGCCAGGGGCATTGTTCGATGCGCAGCCGCAGCCAGTTCCGGCAGGAGGGGAAAACTAATGGCCCGACCAAACTTATCTCTTAAGCGAATTGCGATAGACAAGGCTCATAGTACGCTGCTTATTTCTGTCGCAGTGGCGACATTTATTGCGTTTTTCTCGATGGTGGGTATCAATTCGCTGTTTAGCCAGGCAAGGTACCAGTCCAAGGTTATTAGCAAGCAAGAAAAAGCTCGAGACCAGATGAAAAAGAACATAGAAGCTGCTAAAAAACTAGACACGACGTACCGAGAATTTGAAAATTCACCAGAGAATATCTTGGGAGGTAATCCGCAGGGCACCGGTGACAGAGATGGCGAGAACGCCCGAATAGTTCTGGATGCGCTCCCAAGCAAGTATGACTTCCCGGCGCTGGCTACTAGTATCGAAAAAATGCTCAAAGATAATAATATTGCTCTTGTAGCCCTCACGGGAACGGATGACGAAGTAGCTCAGGCTGCTAATGATTCCTCGAGCACCCCGAAGCCAATAGAGATACCATTTACTGCTGAAGCAACAGTGTCTTCGCAGAATGGTAAGAATTTTGTGAGTTTGTTTGAGCGATCTATTCGCCCAATGCAGATCACGAAGGTGACAATTAACGGCACAAACAATCAGCTTAAGACAACTTTGACGGTAAAGACATACTTCCAGCCAGAGAGAAACCTCGACGTGCGAAAGGAGCTAGTTAAATGAAAAAGAATGACATAGCAATTTTGCTGATCGTTGCGTTTATTGCCGGTATCTTCTCCTTTACTATCTCTCAATATGTTTTTAGTACTCCCAAAAAGAAGTTGTCGGCAGAAGTTGTGGACCCTGTTACGGCAGATTTTCAGAAGCCTGATTCAAATGTATTTAACGAAAATGCAATCAACCCGACCAAGCTTATCCAGATTGGTGATGGTTCTAACGAAAATCCATTTTAGGCGGGCATAGGCGATGGGTGTACTTTCGGCTGCCAACCAAAAACTGGTAGAAAAATCCTTAGTTGACGAGGGCTTTATAGAGCAAGCCTTGCTAGACAAAATAAAAGTAAAGGCCGAGAAAGAGAGCGAGCCTTTCTTTGGTTTGTTGGTAAGCGAGGGGCATGTTGCGAATGAGGTGCTCACCAAGCTAATTGCAAAGATAAATAAGGTTCCATACGTAAATCTCTCTGATGCCCGGATAGAGCGCCAAGTATTGCGCTTGCTCCCTAAAGATATTGCAGAACGCTATATGGCGGTGCCGCTGGGGCAGATTCAGCAGCGCTTGGTAGTGGCAATGCTCGATGCCGATAATGTGCAGGCAGTAGACTTTTTGTCTAACCGGATAGGCAGGCCGCTAAAAGTATATACAGCCAGTGAAGAGGGTATTCGTCGGATCCTCAAGCAATACGATGAAGACGTAGAAGCAGACGTTGCTAAGACAATTGGCTCGGATTTGGCTGGTGGGAATATGGAAATTATACAGACGGCTGAGCAGATTCAGCGCCAGAACAATCCAGACCACCAAAATATTAAGACAATCGTGCAAGACTCGCCGATTAGTAAGGCGCTTTCTACTATTTTGGAGTACGCTGCCAAGAACCGGGCGAGCGATATCCATGTCGAGCCACTCGAAAAAGAGCTAAAAATCCGCTGTCGTATTGACGGCGTGCTGCGAGAAATAATGAAGCTGCCAAAAAGCATTGAGCCAGCACTGATTTCTCGAATAAAAATTTTGAGCAACCTAAAAATTGATGAACACCGCACGCCACAAGATGGCCAATTTACAGTGGTCGTAGCCGGTAGTGCAATTGATCTGCGTATCGCAATTTCGCCAGTTGTTTGGGGCGAACAAGTAGTAATTCGTCTGCTGGATAAAAGTGGTACTAGCCTAAAACTCGAAGACATGGGCTACAGAGGCCGAGCACTACGGACTATCCGAAAAGGCCTGGAACAGCCAAATGGTATGATCCTTACGTCTGGCCCGACAGGCTCTGGTAAGTCGACTTCGCTCTATGCGCTAATTCAGGAAATCAAAAACGACAGTATTAATATTGTGACGCTGGAAGACCCCGTGGAATATAAAATGGACGGCATCAACCAGATTCAGGTAAATGCTGAGGTTGGATTAACTTTTGCTTCGGGGCTGCGTTCTATCTTGCGTCAGGACCCAGACGTAGTGATGGTTGGTGAGATCCGAGATAGAGAGACGGCGACACTGGCGATACAGGCAGCACTTACTGGACACTTGGTGTTCAGTACGCTGCACACCAACTCGGCAGCTGGTATTTTGCCTCGGTTGCTGGATATGGGGATTGAGCCGTTCTTGATTGCCTCGACGGTGCATACGGTGATTGGTCAGCGCTTGGTGCGAAGAATTGCCGAGGATGGCAAGGCAAGTTATCAGTCGAGTGCTGCCGAAAAAGCCGCAATTGTAAGCAGTATTGGGCATTTATTGCCAAAGACCGAAGCCGAGCGAGCAGCGAGAGCAGAAGATTTAGGCTACAAAACCTTGCCTCTTGCCACCGATAACGCTTATACTTTGTACAAGGCTCAGGATGGTCTTGAAACTCCTGGTGGGTATAAAGGGCGAATGGGCTTGTATGAAGTCTTTGAAGTAAGCGAAGCAATCCAGCAGCTTATTTTGAAAGAGTCTACAAGTAGTGAAATACAAAAAGCCGCACAGGCTGAAGGTATGGTTACCATGCGAGAGGACGGATACTTAAAAGCACTTGAAGGACTTACAAGTGTCGAAGAGGTAAATCGTGTTGCCGCAGAGGGAAGTGCATAACAATAAGGGTGGAAATATGACAGATCTAAAGATAGAGCTATTACTCGAAGAAGTTATCAAAAAGAAGGCATCCGACCTTCACTTGCAGGTAGGCTTGCCACCGATGCTTCGAGTAGATGGGGCGCTTGTGCCAGTGGCTGGTGGGCAGCCGCTCAACGAAGAGGGCGTTGAAAGCTTAGTCTTTGCCATCTTGGACGACGAGCAAAAACAGATATTGCTCAAGGACAAAGAGTTTGACTTTTCTTTTGCGTTTGGTGACCTCGGACGGTTTCGTGTAAATGCATTTCATGAGCGAGGTAATTTGGCGGCAGCTCTTCGGCTTATTCCAAACGAGATCTTGACGACAGAGCAGCTTGGCTTGCCAAAAGTTATCGAAAAATTTGCCGATTACCCCAGAGGACTCGTGCTAGTAACTGGCCCGACAGGCTCTGGTAAATCAACCACGCTGGCTTCGCTTATTCACAAAATCAACACTGACAGAGCAGTGCATATCATAACTATTGAAGATCCGATTGAGTATACTCACAAAAGTCGAAAGTCGGTTATTGTGCAGCGTGAAGTGCACTACGACACGTACTCTTTCTCGGCAGCGCTCCGAAGTAGCTTACGTCAGGACCCGGATGTAGTATTGCTTGGTGAGATGCGTGACCTCGAGACAATTGCTGCGGCGATTACTATTGCCGAGACTGGGCACTTGGTGTTTGCAACATTACACACCAACTCTGCCGCACAGAGTATCGACCGTATG
Source organism: uncultured Candidatus Saccharibacteria bacterium (assembly GCA_964643605.1). GTDB lineage: Bacteria > Patescibacteriota > Saccharimonadia > Saccharimonadales > 2-12-FULL-41-12 > CAMTWJ01. Next base: position 1,017 of record CAZXTF010000002.1, on the reverse strand, counting down.
ATCGATGTTTTCCCGCCACACCAACAGCCACAAATTCGAGCACAATTGAGTAACATCTTGATGGCTATTTGTTCTCAGCGGCTTATACCAACTATTGGTGGGGGGCGAATTGCTGCTGCTGAAGTCCTGGTGGCTACTCCTGCAGTTCGTAATATTATCCGAGAGGGCAAGAGTCATCAGCTTGATGCGGTGATACAAACAGGCGCCGAGTTTGGCATGCAGTCAATGGACAAGACACTCGTTAGTCTTATCCATGCTGGTACGATTACGTATGATGAAGCTCGAAATTATGCGGTAGACCTGGACGAGCTAGATAGATTAATGCGAGGCTAAGGCGTTACACTCAATGTTTATTGGAGATAAAAAATGAAAATCTACGAGCGAAATCAAAATACCAGAGTGAATCATAGCAAGAGCTACGATGAAAGAGGTTTTTTTGAGTGCAGCCGTAGAGGGCATTTTGTAGCCCAAGATTATATTGGGGGTAATGCCTCATGCTAACGTTTACGTATACAGCTCGAGATCCAGCTACTGGCAATAAAGTTAAAGCACAAGTCCAGGCTGACAACGAGGGTGCTGCTGCCAAGCTTATTAAGGCTGAAGGTTTAGCGCCGATCAGTATCGAGGTAGGGGACGGTGGAGCATCGTCTAACTTTATTACAAAGTTTACTGGCAGGATCAGAACCAAAGACAAGATTATCTTTTCTCGACAGATGGCAACGCTTATCAACGCTGGCTTGCCGCTTTTGCAGAGTCTTCGGCAGGTTGCAGGCCAGACAGAAAACAAATCTCTAAAAGTTGTTATTAACGAGATTATTAGCGATGTCGAAGGTGGCGCAACTTTCTCGGCTTCTCTCGAGAAACATCCAAATGTGTTCAATAACATTTATGTAAATCTAATTGCTGCGGGTGAGGCTTCGGGAACGCTCGACAAAGCGCTTGACCGCATTGCCTACCAGCAAGAAAAAGATGCCGAGATTATCAGCAAAGTACGTGGTGCTATGGCCTATCCAGCTA
>CAZXTF010000001.1:44163-61966 GCA_964643605.1 uncultured Candidatus Saccharibacteria bacterium | reverse complement strand
AGCGCTGAAAACATATTAAGTGCGAAGCCGACCTCAAAATTAGATTTCCCTATGAGGGCCCAGAAAGACTATCTGGTTGATAGGCCTTAGGTGTACGCACAGTAATGTGTTCAGCCGAGAGGTACTAATAGCCCCATTGACTTTTTACGATCCAGGAACTGTGCATTTAGTTGCTTAGTTCCTGGGAGTGCAATTTACTAGTTATTGGTGTTAATCACTAACAGATGTCAGCAAATTAACAACAAATGGACATCATCCTGAAGTTTTTGCTTGAGTAAAGTGCTAGGAGATAGCGAGTTATCGATCGAGATGTATCAGATATACAACGAGTGAGAGAACGAGCGTAATCGACACCGCAATTTGCCAAGAGCCTTTACAGAGTTTCGACTTTGTCGGAAGCAGGTAAAGGCGGCAAAAGTATCAGGTTGGTGGCCATGGCATGAGGGAAACGCCTGTTCCCATACCGAACACAGAAGCTAAGCCTCATAGCGGTTACAATACTTGGGTTTTAACCCTGGGAAGATAGCACGCTGCCAATTTTTGCACAAAGACCAGCTTTACCGCTGGTCTTTTGCTTTTGAGAGGAGGTGACTCCTCCTCTCAACGAGCCGTGAAGCGAAATAAATTCGCATTCTCGGTCTGCTCACCTCCCGAATTAGTAATTACTTCCACTCGTAACCACTATTCTTTAATATCTCGCTCATCTTTGTATATCCTTTAATATCTCGCTCTTGAGTAGAATGTTGGTTTAGTTCGTCTCCCCACAGAGATAAGTAATCAATTGTCCACTTATCTTCTTCCCCGCATGCATAGCAGCTATCGTAAGCTCGATTGATTAAGGCTACGGAGCCACTCTTGGAGGTAAAGTACTCGCTTCTGTATGAGGTGACTTCTTCTTGTCTGTTAAATTTATTTACTACTTTTTCGTCTATTTTTGAGTCAAGATACTTTATATTAAGTAATTTTGGAGCACCGATAATCTTTACCCCTGTTTCTTTGGACTTAATAATAGTCAAATAAGTATCTGACCAGTGTGCTCCAATCTCTGCCCATCCAATTAATAGCTCTGGCCTTTTATCCTCGTTTATATCGTTAAATTGCATAATTCTAACATGCATAGCAATATCTCTATCGGGTTGGAATTTATAAGTAACTTTATAGGTCTTATCTGATTTATCCAGAACCATTAAGATGTCTGAGTTGATATGTTTACTATAATCTGGTCCCCATGTATCTTTATCCGAAGCAATTACCAGGATACTCTTAGTATCTGATTGCCTAAAGTTATCGATAGGGACAGATCGGTACTCATAACCCGTTGGAATATTTTGTTTAATGATATGGTCAGTTTTTTCGTAATCATATCTTTGCGGGAGCCCAAGATTGATATAGCCAAAATATGCAAAAAGCCAGACAATAAACGAAACACAGCATGTAAAGGCTATCCCCATAAATAATCCTAGAGACTGAGACCTCAGATCTTCCTTTAGGTTACGAGTACCATTTTTTTGAAGTTTATTCATTTTTTCTTGGAGAGGTTGCGTTCTACGCAGGATTTCGTGATTTTTGTGATTAACTCCTCTGGTAGGGGATTATCGAGGGGGAATTGGACGGTGCCTTTTGAGGTTTTGTAGCCTGTTAGCTCCTTTTCAAATTCTTTGATAGGTACAGACCCAGGGTAGAAGCCAATGTGGCTGTCGTATCCTGCAAAGTGGACTAGATTTTTGCCGTTGAGCGAGAATGTAGGGATGCCATAGCTAATTTTTTCTGTAGCTTCCGGGGCCAATTCTTTTACGATTCGTCGCACAGTATCTAGTTTTTGTCTGGTATCACCAGAAAAGTTAGTCAAATATTCGTCGATGTCTTTGTATTCTTGCATACTTAGAATTATACGCTTTCCAGGCGCTATTACGCTACTGGAGCAGGTTGTTTTGCTTTGCTAGCGGTGTTGATGCGAATAGCTGCTAAGCGAGCCATCGCTAGTATTGTTTCTGGTCGAGCAGGCTTGGTCTTCTCGCTAAGGAGTTGTCGGTTACTTGTATCAAAAGTTTTCCGAGTTCTAACGAGGTCTCCAGCATAGTCTTTGTAGATGTAGTCTTCTGTTTTAATACGTCCTTGATCAATTTGACCTTCTTGGATTAAAGAGATATCTTTTCTGGCCTGTAGAATGCTATCCCAGGAATAGCGAGAAGAAAAAGAAAAGAGCGCAAAAGGCTTTGTGTGCTCTTGGAGTTCTCCTTGCTGGATGCGTATTTCTGCAGCAGGAAAAGGGCCGTCTGCTTTAGCTCTAACGGTAATCTCGGTAGCGTCACTGCCGATTAGTGATATTGCTGTTTCTGCTAACTCCGTTTGCAGGGGTAGTTCGTACTCTTTGAACTCAGGCAGAGTTTCAAAACTAACTGATTGGTCTACGTATGCCATAGATGAAAAGCTCCATTTATATAAACAATACTATACCACGATAAAGCTGTATTGACATGAGCATGATAAAATGCTATCATAAGCGTAATTCGGGAGAATTTTGGAGGGTCCAATCTTGGGCCTTTTTTGTTCCTCTGAAAATGAGGTGGGACTCATCAATTTAAGGGAGGTCATACACATGGCTGGAACTAAAGCTGGCGGCAAAGCTGCTGCATCAACTAACAAAACTAAGTACGGTGGCGATTTTTATGCAAAAATCGGTGCTATGGGCGGCAAAAAAGGCCGAACTGGTGGTTTTTACGCAAACCGTGAACTTGCTCGAGCAGCAGGTGCAAAAGGTGGCCGTATTAGCCGACGTACCAAGAAGACTGTTTAATTTAACCTAAACAATCTCGCAAGGACCCCTGTTCTCAAGCAGGGGTTTTTGTTTTTCTATAAACTCGGCAGAAGCGTTCTCGAGTGACTTGCCAGGTTGCGGCGCAGTTTATACAGCTATAGGTCCCAGAGGTCTTTTCTATGCCTGTTTGCGAGCAGGTTGGGCACAGACTTCGTTTATATAGCCAGTCTCGGTAACTGTCTAAGCAGTCTTCGATGTGATCTTTGCTGATTTTAATATCATATTTAGCCGATATCTCTTGGGCTTTCTGCCAGGCTTCTAGCTCCATCTGTAAGAGTTCTATATCTGTTGAATAGTTCGTATGCTCTGCTAACATATGGCCAGTCTCGTGTAGTAGCGACCAGTCGGCATGCGGTCGCTTAGTATCAAAATAGACCGTTTTAGTTTCGGGGGCCCATTTTGATTCATCAGATTCCTCGAAGTGTATTGAAGGGAAGTCTTTTCGTAGCTTCTGCGCTAGAGTCATCTAAGTTTCTTTCTGCTTGATAAGCACGTAGCAACCGTGCAGAACAGCATCATCAGGGTAATGTGGTCCTCGTAGAGCATGCGGCTGCCTAATTACGGGGTGTAGATTCTCGAGTAGATATTCTGAGACAATATCGCTGAATTTGTCGGCATACTGGCCAACACCGCCTCCAAAGATGATAGCTTCAGGCTGGAGGACAGTACAAAGAGCCCCCACGCCCAAGGCGATACGCTCGCCAACTTCTTGCCAATCTTTCTCATCTGTAAGCTCACTGGCTCGCTTACCGAAGTGCTTGGTTAGCCACCGGCCACTAGCAAACTCTTCCCAGGGTTGAATTTTATCATCAAAAAACAGAGGCATTTTGCCCATCTCAGTATCTTGAAGCTCCTCAACAATGTAATTGTCCCGGATCAGAGCACCCCCGATACCAGTACTGACAGTGAGGTATAGGATGTTTTTGTGCGAATAACGCACAACATTTGCTTCGGCAAGGCCAGCTAATCGAGCGTCATTTTCTAGAATTACGGAGTTGATATCAAGAATTTTACTCACATCTTTTCTGAGCGGCTTATCTTTCCAGGGTAAATTCCCAAAGGCATGAACAACACCCGTTTTTCTATCTACAAGCCCTGGTAGGGCAATGCAACAACTCTTTATTTTGGCAATATCTGTTGTAAGTTCATCAACGCTCTTTTGAAGCTCTTTGATAAAATCTTCGTACGCTTTCGGAGTCTCGAATCGGATGGACTCAACAAGATCTCCAGAAGACGAGAATACCCCTGTTAATGTCTTTGTCCCTCCAACATCAATTGCTAGATACATAATGATTAGTAGTGTAGCATAATTCCACTAGCTCTAACACTTTACTTATTGCTTTCTAACAGATATAATGAAACTAACTTTGAGGGTCACTTTGGAAAGTGCTCAGGCCACGTGGTCTGTTTCTGAAGTAGACTCACAGGGAAATACATTACAAAGGAGGCATGTAAGCACATGTCAAAAGCAAGCACAATAACAATGGATGATCTATTAGCTTCATCCAAAGCAGAAAGAATCAAAACTGGAGACGTTGTCGATGGTACGATTACTTCTGTTAAAAAGCACGAAGTATGGGTCGATCTTGGCGCTCAGGGCGTTGGGGTTGTTATGCGTCGTGAGATTGGCCACGGCCAAAAACTAGGAGTAGGTGAAACGGTCACTACAAGTGTTGTAGACCCAGAGCTGGACGAAGGATACGCTCTTTTGAGTGTTCGTCGGGCTGCAAAAGACCGAGGTTGGGATGAACTCCAGAGAGTTCGTGATGATCAAGAAATAATTGATATTGTTCCTTACGATGCAAACAGAGGTGGTTTGTTGGTAGAGCTCGAAGGCATTCGAGGGTTCTTGCCAGTATCACAGCTTGCAGCAGGACACTATCCACGAGTTTCTGGGGCTGATAAAGACGAGATTTTGCAAAAGCTAAACGCTCTTGTAAATAAAGCAATCAAGGTGAAAATACTTGATGTCAGCCGAAAAGATAACAAACTAATCTTTTCTGAAAAGGAAGCTATCAAGGACGACATGCAAGAGACATTTGCAAAACTTACAGTTGGCGATACTGTTGAAGGTGTAGTAACAGGCGTAATTGACTTTGGTGCATTTGTGAATATTGATGGTATTGAAGGTTTAATTCACATTTCTGAGATCTCATGGGAGCGAGTTGAAAATCCTCGAGACTACATCAAGACAGGCGAAACTGTAAAAGCCAAAATTATTGGTATCGACAAAGATCGTCTCTCACTTAGTATTAAACAGACTAAGGAAGATCCTTGGCTTCACGAAGTAAAAGCGTTTAAAGTTGGTTCTTTGGCCGAAGGTAAAGTAACTCGAATCACTCCATTTGGTGCATTTGTACAGCTTTCTCCGGCGGTAGAGGCACTGGTCCATGTATCCGAAATGAGCAGCGATGACTCTGCTGATCCAGAAAAAATCTTTAGGCTGAATGAGAAGAAACAGTTCAAGGTCATTGATATCGACACCGAGTCACGAAAGATTGCACTAAGCTTAAAGGAAGCAAAGTAGGCCTATAGGGGCCCACAGAGGATACCCCAGATATGGCTCGAACAGTAAAAATCGACAACTCAATTACGGTAGGAGCACTTGCAGAGAAGCTAGATATCCCTGTGGGTCAGCTCATCACCGAGCTGATGAAGAACGGTGTACTGGCTACCGTTAATGAGAGAATTGATTTTGATACCGCATCGATTATTGTTGGGGAACTTGATGTCGATGTAGAGCTTGAGCTTGAGGAGGAGCAAGAGGAGGTAACAAAACGTAAACCAAAGCTTGAAGAGGGTGAAGGTGAATCACGACCCCCTGTAGTTGCTGTTATGGGGCATGTTGATCATGGCAAAACTTCGCTACTCGATGCAATTACAGACGCAAAAGTTGCAAGTGGCGAAGCTGGTGGTATTACCCAGCATATTTCGGCGTACCAGACCGAGCACAACAAACGTTTGATTACATTCCTTGACACCCCGGGTCACGAAGCCTTTGCAGCTATTAGAGAGCATGGGGCGCACTTAACAGACCTTGTGGTGCTAGTAGTGGCTGCTGATGATGGCATAAAACCCCAAACGCTTGAAGCTATTCGTTTTGCAAAAAAAGCAGGTGTCAAAAGCATTGTGGCTATCAATAAAATTGATAAAGAAGGTGCAGATACAAATCGTGTAAAGCAGGAGCTTGCCGAAAACGAGCTTATGCCCGAGGAATGGGGTGGTGATACGGTGGTTGTGGAGGTTTCAGCAAAGACAAAACAAGGTATTGATCAGTTGCTTGATATGGTGCTTCTCGTGGCAGACGTAGAAGACCTCAGAGCTGACGTAACTACCCCTGCAACAGGATTGATCATTGAAGCACATATGGAGCAGGGTAGAGGCCCTGTTGCGGTTGCTCTTGTTGAAGCAGGAGTACTGAAGAAGAGCGCATTTATAGTAGCTGGAAGTACATATGCAAAAATACGTAATCTAGAAAGTACCGGGGGTAAGACGCTGAATGAGGCCAAGCCATCAACACCGGTAGTTTTAACTGGCTTCAAGTCATTGCCTCGGTTCGGTGATGAGTTTGTTGTTATGCCAACCGAGAAAGAGGCCCGCAGCAAAGCTGAGAGCACAAGTGCGAAGGGTAGGGCCGAAGGCAGGCAAGATATGACGGGCGGTGATTTGATTCGGATTATCGACAAGAAGAATAAGGTTACTGAGCTTAATATCGTAGTAAAAGCAGACGTACAAGGGTCATTAAAGTCAGTTATTGATAGTTTGCGAGCACTGAATACCGATGAAGTAGCAGTTCGAATCGTGGGGTCTGGGGTTGGTAATATTACTGAAACAGATGTTCATTTAGCTGCTACGAGTAATGCCATTATTTATGGATTTAACAGTAGTACATCTGACACGATAAAACGCTTAGCAACACGAGATAATGTATCAATGAGGTCATTTAATATCATTTATGAGTTAATTAATGATTGCAAGCAAGAACTTTCTGCACGACTAGAAGATGAGATTATTCATACCGATCTGGGAAGGCTGCTTGTAAAGGGAATATTTAAGATTTCTAAGGACGAAGTTATTTGTGGTGGCGAGGTTACGAAGGGTACGCTTAGCGTTCCATCAAAGGCAATTGTATTTCGAGATGATGAACAGCTCGCAGATGTAGTAATCACGAAGTTGCAGCGAGGTCCGCAAGAAACTAAAGAAGTTCAGACAGGCGAAATGTGTGGAGTAAGCTTTTCGACAGAGTCACGGCTTGATCTACAAGAAGGTGACAGGCTTGAATTTTATAAAGAGGAGACAGTTACTCGTACTTTGTAGCTGTATGCTGCCATGGAAGAGCGACCACTAAACATATATGAAGATGACAGTGACGATCTAGAGAATGAGGATGGGGAACTTTCACTAAATCGCCGGAGGCTTTTCTTGCAGAATGGCTTTTTTCGGGAGTGGCTGAAAAATTCTTCAAAGGAAACCTCTGACGAAGAAAATGATGAGGATGATGAAAAGTCATTTTTCGGGAGTGGCAAAAAATTTAGAGGTTTCTTGAGTAAAATTTTCGAGGAAACGCCAGAAGGCGATAAAGAAGAACCTGCAACATTTGATCTGGAAGATTCTATTTCTGAGTCTAGGGTAGAGACATCAGAGAGTGAGCAGCTAGGTGGGGCTGAAGACTCTCGGGCGGAGATATCTATTGACCATACCTCAGAATACAGAGATATCCCCCCAGAAACACCCGTAGAAGACTCTTCTCATATATCTGAGGAAATACCTCAAGTATCAACAGAGAATGTACAGATTGACGAGGATCCAAGTATAGAGCAGCCACTAGAGGATATCAGCCAAGAAGAATCAGTATATACAAAATATTTTGACTCAGCACCAACTTCTTTGCCGCAAGAGGTCCCCGAGGCAGCAAAAAAGCCAAATACAAAAGTAGAAAAGAGTCCTTCAGGAGTGTTGGCTGCTTTGTTGGCTACTGAGTTCTTGGGTCGACGTCGAGGCGAACGCAGAATCAAAAAAGAAGTAAAGAAGACAAACAAAAATATTGATACAATCAAAGAGTCACTGCAGGCAGCAAGAAGCTCTTCAGAAGTAGCCCCTAAGATACAGGAACAGGAATTAATAAAAGATGATAAAAAAACAACAAAGGAAAAGGCCCAAAAGGAAAAAACAGTAAAGATTACAGAGAAAAGGCCAAATAGTAAGTTGTCAGAAAAAGCCGAAAAAGAAAAAGAAATAGTTATAGAAAAAACAACAATAGAATTCGAACAAAAAGAAGAGACGCCAGCCGAAGTTTATTTTGATAAACGACATGAAGTCATGGGCCTAGAAAAACCTAAGGTAAAAACTGTGGAGTCGAAGGAATTATTAAAAGAAAAACAGCAGCAGGCTCCCGTATCTGTGGCTTCAGTACTAGCGGATAAGCAACTTAATCAGATCGAATACATTTCTGCACCAATTCTTATGCAAAAAACGAACCACAAAAACCAAGAAACTCCTTTTGAACAAGAAATTTTACCAAAAAAGGGTGGGTACAGAGAGGCAGTAGAGGCAGGGTTTATGATAGGTCTTGTGATTGTGGGGTTTATAGCGATTTACATAATAACCAGGTAGCTTCTTGGTATAATAGGGTTTAAGGAGAAAAAAGAGTGAATTTAGACGACAAATTTTTAGAAGAGATTGGACTAGGGGCATTACCAGAGGCTGAAAAGCCAAAAATGAGAGCCCATATATACGAAACTCTTGAAATGCGAGTCGGAATGCGTCTTGCAAGTGGTATGACGAGCCAGCAGCTCAATGAGTTTGAAAGTTTTGTAAGTGGTGATGTAGCACGGGCTAGGACGTTTTTGGGCACTTGGAAGGTAGATTGGGAACAGGATGCAGGCTATCTAGCAAGCATTGAGAATGCAAAAAAGCGAGCGAGCGAACAAGGCCGGGAACTTCAGCAGTCAGATATAGACGGAGTTATTACTGAATTTGCAGCCTTACAGTGGCTAGGTGCAAACTTTCCTAGCTATAAAGACGTTGTTGCCGAAGAACTAAATAAGCTAAAGGCCGAGATTAAAGCTGCAGCTCCACAAATTCTAGCCGAAACAAATAACTAGATTTTATATCCTGCTAGGAATGCCTCTGCAGACATTTCTTTTTTGCCAGCAGGTTTGAGTTTTTTAATCCGTAGAGTTCCGTCTGTAGTCGCAATTCCTAGTGTTTTAGCTTCTTTGGTGACGATAATATCGCCAGGCTTATCGTTAGTTCCTGCGCTTGGTGTTACATGTGCTTTCGTAATGATCACATCTTTCCCAGCGATGGTTGTTCTACTTTTAGGCCAATCTATGAAAGCTCGAATCTCTCGTTCAATCTGATCGGCAGGCTTTGACCAATCAATTATTCCATCAGCTTTCGTAAGTTTGCGAGTATATGAAGGGGTTTTATTACCAATCGTTACATTTTCTTGAGGTTGTGGTGATACTTGCCCCTCGAGGTAAAGGGGTACGATTTGTTCAAGAACTTGGTTGCTCAACTGGATTAGCTCATCTGTAAGTTGAGGAGTAGTGTATGTATCTGAAATCTCGAGTTCGGTTTGCGCTAGCAAAGGTCCTTCGTCCATTGCCTCAACAAGCAGCATCAGACTTACGCCCGTTCTCTTTGCGCCTGTTAGGATGGCAAATGAGATAGGATCGGCTCCTCGAAGCTCAGGCAAAAGTGAAAAATGAGAGTTTAAAATACCAAGAGGAAAGCCTTCAATAGCTTCTTTTGAGACAATAACTCCGTAATCTACCAAAATTCCCAGTTTGGAAGTCGGCTTTTCTTCTTGTAGTAGTTTGTCTAGCTCGGCTTTAGAATTTGCAGTAAAAACAGGAGTGCCAGGAGCAATACTAGACATTTCTGTCTCTGTGCTTGATTTTGTGACCACAAACTCAATATTTATAAAATCTTTAATATGCTTCAGCGATGCGGCAGCAACTGGACCGCTACCAAAGAATACGACTGTCTCGGATATCTTTTTCATAATTGAGTGGTTCCAAACTGCCATCTTCTTTTAGAGTGAAGAAGGCATCATTTTGGTCTTTTATGTGGTCGATAAACACTTTCCCTTTGGTGTGATCTATCTCGTGCTGAAAAACTCTAGCTAAAAAGCCTTCTGCGGTGAGTCGAACTTCTTGACCTTCTCTGTTGAGTGCTTTTATTCGCACTTTGCTATGCCTTGGTACTCTACCATAGATATCTTTAATACTTAGACAGCCTTCAAAATCTTCTTCCAACTTGCCCTCATACTTTGTGATCTCTGGGTTAATAAACACTTGGAATGTACGGTCTTCTTTGTCTTCGAAATCATTACGAATGATTACAATCCGTTTCATCTTATCAATCTGGACCGCTGCCAGTGCAACACCTAGTTCGTGCTTACGTCCATCTTCCCAGTCGAGAGTAGCTGATTCCATATCCTCAATGATTTGAGTAATGGACTCGTCAATAAGACCTACTCTCTGAGAGTGCTGTCGAAGGTGTTTATTGGGCAGGCAAATAATATCTTTTGCTGTCATATTGGGTATAGATTATAACTGCTCCATCATACCTTTACAAAAGATGTGCAGGGTCAAGGTCAACGGTAAACCCGTTGAGGTTTTTCTTTGCTATCTTTACAAGTTGCGCTCGATTTTTTGATTTTATAACGATTTGCCAGTGATATTTCCCCAGTTTTTTCTCGATAAAACAGGGAGAAGGGCCTACTATAGTGAGTCCCGGTATCTGTTCAAATTCTGTCACTATCTTGTTTAGGGCGGTTTTGGCCGAGATAGCAGTCTTTCGGGTGGCAGTGATCTTTATGGTGTGGAAGAATGGCGGAAATCCGTATTGTTTCCGTTCTTTAAGCTCTTGAGTGTAAAAGTTTTGCCAGTCGTTTTTAAGCGCTGACTGCAACAGGAGGGCATCTTTATTGAAAGTTTGTATTACTACGGTACCTTTTCTGTGTCCACGGCCAACTCGTCCCATAAGTTGGTGTATAAGCTGGTATGATCGTTCATTTGCTGTGTAGTCAGGAAAATGCAAGCCAGATTCTGCCTGCAATATGGCGACGAGCCCGAGCTTTGGTAGGTCGTGTCCTTTGGCTAAAACTTGGGTGCCAACGAGGATATCGATATCGCCTTTGACTACCTCTGAATGAAGGGTATCGAGGCGTTCTGCCTTGGTATTGTCTTTATCAAAACGGGCAACCTTAGCAGCAGGGAAGAGTTTTTGTATATGATCGCTGATTGATTTTGTACCTGGGCTTTTAAACATAACTTCTGTAGATTTACAATCTGGGCATGATATGGGTGGCTTAGCCTTGTTGCCACAGGTATGGCAGACGAGTTGATGAGCATCTTGGTGATAGGTCATTGGCAGATCGCACCTGCTGCACTTACTCCTCCAGCCACAGCTCTGGCAAACAATCACTCGGGCGCTGCCACGCTTGTTGAGGAACAGCAGGATTTGCTCGCCGCTATCGAGTGTTTTTTTGACCTCTTTAAGGAGGGTCCTGCTTAGCAAGGGTTGGTTTGAGCGTTCATTATTATCTGATAAATCTACGCTAATAGTCTTTGTTTCAAAATTCTCGTTTGTTCCTCGAGATATTTTTTTGAGAGTAAGGATAGGGATTTGTTTTTGTTCGGCCCAAAAGTATTCATTGACTGAAGGTGTTGCCGAGCCAAGAATAAGCGGGCAGGAGTGTAGCTGCGAAAGTTTACTAGCCACACGAAGGCCAGAATAGTATGGTGCACTTTCTTGTTTGTAGGCACCCTCATGGAACTCGTCTACTACGACCAGCCCAAGTTCACGAAAAGGTAAAAATAGTGCTGAACGTGGTCCAATAACAATTACAGGTTCTTCTGTATTAACTCGTGCCCAGGTTTCTCGTCTTTGTTTGGGGGTCATTCCAGAGTGATTCATGATGACTCGCTCGCCAAATTCTGCCTGGAACTCTTTGTAGAGCTGAGGACTTAGGCCAATCTCTGGTACCAAAATTAACACCGATTTTGTGCCTATCACCTTGCGGGCAAGGTCGAGATAAATTTTTGTCTTACCCGACCCTGTTTCTCCGTGTAATACATACGTCTGCGCCTGATTAAGGGATATCTTTTTGATAACCTCCGTTTGCTCTACGGTAGCGCCGAAGCGGGTTTTTAGGGGGCGTGAGATTTTTATATCAGGAGCTTGCAATTTTAAAGACGGAGGAAGAAACAGATTTGTGCTGACGCCAAGCGAAGATGGATAATAATCTCGCATCCAGTCTAGAAGCTCCAGGCTTTCTTTGGGGATAAAAAGCTCAGTTGGCCCCACATCTTTAGTTGCAAAGTCTGGCTTTTTTACTTGTTTCAGAACTACTCCGAGAATAGGCTTATTGCGCAAAGGTAACTCCACAAGCTGGCCAGTTTTAAGAGAAACTAGGGAAGAATAGGTTAAATTTTCACCTGAATGATAGGCTTTATTTGCCGGGGCAATTTCCCAATAACTCTTCTCCATAAGTAGTTTTCAGTATATCAGCGTTAGGAATAATAAAAATACCTGGAAAGCTATTGAAAAGGGGAAGGAGACTCGCTATACTTAAGTCCTAGCGTTGTTAGAGTAACATCGAAAAGCTTATGTTGGACGTATTTATAACTTCACGAGTTCGGAGAAAAATCATTGTGGTGTACGCAAAGTACCCCGATTTTAAGACCCATGTTCGGGGTCTTGCCAAGTTGATCAAAGAAGATGCAGGTAATATCCAAAGAGAATTAAAGCGTCTCGAAAAAGTAGGTTTTCTCCACTCGGAAAAGCAAGCAAACACCAAGATCTACTCTACAAATAAAAGCTTTCCAATCTTTAAAGAACTCCAAAGTATTGTATTAAAATCACAACGTTCTGCTGTAAAAAAGCAACAATAACACAATAAGATATTGCAAATAACCCCTCTATAAGGTAGAATTTAACTAAATATTATGATTCAGGTGACTAAAAAAGACTCTAAAGAGTCAACAGAGAACATGCTTCGACGCTTTACCCGAAAGGTACAGCAGTCGGGCGTTATTGCTACTGCCAAACAGGTGCAGTATTTTGAGAAACCAGTTAGTAAGCGAGACCGTCGTCGTAAAGCAATCGTTCGAAAAGAACGTAAGAATCAAAAGATCAAGAAGCTGAAGTTATCCTAGAAAGATGATAAAACAGCAGATCGAAGAAGATTTAAAAAAGGCAATGCTGGGTGGGGACAAACAGCTTGTTTCTGCGCTTCGTAACTTGAAGAGCGCTATTCTGTATGCTGAAGTTGCAGCTGGCAAGAAGGAAGAGGGGCTTCCAGAGGAGGAGGTAATCAGTCTTTTACAAAAAGAAGCAAAAAAGCGGCAAGATTCTGTGGAGATGTATATTCAGGGTAATGCCCCAGATAAGGCAGCTGCCGAAAAATATGAAAAAGATACTATTGATAGCTATCTTCCAGAGCCAATGAGCGAGGAAGAGATTAATGAGCTTATAGATGAGGCTATTACAGTTCAAGGAGAACTTTCTCGACAGACCATGGGCCAAGTTATTGGATATGTAAAATCTAAAGCTGGCGGTAGTGTCGACGGTGGTGCGGTAGCTAAATTAGTACAAAAAAGACTATAGGATAGCAAAATGATTATTTTTATGGGAGTAGCTGGTTCTGGTAAGAGTGTGCAAGGGAATTTGCTCGCTCGAGACTTGGGATATACATGGCTGTCTATGGGGGAGCTGTTGCGCCAAAGTGTTGATAGTAAGCGCAAACAAGAAATGCTGGAAGGAAAACTTTTAAATGATAAAGAGATTATCACCATGATGGAAGGCTTCCTAGGAGCTCAAGAGGATACCAAGGCTTGTATTTTAGATGGTTTTCCACGGACCTTACCTCAAGCAGACTGGCTTTTGGGGCAGCACGAGAAGGGTGTGGTGACTCTTGATGCGGTTATTCACTTACAGGCTTCTAGGGAAGTTGTTAAGCGGCGGTTGCTCAGCAGGGGTCGCTTAGACGATAACGAGCAAGCTATCGATAAACGATTTGCTGAGTATGAGCAGGCTACGCTTCCAATCGTTACTTCTTTTAAAGAGAAGAATATATCGGTTATAGAGATTGATGGCGAAGATGATATTGATACAACTCACAGGAAGATTTTAAAAAGTATAAAAGAGCTCTAAAGCGTATGTATACAAAAGTAAAAACAGATGCAGAGATCTCTGCTATGAGACGAGCTGGAAAAATCCTTGGCTCTGTATTGCAGGAACTTGAGACCCAAGTAATGCCGGGTATTAGTACTAAGGAGCTTTCAGATTTTGCAGAACAGAAAATTAAAGAAATGGGTGGCACACCCTCGTTTAAGGGCTATAATGGCTTCCCTGATGCTCTATGTACCTCAGTAAATGATGCAGTTGTGCACGGTATCCCGTCAGGTGAGCCTTTGCAAGAAGGGGATGTGGTAGGGCTTGATGTTGGCGTAACATATCAGGGGATGATTGTTGATGGAGCAATCACCGTGGCAGTGGGCTTAATAAAGCCTGAGCTAGAAAAATTACTTACTGTAACTAAAAAATCATTGAATGCCGGGTTGAAGGAAGTTAAAGATGGCTGCTTGACAGGTGATATTGGCGCAGCAATCGAAGCAGTACTTTCTCAAGGTAGCTACGGCATCGTACGAGAGTTGGTTGGCCACGGAGTAGGTCATCATGTACATGAAGACCCTAATATTCCCAATTATGGTCGGGAGGCTACAGGACAGACACTACGCAAGGGTATGACGGTGGCGATAGAACCAATGGCTACCCTCGGAGGTGAGGAAGTTTATATTGATAAAGATCAGTGGACTGTACGAACAAAAGACAGTTCAATAGCTGCTCATTTTGAGCACACAGTACTCATAACAGATAAAGGTTGCGAGATTCTGACCCTTGCCGAGTAGCTAAGATAAGCGGTATACTGGGCCTATGCGAGAAACACAGCCCAGTTTTTTTGTAGGGCTTGATGTCGGCACGAGCACGGTACGTTGCGTAATCGGAACGCTTGATGCTACGAACGAAGAAACAAGCTTATCAGTTATTGGTCATGGAAGTGCTGTTAATACAGGCATGCGAAAAGGCCTCGTTGCTCATGTAGACGAAGTAGCATCGGCTATTAATCAGGCCATTACAGAGGCAGAGAGAATTGCTGGAGTACGTATCGAGAGTGCAACAGTCAATGTAAACGGTGTACATGTTAGCGGAGCTGACTCTACAGGAGTAATTGCTATAAGTGCTGCTAATCGAGAAATTACCAACGAAGACAAAGTGCGTGCGGAAGAAGCTGCCACAATTATCCAGATTCCTTCCAACAGAGAGATTATTCAAGTTTTTCCTAAAAATTATCGAGTTGATGGCCACGAGAGCATAAAAGATCCAAGAGGTATGCGAGGAGTGCGCTTAGAAGTTGATACGCATATTGTAACTGCTTCTACTCCAAATTTGCGGGGCCTTGATGCAGTTCTTGAGCGAGTTAATATTCGTCCCTCTCATCATACAGTGGCGGGGTTGGCTGCAGCTGAGGTGGTCTTGAGCCGTAAGCAGAGAGAAGCAGGGACCTTAGTATTAGATATCGGGGCAGGTACAACTAACCTGGCAGTTATTGAGGATGGAGAGGTTCAGTATGTCTCTGTCATACCTATGGGGGGTATTAATATTACCAATGATTTAGCAATTGGACTAAAGACAGATCTGGAGATTGCAGAGATGGTAAAGCTCAAGCACGCAGCACTTGCCGGCCATGCCAAAAAAGGTAACGTAAGTGTCCAACATGAAAGTCGTAACCACGTATTTGATGCTGAAGACGTTAGTATGATTATCGAGGCTCGAGTAGACGAGATCTTTGATTATGTTGAGAAAGAACTCAAAAAGGTACACAGAGCTCGTAAGCTACCTGGAGGGGTGGTGATCGTTGGTGGAACTGCAAAAATCCCTGGTATTGACCATTTAGCGAAAGAAAAATTAGGGTTAGCTTCAAGGGTTGGCAAGATACATCCTCTTGGAGGAATTGCCGAAGACATACAAGATTCATCTTTTATTACTGCGATTGGCCTGATGGAGCTCGATATGCTATTCCAAGAACAAGAGGATCGTGGATATGCTTCTTCGGGAGGGTCTGATAGCTGGATTGGTCTTCTTGGTAATTTTTGGCAAAAAGTTAAGAGCTAGTTTGTTATAATTGTACGTATACTATAGGTAAGGTATACTGCCTTGTACGCATAGGTAGATGAAGGGAGATAGTTTTAGATGCCGCAAGTTTCACCAGCAATAGAGACGTTTGCTCGTATTAAAGTAATTGGCGTGGGTGGCGCAGGTGGCGCAGCCGTTAATCGTATGGTTGAGGCTGGCGTTGATGGAGTTGAGTTTATTGCCATTAACACTGATGCCCAGGCTCTTCATCACAGTAAGGCACAGACAAAGATTCATATCGGTCATGAAACTACTCGAGGGCTTGGTGCCGGTGCTGATCCGAAAGTAGGCGAAAAAGCTGCCGAAGAATCAAAAGCCGAGATACAAGAAGCTATTAATGGTGCTGACATGGTGTTTGTGACCATTGGTGCTGGAGGTGGTACCGGGAGTGGCGCAGGCCACGTAGTTGCTAATATTGCCAAGGACGCAGGAATACTTGTTGTAGGATTTGCTACAAAACCATTTGCTTTTGAAGGCGACAAGCGACGACGTAATGCCGACACGGCTATTAGTAGGCTTCGAGAGGCAGTTGACACACTAATTATTATTCCAAATGACCGCTTACTTCAGACAATCGATCGATCTACTCCGATTTTGCAGGCATTTAAAGTAGCTGATGATGTATTGCGCCAAGGTGTACAAGGTATCTCAGATCTTATAACAGTTCATGGGCTTATTAACCTCGACTTTGCTGATGTAAAGGCAGTAATGGCGAGTGCTGGCTCGGCGCTTATGGGTATTGGCCGAGCGAGTGGCGACGATCGTGCAGTTGAAGCAGCACAGCAGGCAGTCGAATCTCCGCTTCTTGAAGTTTCGATCGATGGTGCTAGGGGAATTCTGTTTAACGTTATTGGTGGGCATGATATGTCCATGCATGAGATTAATACAGTAGCCGAGACTATTACGGCTTCTGCTGACAAAGATGCAAATATTATCTTTGGTGCTACGATTAACCCAGATCTTGAGGGCGAAATTATCGTTACTGTGGTAGCTACAGGTTTTGATGACTCGTATTTTGCAAAAAAAACAACAAACACTGATGCAGTAGAGGCTGATGTAGAGTCACCATCACGTGCTATGGCAAACACTGATGTGCCGGAGGATATAAATATGGATCTTGAAGATTCAGTATCCAGTAAAGCTGCCGAGGACTTCCATGCAGAGGATGACGTATCTAGTATATGGGCACAAGAGCATGATGACTCTGAGAAGGGTAAGGAGACTAGCCATGACTCCCCAATTTTTACTCAGCCTTTTGAGGACGAAGAACTCGAAAAACCATCGTTTCTCAGACGCCTAAAATCACGTAAAAGTAGTCAAAAAAACGACAAAGAAGACGATAATTAACAAACTTCACAAGTTTGTAATTAATACAGCGTAAAATACTTGCATTGCGCTAGAAGTGGGGGTATCATTCCATATGTAGACGCTATATATGGATATAAAATATAGCAATAGAACATTCAAACTGAACAAGGAAGGTGTGCAAAATGAACTGTAATCGTTGTCATGCCGCCGATACAAAAGTTATAGAATCACGAGATGTTTCAAACGGAGAATCAATTCGCAGAAGGCGAGAATGTAATGCCTGCGAGTATAGATTTACTACTTATGAACGCATTGAGAGGCCACAACTCATTGTTATTAAGAATAACGATGTGAGGGAGCTCTTTAATCGAGATAAGCTATTAGCTGGGCTGTATCGAGCGTGTGAGAAAACACCAGTTACAAGCCTTCAGCTTGAAAAGCTCGTGTCAGAAGTAGAGCAAGATCTCC
>CAZXTF010000001.1:40258-44153 GCA_964643605.1 uncultured Candidatus Saccharibacteria bacterium | reverse complement strand
GCAATATAGGCCATGCCCACCACAGCAGTAGTTCTCGCATTTACTGCATTGATTGTGATTTGTATTGATATTTTGGCAGACTACACATCGTCTTCGCGGTCCATCAACTAGATCTCCAAGATTGTGGTGATAGTGAAGTATCAACTGCGAAGATAGGACAGCTTGTTATGCAGAAATTGGCCGAGCTGAATGAGGTAGCTTATGTGCGTTTTGCTAGTGTGTATCGTCGATTTAAGGATATCGCTAGCTTCGAACAAGAGCTGTCTGATATTCGCAAGCGGAAGACTGACCCCGTTAAGGTATGAGTTAGTCCTTAGCGGGCTGTCCTGGGCTTTTATCTATAGCTAAATGAAAGCCGAGGAGAGCTAACAATTGCCTCTTAGAGACGGGCAACGTAACTCTAAATAAAAATTAAAAAAAGGAACAAACTAAGTGAGGGTGCTATGAAAACAACTAATAAAGTAGTAGGGCGTCTGTTTACTGACCCCAAAACACATGCATATGACCAGTTAGACTGGGTTAAAACAGATTCTGTCATTACAAATCCGATGACAGGCAAAAATGTATTCGAACAAAGAGGTGTTGAGTTTCCAGAAGATTGGTCGCAAAACGCAATCAACATTGTGGCACAAAAATATTTTAGCGGTACTCCAGGTACTGATGAGCGAGAAAGTTCTATGAAACAGCTCATCAACCGAGTGGTTGATACGATTACTCGTCAGGGTATTCAAGAAGATTACTTTGAGAGCGAAACAGAGGCTGAGGCTTTCAAGGAAGAGCTAAAGTATGTTCTTGCAACTCAGCGAGCAGCCTTTAACTCTCCAGTATGGTTTAACATTGGTGCACCTGATCGAGCACAACAGGCAAGTGCTTGTTTTATTCTTGGCGTTGATGACACGATGCCTTCAATTCTAAACTGGTACACCGAAGAAGGAATGATCTTTAAGGGTGGTTCAGGATCTGGAATTAACTTGAGTGCTATTCGTTCTTCTGCCGAACGACTTGGTAAAAGTGCCGGCACAGCCTCTGGCCCATTGAGCTTTATGCGAGGAGCAGATGCTTCGGCTGGTGCGATTAAAAGTGGTGGCAAGACTCGACGAGCAGCTAAGATGGTAATCTTAAATGCTGACCACCCAGATGTAGAAGAGTTTATTTGGTGTAAAGCTGTCGAGGAGCGGAAAGCTCGAGCACTCCAAGAGGCTGGATTCGATATGAGCTTAGATGGAAAAGACAACTTCTCTGTACAATATCAGAATGCCAATAACTCAGTACGTGTAACAGATGAATTCATGCAAGCCGTAGAAGATAATGCAGACTGGGATTTAAAGGCTGTAACAGACGGTAAAGTAGTAAAAACAGTCAAAGCACGGGAGCTTTTCCGAGAATTTGCAAAAGCCGCCTGGGAATGTGCCGATCCAGGCATGCAGTTCGATACAACTATTAACAACTGGCATACTACGCCAAATGCAGGTCGTATCAATGGCTCCAACCCCTGTAGTGAGTACATGCACCTCGACAACTCTGCATGTAATCTTGCTTCGCTAAACTTGCTCAAGTACTTACGAGATGACCACTCATTTGATATCGAGGCATTTAAGCACACCGTAGAGCTGATCTTTACAGCTCAGGAAATACTGGTAGGCTATTCTTCGTACCCAACCAAGAATATTACCAAAAATGCACGTGCATATCGTGAGCTGGGTATTGGCTATGCGAACCTGGGAGCCCTTCTGATGGCTCAGGGTTTACCATATGACAGTGACGAAGGGCGAGCTCAGGCTGCGGCTATTACGGCGCTTCTGACAGGCCATGCGTATGCTACAAGTGCTAAGATTGCCCGACGTGTTGGTCCATTTGCTGGCTATCACAAAGATAAAGACGGTATGATCAAAGTTCTAAAGCAGCACCAAGCAGCAGTAAAAGGTATCGACGCAAGTTTGGTATCTGAACAACTCTTGAGTGCAGCTGCAGAAGCTTGGGATGATGCAGTAGAGCTTGCAGAACTTTACGGTGTACGAAATTCACAGGCTAGTGTACTTGCTCCAACAGGAACGATTGGTCTCATGATGGACTGCGACACTACTGGTATTGAGCCAGATCTAGGTCTTGTAAAGATCAAGAAATTAGTTGGCGGTGGCACTATGAGTATCGTAAATCAAACTGTGCCTCGTGCGCTCGATGCACTTGGCTATAGCCCAGATGAGATTAAGAAGATAGTGGAATATATTGATGTTGAAAAAACAATAATTGGAGCCCCCGGCTTGAAGGCAGAGCACAACGATGTATTTGCTTGCTCGATGGGTGATAACCCCATTCACTACCTTGGGCACGTAAAAATGATGGCCGCAGTACAGCCGTTTATCTCTGATGCAATCAGTAAAACAGTAAATATGCCAGAGGATGCGAGCGTAGAAGATGTAGAGCAGCTACATATCGACTCATGGAAACTTGGGCTTAAAGCAGTAGCTATTTACCGAGATAACTGTAAGGTTGCACAACCACTTGCTATGGCTAAGAAAGAAGGTGTAGGCAAAGAAGAACCAGTAATTGAGGCTACAGATGACAAGATTGTGGTTCGAGGAGCCGTAAGACGACAACTTCCTCGAGTAAGGGTTAGTAAGACATATAAATTTCAGATTGCTGACCTAAAAGGCTACTTCACGGTCGGTGAATACGAAGATGGAACGCTAGGCGAGTTATTCATCAATGTCTCAAAGCAGGGGTCTACGCTCTCGGGAATTATGGATTCATTCGCAATTAGTGTAAGTCATGGCTTGCAATACGGTGTGCCACTAAAGAGCTATGTACGCACACTCCGAGGCACAACCTTTGCGCCATCCGGTATTACCGATGATGCAGAGATTCGTACAGCAGGATCTATTACGGACTATATTTTCCGGCGGCTTGCCCTTGATTATCTTTCGTTTGATGATCGTCTAGAGCTTGGTTTGGCATCTATCGATGATTTACCAGCAGAACAGACAACTCTTCTTACGGACAATGTGCCCAAACAAAAAAAAGAGGAAGCAGTAGAGCAAAAAGCTGCACCAGTTGTTGAAGTTAAGGCTTCTGAGAAAGAAACAACTGCAGACGACACTGCACCAATGTGCTTTAACTGCGGTAATCAGACGCAGCGCTCAGGAAGTTGCTATGTCTGTACTTCTTGTGGTAGTACTACTGGTTGTTCTTAGGTTTTGACTTAAGAACAAGTATAGAGCCCCGGAATTCCGGGGCTTTTGCTTTGTGAACAACAGTGGTATCCTGGAACCTATGAAGGTGCTTATGCTGTATCGACCGAGTTCGGAACATTCTCGTGTAGTCGAGGACTTTGCTCGTGATTTTACACGAGAGCATAGGGAGGCAAATCTAAAACTGGTAGATCTTAATACCCGAGATGGCTCGTCTACCGCTAGTTTATATGATGTGATGCAATATCCAGCTATCTTGGCCCTAACAGATGACGGCCAGCTAGTACGAGAATGGGAAGGTCAATCTTTGCCTCTCATGAACGAAGTAGCATATTATGCTCACCAGTAGAGTTTATCCTGCAGACGTAAGGTGTTATAATACGTATTGTAAGCGTTCCTTGTTAAAAGGATGAGTGGCTATCAACCACGAATGCTACCGGGAAGAAATCTGTCATTACAGAGAGTAGAGCCTGGCGGGAGGCCCGAAATAGCTATAAATTGAGTGCTTCTGAATTCTCAGAGGAAGCTGGATGGTACCGTCCCTAGCGTAGGGATTCCAGTAGCCTCTGAGATTTTTAATTGGAGAAAGATAATGAAGTTTCAAAAAAACAGTAGACGCCGAGCAAACGAGTACGAAAAAGACCTTATTCACTACTGGAAGGCTAATAAGACATTTGAGAAATCTGTTGAAAATCGACCAAAAGATA
>CAZXTF010000001.1:34123-40248 GCA_964643605.1 uncultured Candidatus Saccharibacteria bacterium | reverse complement strand
AAGATAATGCCTATGTTTTTTATGATGGGCCACCATTTATAACAGGTGTGCCGCACCATGGAACGTTGCTAAGCAGTATTGTTAAAGATACTGTGCCACGCTACTGGACTATGAAAGGCAAGCGAGTAGAGCGAGTGTGGGGTTGGGATTGTCATGGTTTGCCAGCTGAGGTGTATACCGAGAAGAAGCTAGGGATTAAAGACAAAAGAGAAGTCGGAACCAAGATTAGCCTTGAAGATTATATCGTGGCTACCAGAGATAATATGGTACAGACCAGCACTCTCTGGGAAGACACGATCGATCGTATTGGTCGCTGGGTAGATATGGAAAATGCCTACAAAACCATGGACAAAGACTACATGGAAAGTGTGTGGTGGGCGTTTAAGACGCTGTATGAAAAAGGGAAGATCTACGAAGGCGAAAAGGTGCTTATGTATTGTACGCATGATGCTACGCCTCTTGCTAAGGCCGAAATTGCTATGGACAATAGCTACAAAGACGTGACTGACCCCAGCGTGTATGTTCGTTTTCAGTCCGATGATTTTGATGCAGATTTACTAGTTTGGACGACTACCCCTTGGACATTAAGTGCAAACACAGCCCTCGCAGTAGGCAAGAACATCACGTATGTAGAAGTGAATGTTGAAGGGCAGCAGTTTATCCTTGCCGAATCAAGGCTTGAAGATTCTTTGCGAGACGAGCGAAATAAGCCGCTAGAATACGAGGTTTTACGAAAGTTTACCGGAGAAGAACTTGCAGGGAAAATGTATAAACCTCTTGAGGGAAGCGTAAAACCAGAGGAGGGTGCGTATAAAATCTGGGCCGCCGATTTTGTAAATGAAGAGGGCGGAACAGGCATAGTGCATATTGCTCCGGCGTATGGAGAGGACGACTACGAACTATACAAAGCTACTCCAGAAGTCGGTTTTGTGATGACTACCAACGAAGAAGGTGAATACACAAGTGGTCCCTGGAAAGACCAGTTGGTATGGGATGTTAATAAAGATATTGCTAAGCAACTTCATGCAGATGGGGTAGTGTGGCGAATTGATTACATAAAACACAGCTATCCCCACTGTTACCGATGTGATACCAAGCTTATGTACCGGGCCATTCCGAGTTGGTTTGTAGACATTGCAGGCCAAAAAGAAGTTATGCTTGCCAAAAATACTGAGCAGATTAACTGGTTTCCTCCGTATCTCAAAGAAGGTCGGTTTGCGAATACAATTGAGACTGCACCAGACTGGAATATTAGTCGAGATCGCTTCTGGGCGACAGCTATGCCTGTCTGGAAAGGTGTTGATGAAGCTGGGGAAGAGCACGTCAAGGTTATTGGCAGTTACGCCGAACTAAAAGAGTTGAGTGGTGTAGAACTAGAAGATTACCATCGCCCCTGGGTAGATGACATTGTGTTTACTATAGATGGCGTGGAATATAGACGTATTCCCCAAGTTTTGGACTGTTGGTTCGAGAGCGGTTCGATGAGTTTTGCTCAATTTCATTATCCGTTTGAAAATAAAGAGAAGTTCGAGGCTAGCTTCCCCGGTGATTTTATCGTGGAGTACGTTGGTCAGGTGCGGGCGTGGTTTTATTACATGCACTCAATTGCGATAGCACTCTTTGGTGAGAGCTCGTTCAAGAACGTTATTACTACTGGTACGTTGGCTGGTAACGATGGTCGCAAGATGAGTAAAAGCTACAATAACTATACCGATCCAAACCAGCTGATGGATCAGTATTCTGCAGATAGTTTGCGACTTCTTTTGCTTGGCAGTCCGGTACTCAACGGAGAAGACTTCGCACTGCACGATAAAGATGTGGGTGATGTTGCCCGCAAATTGTCGATGATCTGGAATATGTACGACTTTTTTACGCTTTATGCCGATGTTGATGGATGGGAGTGGACTGGGAAACTGGAAGATCCAAGCAAAGAGCTTGAGAATCCACTAGATATTTGGATTGTCAGCCGTGTCCACCAGTTAGCGCAGGAGATTGACGGACATGTACAAAAATATGATCTACCGAATGCAATGAAGCCTATTCTGCCTTTTATAGACGATGCAAGTAACTGGTATGTTCGTAGAAGTAGAAAACGTTTTTGGAAGAGTGATAACGACCGAGATAAAGACGATGCCTACAGGACACTGCACTATGTTCTGGTGTATGTAAGCCAGCTCTTAGCGCCGTTTACTCCATTTTTGGCCGAAGAACTTTACCAGAAGCTAACAGGGGGAGAATCGGTCCACTTACTTGATTGGCCAGAGGTAGGAAGCATCGACCTAAATATTACAAAGAATATGCATGCTACAAGAGATTACATCACCGAAGGTCTTGCGCTGAGAGCAAAAGCTTCAATAAAGGTTCGACAACCTCTTGCTAGTGCCCAGATTCCAGAACTACCTGAGGAGTATGTCGAGATAGTCAAAGAAGAGCTAAATGTTAAAACCATTGAGATCAGTAAAGATGGAGAGGTTTCAATCGATACAGAAATCACTCCTGAACTTAGGCGAGAAGGCATGATGAGAGAAGTAATTCGTCAGGTGCAAAATACCCGAAAGCAAGTAGGGCTCGAAGTTGATGACCGGATTATTTTGTCACTCGCTACTCCTGATAAAGAACTTCAGGCGGCTATTGATGAGTACAAAGAGGCGATACTTGCCGAGACACTTGGCAAAGAGCTAAGGAGTAATCTCACGGGTACCGTAACAAGTGTAAAGGTAGATGGTCTTGAGCTCGATATTATTATCGAGAAAGCCTAGCAAGTCTTTACAGGGAAAGCCGTATCTGTTATGATCTATCGGTAACTTAAGATTCTCTTTATGAATTTGTGGAAGGAAAAATGAAAAAAGCTGTAATTGCTACCGGTGGTAAACAATATATTGTCGCAGAAGGCGACAAGCTTGATGTTGAACTACTTAAGACCGATAAAAAAACTATTACTTTTGAGCCACTTTTGGTTACGGATGAAAAAACTACATCTGTAGGAAAGCCAAATGTCGAGGGAGCTAAAGTGACCGCAGAGGTTATTGCAGTCGATGAAAAGCAAGATAAAGTAACGTCTATTCGCTATAAGGCTAAGAAGCGTGTAAGGACTGTTCGTGGTCATCGACAACGCTTAACTACCCTAAAAATTACAAAAATAGCATAGGCTTATTTTTTATAGTCTGTGGATAAGTTCTGCAGGCTATTTTTATTTGTTGGTAATAATACAACGCATCTATATGATAAATAGACTAAGCTCTAGGGAGTATTACTTCTTATATTTGTAAAGAAGACAACGTAAATACATAATTTTAGTACTCAAAATAGCTCAAAAATTGGTACAAATTTTAACAAAGTTTTTGAACATTTTTTGTGTACGATTCGTATTGATTTACCAGAGAGTGACCTCTATAATTAAACCTGCACTTATATATAAAACAAAAACTTAAGCGCAAAAATAAAACAAAAAATAAAAATGATTTTCGGTAACAAGAATCTTTTGACCACTCTATGGGATAAAACCCTTGAGTGTTTTTGTTTTAAAAAATTTACAGGTTATTTCACGCTAGGGTTATTTGCTGTAGTAATTATCTTTAGCCTTCTTGCCAGCTCACTCTCGCCAATCAAGAAGCTATCGACACAAAATGCAGAAGCAGCAACCAGCTCTACCTTGAACTTCCAGGCTCGACTACTTAACAGTAGCGGTAACCTTGTTCCTGATGGATATTACAATATACGGTTCAAGCTATACGATGGCGGGACTCAGGGAGGTCCTGCTGGTAAAGGGCAAGCAAATACTGGTACGCAGCTTTGGACAGAGAGCTACTACGATTCAAACGGAGTTTCTCCTGGCAATGACAACAGAGTACGAGTTGTAAACGGCTACTTCTCGGTAAGTCTTGGTTCTCAGACAGCATTTCCTGCTATTAACTGGGATGAAGAGCTATGGTTAACCATGGACATTGGTGGTACAGCTCAAACAGCTACTCCGACCTACGACGGAGAAATGCTTAGCAGTAGTCCGGCTCCTAATTCACGCCTTAAGCTAACGGCCGTCCCATACGCATTTCGGGCTGGGCAACTTGCCAAGACTACCGGGGGGAACACTTCGACACTAGATTTTGCTACCCAAACGGCATCGCAAAGTATTTTGCTACCTGATGAGTCTGGTACGGTCTGTTTGCAGAATAGTGTTGACTGTGGTTTTGCGCTGGTTGGCTCGGGCAGCTTTATCCAGAACGGCACAAGCTTGCAAACTACGGCTAACTTTAATATCCAATCCGCAGGAGATACCGATGTGGGTGGTATTATCCGAGGAGCAGTAGGCCAAACAGCAGATCTGTTTCAGCTGCAGGACAGTGCAGGAGGAGTCCTCGCAGCTTTTGATGCTACAGGAGCATTAGTCTTTGGCGGTGATACCAACTTGTATCGCTCTGCTGCTAATACCCTAAAAACAGACGACAACTTCCATATCCAAACAGCTACTAACTCTACCACAGCCCTCCAAATACAAAACAGCGCAGGCACTAACCTACTTACTGCAGACACCACTAATATGAGAATAAGCGTTGGTAACATAGGCACACCAACAGGGCAACTGTATGTTAGTGGAACAGTACCGACTACACACACAGGAAGTGTCGGTACGGTAGCATCGTCCTACATAGCCCATGTCCAAGGCAAATATGCTTTTGTTGGTGGAGGTTCAAGCTTTGGTATATATGATGTATCTAACCCAGCAAGCCCAGTATCTATATCGACGGTGAGCGTAGGGGGATCTATACAAGGAATATTTGTACAAGGTAGATATGTTTACGTTGGGCTTAACAGTGTGAGTAGTCTATTAGTCTACGACATATCTAATCCTAATAGCCCGACTCTTACCGGAAGTATATCTACGGTATCTGGCATGAGGAGTATTTTTGTACAAGGTAGATATGTCTATGCTGTCATGACAAATAATACCTTAGCTATATACGATGTCTCGAATCCGGCTGCACCAGTTGCTCTGGGTTCTGTTGGTACTAACTCGTCAACAGAAGTCTTTGTCCAGGGCCGCTATGCTTATCTATCTACTTTAGGTGGTAATCTTCAGATAATAGATGTATCTAACCCCTCTAGCCCGTCATTAGTATCATCAACAGCTCTTGGTGGAGTGGGTCGTAGCGCATATGTCCAAGGCCGCTATGCTTATGTTGTCAGTGACGCTGCCTCAGGTTTTGCCATATATGACATATCTAACCCCGCAAGTCCTTCTTTAGTAGGTTCAGCCGCTACGGGCACTACGCCAGAATCTGTCTACGTCCAAGGCCGCTATGCTTATGTTGCTAACGAAGGTACCAATACTCTGCAAATCTTCAATATTTCCAACCTAGCCTCTCCCACCAGTGTTGGCTCTGTAACTACAGGTAGCAGTCCACGATATGTCTCTGTCCAAGGCCGCTATGCTTATGTTTTATCTGGAAATCTAAGAATATATGACCTAGGGGGTGCTTACATCCAGCAACTAGAAACTGGTGGAGTAGACACTAGCACCTTGACCGTACAAGGTAGTTCTAGCATTGGTGGCAATCTTTCTGTCCAAAGCGGATTAACCGTTGCAGGCGCTGCCCATTTCACAGGCAACTTGGGTGCCTCTGGCCAGGTACTCCTGCAGAACACTGCCAATAGTACCCAAGCTCTAAGAATCCAAAACACCGCAGGCCAAAACCTCTTCGTAGCCGACACTACCAACCAAAGAATAGCCATAGGCCCAGCCGCAGTACCGGACAACGGGGTGCTAACAGTCGGTACCAACACTACAGATGCAGCTGGTGGATTATGGTTTGGCACGGATACTAATCTCTACCGAAGTGCTGCCAATACCCTAAAAACAGACGACAACTTCCATATCCAAACAGCTACTAACTCCACTACAGCTTTTAACGTACAAAACAGCGCAGGCACCAATTTGCTAACAGCCGACACCACTAACATGAGGGTATCCATAGGCAGCATAGGTACACCAACAGGACAGTTGTATGTATCTGGCTCTATACCAACTAGTGCGGTTGGTTCCGTATCTACAGGCACCAACCCATACTCTGTTTACATCCAAGGCAGATATGCGTATGTCACGATATATAACTCTGCCACCCTGCAAA
>CAZXTF010000001.1:0-34023 GCA_964643605.1 uncultured Candidatus Saccharibacteria bacterium | reverse complement strand
TACATCCAAGGCAGATATGCGTATGTCACGATATATAACTCTGCCACCCTGCAAATCTTCGATGTCAGTAACCCCGCAAGTCCTACACTAACGGGCAGCGTAGCTACAGGTGCGGCTCCAAACTATGTCCAAGTACAGGGCCGCTACATGTATATAATACATATAGGCGGCACAGACTCATTACAAATCTTCGATGTCAGTAACCCCGCAAGTCCTACACTAACGGGCAGTATTGTTACAGGAAGCCAGCCACGCTCTGTCCAGGTCCAAGGCAGGTATGCATATGTAGTGCGTGGTGATGGTAGTGGCACCCTGCAAATCTTCGATGTCAGTAACCCCGCTTCACCGGCCAGTGTTGGCTCTGTTGCAGCTGGTAATGATCCTCGCTCTGTGTATACACAGGGTAGATATGCTTATGTGGCTAACTACGGCTCTAATACTCTCCAAATTATCAACATCTCTAATCCAGCCAGCCCCACTAGCGTCGGTTCCGTAGCTACAGACACTCAGCCTAACTTCGTCTCCGTCCAAGGCCGCTATGCGTATGTTACAAACCAAAGCTCCAACACCCTCCAAATCTTCGATCTCGGGGGCGCCTATGTACAGCAATTAGAGACGGGTGGAGTTGAGACGAGTACCCTGAGTGTACAAAGCAGCGGCAGCATAGGTGGCAATCTGTCTGTACAAGGTGGCTTAACTGTCTTGGATTCTTCGCAATTCAACGGAAACATAGGTATTGGCGGACAGCTAGACGTAACTGGCTCGACTGCGTTTAAGCGAGGGACAGACTTTTCTACGACTGGCAGTAGTGATAACGTTAACTTTGGCGATGTGTCTCTGATTCGCCTAACTGGTGCATCTGCTCAGACTATCACTGGTATCGCTGGCGGTAGGGACGGCAAGATACTAACTATGATGAATGCGGCTAGCCAAGACGCTACACTTGCCAACAATTCTGGCAGCTCCTCGGCTGCCAATAGGATTGTTACTGGCACAGGGTCGGACATGACCTTGGCAGCGGGCAGTTCTGTAACTCTTATATATGACTCTGGCGCCAGCTTGTGGCGAATTATTGGCAGCACAGCGGCTGACCCAAGCGGATTTATTCAAAACGGCACTAGCCCCCAAACAGCCGACTTTAATATCACTGGTAACGGAGTAATAGGAGGTACCTTAGCTGTAAACGGTGGGGACTTAACAACTACATCTACCACCTTTAATTTGTTAAATACAGATGCTACCACAATAAACGCCTTTGGTGCAGCTACTACTATATCGCTTGGAGCTAGTACCGGTACCACCACTATAAACAATGGCCTAACCCTTGCTGCTGGCAAAACCCTTACTGTAAACGGCGATGCCCTGACCGACCTGACTGGCTCTGGCCTAATAAACTCTAGTGGTGCACTAACTGTAGACGATACTTCTGCTACCGGTTTCTTCCGTAACGGTGGTAATAGCTTTGGCGGGGCAGCAATCCTAGGTACTAACGATAATAACGTCCTTAATCTAGAAACTAACAATGTTAACAGATTCCAGATAGCCTTCAATAGCTCAAAACTGACAGGACAAGGAACTACTGAGATAGACAGTACAGGCGCCCTATTTATCGGTGGGAACGGAAGCAATGGTATTGCTATAGGAAACAGCGGTATTAGTACAGGCCAAATAGCTATTGGAAACACTACCAGCGTAAGCAACGTAGACATCCAAGCTAGTACTGCTCTCAATCTTGGCGGTGGTGGAGCAGCCAACACCATCCAAATTGGCAACACCACAGGTGCTGTCACCCAAACTATTAACATAGGTAATAACTCGACAGCCAGCTCTACTAATAATGTGAACATAGGTTCGTCTGTAGCTGGTACGACGGCGATTACTGGCGCTACTACTATAACCAACCGAACTAGCGGTAGCGCAGATACACTCATAATAAGTAACTCAACCTCTACCGGTAACATTTTACAGGCTAGGGATAACGCTACGGCTGTGTTTACTATAGCCGATGGTGGAGCTACTACATTTAACAATCAAACTAACTCTACCACCGCCTTCCAGATACAAAATTCAAGTGGCACTAGTTTATTCACTGCCGACACCACCAATATGCAACTCCACACAAGCACTATAGTAGCTCCTGTTCTTAGGGCTTCTACTTCTTCTGTTAACGGCTTGCAGTTACAGTTTTATAACGGAACTTCGTTCTTCGATGCCAATTCCTTCCAAGGGACGGTTGGTTTTGGTGCAGGAGGCAATAATGCTAGTATTGCAGTTGGCGGGGGATTCGTAACCATAAACTCCAACGTTGGTGCTGGCCGAAAAACTCTAGTACTAAATCAAGTCAATGGCAATGATGATATATTGAGTGCCAGAAATAATGGAACAACTGTTTTTACCGTAGGTCAGACAGGCAACATTCTAAGCCAAAACTCCACTAACTCCACCACAGCCTTCCGTATCCAAAATGCTGGTGCCCAAAACCTCTTCGTAGCCGACACCACCAACCAACGAGTAGCCATAGGCCCAGCCGCAGTACCAGCTAATGGGGCACTAACCATAGGCACCAACACCACAGCTAACACAGGTGGTATCTGGTTTGGCACAGACACTAACCTTTACCGAGGTGCGGCTAATACTCTACAAACAGATGATAGCTTCTTAGTGCAGACAGCTATCAATTCTACTACAGCATTTAGCATACAGAACTCATCTAGCACCGGTTTATTAAATGCAGATACCACTAATATGCGTATTACCATCGGTGGGGCAACAGGCTCTTTGACGGGTAGAGCATTGGAAGTAACTTCGGTAGACGTAACAACTACATTACGAGTAGGCGATAGCACGAATGGCATTAGCTTTAATGACCAGGTGGGTGGCAAGTTGCGATTCCGTGGAACAGCACAGAACGATATAAGTGTAACGCTTAGTCCAGAGTATGCGGGGGCAGTACTAACGGGTGACGGTACAAATAACGTTGGTACGATGACCTCTGATTTTTGTAGCGGGAGCAGTCTACTTAATATAGGTACCAGCTGTGGAGCTAACGAGGATCATAACTTCTACTCATGGACTGCTAATGCGACGAACGACTACGACATATATGTTAAATGGAAAGTCCCAAGCGACTTTGCAAGCTTTGCTGCTACACCGGTGCAGTTCTACGGATGGAAGACAGGTGGTTCTGACGCTGTGCAACTTAGAGTATACAAGAGTGGTAGCGGTACTGTATGTGACAACGACTCTCTGGGAAGTTCTGGCTCATGGGCACTTGTAACTTCTAACCCAACGACAAGTTGTTCTATCAACGCCGGAGATGAGCTAGTATTTAGGATTACGCTCACAGTAGCTAGCAATGGTAACTATGCCCGAGCTGGCGAGATATTCATCAATTACAAGAGCCAGTTCTAGATGGTATAATTAAACCCATAATTTATGGGTGATTTTGAGAAATGTTAACGGCGGTTAAACAAAAGCTCTTTGGGCTCTCAATTCTTGGGGTGGTCATTTGTTTTGCCTTTTCTGCAGTCTTTGGTAGCTTATTCTCTGTACTGATAAAACCTCATCATACAAAAGCTGCAACCGGAGATATGATTCTTTTTTGGGATGGCACAGATTACCTGGGCAACCCCATATCGGTACCCTCTGGATGGAGTGAGGTTTCTTCTGCAGTACCTGGCAGGATGATTAGAGGTGAGGCCGCAGCTAGCTTTGGAGGTCTTGGGGGTGGCACCACACACTCTCATACAAATCAATCTGTGGCAATAACAAGCACAAACGGTACAACGGGAACCGGTCTCACACTAACTGCAATCTCTACAGACAATCATTCGCACCCTACGTTACCAAGTGTCTCCAGTATATCTGCTGCTAGTAATGAGCCGGCAACCAGAACAATAAGAGTCATTCAGTATAACAGCGGTATACCGACTACTATCCCTGCTGGAGCTATTGTGATGTTCGACGACAGCCCTGGTATGCCTGTGTCTGGATGGACTAGGCTCTCTGCGTACGACAACAAGGTGCTTAAAGTACATACCACAGCTGGCACTAATGCTGGATCGGATACACACACGCATTCTGCAACTTGGTCGGGTAGTGTAAGCGGTAATGCCACGAGCACAAATATTTGTGGGGGGATATTTTTCTGTAGCGGATCCCCACAGGCAAAATCAGCGAACCATACACATACTGCTCCAGGCGCAACCACTAGTACGAGTGATTCTGCTATACCTCCATATGTGCAGCCTATTCTTGCAAAAGCAAATGCAAATACTCAGACATCAACAGTGGGCTTAACAGCAATGTTCGAGGGTGCCCCAGGAGATTTATGGACATCAAGATCTGAGCCTGGGGGGGTTTACTATAGAAAATTCTTAAGGCCAGGTGCCGCCTATAACGCTGGAGGAGGGCAGGCTTACCATACCCATACCGCTACCGGTGTAACTGGTGCTGCTTCTGGTGGTAGCAACTCGAGCTCTGGTAGTGGTACTGGCGGAGCTGCTTCTAACCACACCCATAATTTGACAGCGACATTTTATGCCGGAAATTCCGACCCTCTTTATACCGGTAATAATGACTATTTCTTGCCGCAATACGTAAATGTAGTTATTGCAGAGAGGGTTACTATGTCGCTAAACTCGTATAGATGGTATGAGGATAATAATCTCGAAGCTGTTACTGACCCGTGGTCTCCGCTGGATGTACCTATAAACAACATGATTCCTTCGTTGCCGACGAGATACAATCCGCCCGGTGCGGGCAATAAGCTACGACTAAGAGTCAAGATATTGATGGGTAACCAACCTCTGCTAGCGCACAGTGTGGCGTTTAAGCTGCAATACAAGGCCGGTACTGATAGTAGCTGCACAGCAGGTACATGGACGGATGTAGGAGCAGGGGGTAGTGGTAGTGTCTGGCGTTTTGCTACCTCTGGTATTACCAATAATGTCACGCTGTCGACGAGTGTCTTATCTTCGAGTGTTCGAGAGCTCTACTCAAAGTCTAATCCGACAGCTACCAATCCTAATAGTGCAGCTGTGGGGCAAACCATCGAGTATGATTTTCATATAGAGCATAATGGAGCAGCACCTGCCACCCAGTACAGTTTTAGGCTTGTCGAAAGTGACGACGGTGTTATGAGTGACTATGCGCAATGTCCAACATTGGTAACAAAGCCACATACAGAGAATCAACTGCGGCATGGTAATTTCTTCCAGGACGGATCTGAGAAAGGATTCTCTTGGGTAGATTAACACTGAGAAAAGGACTAAATCTTGCAAAAATATGGCTGTTACCAATAGCTATTGTATTGATAGTATTCGTAATTATTAATAGTCGTATATCGGCAAATCCAGAACCAACCCGACAAGAACTAGAGGGTTATTTGAATGGCCATGCGTTGAATATCGGGGTTGAGTCGGTTAGTGGCTATCAGCAAGTCTACTACCTTTATAATGATGTAAAAGTCTTTATTACAAATAATCAAAGGAATCACACGCAACCTGCAATAAGTGGCCGGTATGTAACTTGGACAGAGACTGTAGAGGGTTTTCCTCAGATAGTCTTGTATGATTTGCTAGATAAAACCATCTTGCAGATAACGCAAACGGGGACTAATCTATCTCCGTCGATTTGGGGGAATAAAATAGTGTGGGAAGGTGTAAATCGAGGACTGCAACAAGTATTTTATTTTGATGGAACCGAGATTTATCAGATTAGCCACGACAGCACCTCTCTACGTCCTAAGATACAGGATAACAAAATAGTCTACGCACAGTACACAGGCAAAAGTGGAAAAGAATGGCAGGTTGTTTTGTATGATCTTGCCGAACCAGCACCAGGGAATCGGTATAAGGTCATAAAAGAGGGTGGTGAGTCAGACTCTTGGCCTAGTTTTGTTGATGGCCAGATAAAAACTACAATAGACTAAAATTTATTTATTAAGTCACGGATTTGACCAAACAGATCCTCGCTATTAGTGGTTCTGAGTGGTTGAGTAACATCGGTGATTGCACTCAAGCGGGCGCTGGTATAGGTTGTGTCGCAGCTTCTGATGTGCTCATCAAGCGTATCTGCTTGATTATCTCTGGCTTGTTTTTGGATATCGTTCAAACAGGCAATTGAGCGGTCGATGTACTGTTTTGTCTGATCAGATATAGCACTGCTTTGGTTCTTGATATTAGTTAGGGCTTGCGTTGCGATGTCGATACGGGTAGCTACTTCTGCCAAGTCGCTCGCTAGGTTTAGTGAGTTTAAGTCTTTGTCTGGTGAGTATTGAATTACTTTCTTAAGTTCTTTGTAATTTTGGTCGTATTTCTTTAAAATTAGTTCTTCTTGGGCAAAAAACTCTTCAGCATTAGGTGGTACGATAGCGCCATCTTTTTTCTTGTAGGCAGCTAGATTTTTTCTATAATTTTCTCGTGTTGTATCGATTGAGCTTCTGAGCCCCTCGATTCTTACTGTTGAAGATATGTCTTTTGTGTCAATATCTCGTAGGGATTGCAGGGCGATGAGGTGCTGGTTTAAGTCTACACGAATACTAGATTTTGACAGGGGTGCTTTCTGATTTTTAGCTTGATGTTGCTGGATGAAAAAATATGGGAGGTACGCCACACTAAAAATCAGGAAGACAATACCAACTCTTTTCAGAAAGCCAGTATAATTCAGCTTCCTCGTAAAGGATCTAAGTCTATTATCAATTTTTGACATATGATTATCATACCATCTTATGCTTCTTGAATTTACTGAGGATACACGTACATGGTAATCTATAAACAGAGGGAAGCTATGAGACAAACAAAAATAATTGCTGTGCTGAACCAGAAGGGTGGTGTGGGCAAAACCACCACTACCATTAATTTGGCTGCATATCTAGCAAAACAGGGCAAGACGGTCTTGGTGGTAGATGCTGATCCACAAGGTAATGCTACGAGTGGCTTAGGTTTCGATAAGACGGCCATAAGCCAAACATTGTGCGACATATTACTTTCACAAGTAAGCTTGGACAAAGTACTACACCAAACAGATTTTAAAAATATACATTTATTACCTACAGATGCTCGATTGGCAAGTATCGAAGTTGAGCTGGCTACAGAAGAGAAAAGAGAAGAAGTGTTAGCAGCTGCTCTCGGGTCTGCTAGTGGCTATGACTATATATTGATAGATTGTCCACCAGCCCTAGGCTTACTAACTATTAATGCACTAGTGGCATCTCACTATGTATTAATTCCTGTTCAGGCTGAGTACTATGCGCTAGAAGGCCTAAGCCAATTATTGCAAGTCATACAAACAGTCCGTGGTGGCTTGAACCCAAATCTGGAACTACTTGGAGTAGTAGTGACTATGTATGACAAACGTACAAGTTTGTCTGAACAAGTATATAATGAAGTAGGCAAGCACTTTGGCGACAAATTGTTTGAGACAGTGATTCCACGGAATGTTCGTTTGGCAGAGGCACCTAGCTTTGGCAAGCCGATATCAGAACATGACAAGTGGAGCAGGGGTGCACGAGCCTATAAGAATCTGGCAAAAGAAGTTAACACGAGACTAACATAAGGGAACAAGTACAATGGTAAACAAGACAGGACTTGGCAAAGGATTCGGCAGTTTGTTACCTAATAACTTTGACGAATCAATACTTCTAGACAAGAAAGATCGAACACAAAAGTTATTCATTTCTGATATTTCTCCTAATTTGGAGCAGCCTCGGAAGCATTTTGACCAAGCAGCGCTACAGGAGCTCTCAGCGTCTATTAAGCGACATGGTATTTTGCAGCCGTTGGTTGTAACTCCTGGAGATACAGGTAAATATATTATTATCGCTGGCGAAAGGCGTTACCGAGCAGCAAAATTGGCAGGAGTTAAGGAAGTCCCAGCACTTGTTAGAAGTAGTGAGGAGCTTGATAGGCTCGAGATCGGCCTCGTAGAAAATGTGCAGCGAGTTGATCTGTCTCCTTTGGAGCAGGCAATTTCAATAGCAAAACTAAATGAGCAGTTCAATATATCGCTTGAAGATATTGCAAAACGGCTAGGCAAGGCCCATACAACTGTCGTAAATACTGTTCGGCTTTTACAGCTTCCAGAGGCTGTAAAAAGTGCCTTAACAGAGGGGAAGATTAGTGAGGGGCACGCTCGATCAATCTTGGCGTTAAAAGATACGCCACAAAAACAGCAGCAATTACTTGATCTAATTATAAGAAATAAATGGTCGGTTCGGCAGGCAGAGCAATTCGTGCAAGAATCGAAGGGTAAAAAAACTACTACAACCTCAGTAAAAACTATCTCTAAAAGAGATGTACAGACTTCAGAAGTCCTAAAAAAGAAGCTAAGCACTAAAGTAGCGATTCAGAGAGGTAAAAAAGGTGGAAAGCTTCAAATCTTCTTTGACTCAGATGATCAGCTAAGCCAAATAGTGAATAAGATCAGTAGCTAGAACCTGGTTATTTCGTTAAACGGATAAATTCGAATCGATAATCTGCCGACGATATCATCTATATTGATTGGGCCGAATGCTCGAGAGTCTAAAGAGTTAGGACGGTTATCTCCCATAACAAATACTTCGCCTTTATTAATTTTTTGGTCTATCTCTGTTGATGCGACAGTCTCGCCAATTACGGCTGCTTCTGGGCCTTTTTGGTCAACTAAGAAACCATTGGGATTTTCTTTATTATAAACCCTCACAACTCCGTCTTTTACGACCACTCTATCACCAGGTAAACCGATTACTCGCTTAATTAGTTGCTTATCGGTCGTGCCATCCAGGCCGTAATTCTCTGTATGGTTAAAGATAACTACGTCATATCGTTTTGGCTGATATGAGTGCCCAGTAATTCGAGCCCACGTACGAGGTGTTTTGTTGACGAGCAAGCGGTCTTTATTAAATAGTGTTTTTTCCATACTTGGCCCATCAACTTCGTAAGATTGGAACACAAATGCAGTCAAGAATAGTGCCACAAGCGGGGCAATGATAATAATAGCTAATGTCGAGAGAATTTCTCGACGTTGGCTCGACTTTGGAGTCGGCTCAGTAGACCCATATATTGGGGTTGTTATGTTTTGATCTTGCATTGCTAACAGATTAGCATACTTTAGCGGGATGGGGCAGAAAATAAGCAATATCGATTTAGTAAAATCGACAAAAACAGCTATAATAATGGTCTATCAGGTTGCTCTTAATCTTGTCCTGTAAAATACGAGGGTCATCTGACAGAGGCAACTGTAAAGAAGGATCTAAGATAATTCAAAAAAGCGCTAGTAAGACGCCGGCGCACGTAATATAATTGCAAACTTATGAATAGCGACCCCTCGAACCACCCACAAAGACGCCGCCGTAATCTTTCTATTGATGGTGTGAGTCCCACTGGTGCAAGCGGTAATAGACAGATAGATTTTAAGCGTCCAAAGTCGTATCGACCCCATGGATCACTCGATAATTTTGAACGAAAAGAGGGTTGGCAGAGGAATGGTCAGACTTCATTGACTCCTGTTACTCACAAGCCTAAGAAAAAAACCTTTGAACCTCCGAAGGAGCCGAAGCAAAAGCGAGGCTGGAAATTCTGGCAGCGAAATAAGAAGAAAGAAAAACTAC
Organism: uncultured Candidatus Saccharibacteria bacterium; assembly: GCA_964643605.1. Lineage (GTDB taxonomy): Bacteria > Patescibacteriota > Saccharimonadia > Saccharimonadales > 2-12-FULL-41-12 > CAMTWJ01. The sequence continues at coordinate 24,434 of CAZXTF010000001.1, read as the reverse complement.
CATTTCGTGAGCGCTGGAGAAGCTACACAAAAAAACAGAAAACACTACGCCTTATCGGCATAATACTTATAATCTTGATGCTTGTCTTTGGCTTCCTTTTTGCCAAAGGTTATTTGAACTTACGTAAAGTACTTGGGGGCGATGGCGGAGCTGCTGCGCTCCAAAAAGATGTAGACCCTTCTAAGTTAAGAGGTGAGGGTGACGGCCGAATCAATATATTGGTTATGGGTCGTGGGGGCGATGGCCATGAAGGCGCTGATCTAACAGATACGATAATTTTGGCTAGTATTAACCCGATCGACAAAGAAGCGGCTCTTGTGAGTATCCCAAGAGACCTCTATGTTTCAGTGCCTCGTAAGGGGTCCATGAAGATTAATGCCGTGTATTCTACTGGTAAATCGAGTGTACTTAACAAGTACTCTAGGCCAACTGCAGACCAGAAAAAGCAGGCCGAGCAAGCAGGGTTTGATTTGCTAGAAGATACAGTTGAGTCGGTTCTAGGCGTGCCGGTGCATTACCATGCCATGGTTGATTTTACTGGTTTCAAACAGGCGATTGATACAGTTGGGGGTGTTGATATCAACGTCCCGCAAGCAGTCAGAGAACAGATGCGTATAGATGGAAAGACGTATGTTCTAAATGTAAAACCCGGTTGGCAACACATGGATGGGTTTAAGGCACTAGCATACTCTCGTTCACGGTACACCAGTGCTCGAGGGGACTTTGATCGTGCCGAGCGACAAAGGCTAATAATAGTGGCTCTTAAAGAAAAGGTTTTTACCCTTGGAACGTTTTCTAATCCTGCAAAGATCTCTCAACTTTTAGATAACTTTGGTAACCATGTTCAGACCAACTTTAGCTTGCAAGATTTAACCCGTTTGTATGATCTGAGCAAACAAATACCAAGCAACAAAATCCAATCTATTGGGCTGGTTGATCCGCCACATGACTACCTAACAACCAGAAACATCGGCGGCTTGTCGGTTGTAGTGCCAAAGGCAGGGCTGAATAACTACAAAGATATCCAGTCATATATTAGGAATACACTAAAAGATAGCTTTATTAAAAACGAAAATGCTAGCATTCTTGTTCTGAACGGTACGCAAATACCGGGGCTAGCTACCACCAAGTCAGACGAGCTAAAGTCGTATGGCTATAATGTGGCGAATGCTTCAAATGCGCCAACTAAAAACTACACAAAAACAATCATTGTAGACATGCGTGGTGGTGTCAAGAAATATACCAAGCGATATCTTGAGCAGCGGTTCAAGACTATTGCCACAGGCTCGTTGCCCGACAGTAATATAGATTCGCAAAACGCAGACTTTGTTATAATACTTGGTACTGATCAGGGAGCTACCAATTAATAAGCTCTTTGATTTTTATCTGTAGCAAAAAACAATGGTAACATTCTTAACTTCAAAAATACGTCCAACAAAAGGGTTCTCTCATTTTCTGCATGTTGTTTTTATAGCAGTTATACCTTTGGCAGTCTTGCTGTTGGTTCGGCTCAATCTTGATATTCTTGCGCTACTTCTAATCCTTTTGAGCAAATGGCGGATGTTTGCAGTCAAGCCGCATCACTGGGTGCCGCATATTCGCACAAACGCTGTAGATATTATTGTGGGCGTGAGCCTCTTGGCGTGCATGAGTAGTACTGGAGCACTAACCTGGCAGTTACTTTGGGTTGCTGTGTACGAATTCTGGCTGCTGGCTCTAAAGCCACGTTCCAGTGTTCTTATGGTGTCGTTGCAGGCTATGATTGCTCAAACTCTTGGGTTTGTCTCGATATTCTTTGTTTTCGAGAATGCATATTTGGCATTTATGGTACTTTCTTACGGGTTCATTGCATACTTCTGTGCTCGACATTTTCTCTCGAGCTTTGATGAACCCCATGCACAAATCTTGGCTTCTCAATGGGGATTTTTTGCGGCAAGTCTTATGTGGGTCCTTGCACACTGGCTGCTCTTTATCGGGCCAATTGCCCAACCGGCACTAATCCTTTCGGTGCTTGGATACGGGCTTGGCGGGCTGTACTATCTGGAAGAAACTGATAAATTATCGCAATTGGTGCGTCGTCAGGTACTACTCGTGATGATTACGATCATCTTAGTGATATTAGTTTTCTCAAACTGGGGTGATAAAACCATTTAAACTCAGGTTTTTATAAGCCCAATCGTTGTATAATGGTTATGTCAATGGATGAGGATTATAGCAGCACTACTGTAGAGCCAAAGCAGAATGGCCGAGCAAAATTTGCGGTCATAGCACTATTAATTTTAAGCAGTGTTACTGCTGGATTTGTGGGAGGTTATTATGGTGCAAACTTTAATAAGGCTAATCACTCGAGTGTTTCGCAGGGCCAGGCTATCGTTTCAAGTGAGGGCGAGCTTATCACCAAGATCGCCGAAGACGTCGGCCCAAGTGTCGTATCGATTAGCGTAAAGACAACCACTACTCAGGCAACTTTCTTTGGTACTCGGCCAATCACTCAAGAGAGTGCTGGCACAGGTGTAATTATCGACCCAAGTGGCATAATTATCACGAACAGGCACGTAGTTCCAAAAGGCTCCACCAGCGTTAGTGTTACGTTATCAGACGGAACAGAACTAGAAGATGTCGAGATAATTGGTCGAACAACCGACAGTGACTCACTCGATGTAGCGTTCTTAAAAGTAAAAGATAAAAAAGGCAAAGACCTAAAGCCAGCAAAGTTAGGTGATTCCTCAAAGGTGCAGGTTGGCAGCAGGGTAGTTGCCATTGGTAACGCCCTCGGCGAGTTCCAGAACACAGTAACATCTGGCATTATCTCGGGCTATGGCCGCAATGTCGAAGCCGATAACGAAGAGTCGAGCGAGAGTTTACAGAATCTCTTCCAGACAGACGCAGCAATCAACCAGGGTAACTCGGGCGGTCCGCTGGTCAACATGAACGGCGAAGTAATCGGGATAAACACAGCTATTGCTGGCGGCACAGCTCAAGGTATTGGCTTTGCAATTCCTGTTGGCGACCTACAAGGGCTGATCAAGAGCGTTCTAAAAGACGGCAAGCTCCAGCGTCCATATCTCGGAGTCCGCTACATTACGCTAACCGAAGCCTACGCAAAAGAGCATAATCTAGCAACTACCACAGGGGCTTATATTGTCCCATCTCAGAGGGCCCCATCGATAGTTGCCGGTAGTCCAGCACAAAAATCAGGTTTGCAAGAAAAAGATATCATCACCAAAGTTAATGACACAGATATTAACAAAGATAATACACTTACATCAGTCGTTGGTCGTTATGCAGTGGGTGACAAAATCAAGCTAACTGTTGTGCGAGACGGCACGTCGATTGTTATCGAGGCTACCCTCGAAGCCGCTCAGACAGATTAGTTAGCGTCCTTAAATACCTGGACAAGCCCCTCTGTTTTTACAGGTTTATATCCTGCCTCCTCGGCTAGTTTCTCTATCTGCTCATGCTGATTCTCTAAAGATTCGGTGAGGACATGCTGCGGTGCCTGCGGTAGGTTTTTTGTTTGTTCCCAAAATTTTCGATAATGATCCAGCCCATCGGCGCCAGAGAAGAGTGCTAGTTTTGGCTCGGTTTTAATCTCGGGGCTAGTTATAAGACTATCTGGAACATACGGCAGATTTGTAATAATTGTGTAATCTTGCAGTTTTAAATCTTGCAGAGGTTCTAGCAATGAACCCTGTAAAAATTCGATAGCAACATTATAGTTATGAGCGTTCTTTTCGGCTATTTTGAGAGCAGATGTATCGGTGTCAGTAGCAATAACTTTTATCTCTGGCAATTCCAGCTTGGTGGTAATTGCTAAAACCCCACTGCCAGTACCAATATCAATCACTGCTTTCGGCTGTAATTCTTTTAGGATATCTATAAAATCTTCGGACTCAGGGCGGGGAATTAAAACATCGGGATTAACTGTGAAGAAGCGACCATAAAACCAGGCCTTGCCTCGAATATAAGCCAATGGCTCTCTGCTAATACGTTGTTTTATCAGTGTATCAACAGTTTTTAGTTCAGTATTTTTTAATTCATAATCCGGATTTGCTAGCACCCATGCTCGGTCTTTGTCTAAAGTATCTTCAAGCAACACCAAAGTATCTCGCCGTGGCGAATCTACCCCAGTCTCGCCTAGTTTCTTCATTGTTTCTATTAGCCAGTTAGATACCATCATCTTACTCGGATTTGAGAGCCGCACGTTCGGCCGCCTGAAGTTGCTCGATTAAATCGTCGATATCGCCTGCTAGTGCTGATGGGATATTGCTGCGAGAAAAACCAATACGGTGATCGGTTATACGGTCTTGAGGGAAGTTATAGGTGCGAATCTTTTCGCTACGGTCGCCAGAGCCTATAAGTTTTTTGCGGGCGTCAGATAGTTCCTTTTGCTCGGACTCAATCTTTGCCTGCAGCAAGCGAGAACGCAGTACGCCCATAGCTTTATCTTTGTTTTTTAGCTGAGATTTTTCGTCTTGGCAGGTTACTACTGTGCCAGTAGGTAAGTGAGTAATCCGTACGGCAGAGTCGGTGGTGTTTACACTTTGGCCGCCGTGCCCACCAGATCGAAATACATCTATTCGAAGATCGTTTGGGCTAATTTCGAGATCTGTTTCTTCGGCTTCTGGCATGATGGCGACTGTAGTGGTACTGGTGTGAACTCGGCCTTGTGATTCGGTAGTAGGGACTCGCTGTACTCGGTGTACGCCAGCCTCGAACTTTAGTGCTTTGTAGACGTCTTCGCCACGGATGGCAAAGCTAATTTCTTTGTAGCCACCAACATCGTTTGGGCTGTCGTCTATATGTTCAGCCTTAAAGCCATGGTTTTCTGCCCAGCGTACGTACATTCGGTACAGCTCTGCAGCGAACAAGCTAGACTCGTCGCCGCCCGCAGCGGCACGAATCTCTACAATTACGTCTTTATCATCGTTTGGGTCTTTGGGCGTTAATGCTTCGTCTAAAGATTCTTGAACAACTTTTTTCTTATTCTGCAGTTCTTCGAGCTCAATTTTTGCCAGTTCTGCTAGCTCGTCGCTGCCACTAGCAAGCTCCGAAGCACCTTTGCTATCAGATTCGATCTGCCTGAATTGATCAAACAGGGCAATGATATCTTCGAGTTCTTTAGAGCGTTTGGCAAGCTTGGGGTATTTTGGGTCACTAAAAACAGATGGATCCTGCAGCTTCTTTTGCAGCTCCTCATATTCCTGGCGTAATGCTTTTTCCTTTTCTTTCATCTGTTAACTAAGTATATCACCTCTGTTTAATATTGACAAAACTGCCAAAATTTGCTATTATGTACACAATAGTTAGAAACAAAATATTAAAAACAAAAAGGACAAACTATGAAAGAAACAATACCAACATATGCCGAAGAAGTGTTACCAGCACATGATTTCCTAACTCCACCGGCAGCTGCGATTGAGGATCGTACTCAACCTATGGGTCCGCTCGAGAAGGGTGATCAGGCACTTGTGGATGCCGTCCAAGCATTCCCAGAAGGCAGACAAGAGATTAAGCATGAGGATGGATCGATCACGTATGCCGTTAAAGAGCAGAACCTGATGCAGGATATTGTCAGTACTAGTACTCGTGGATCAGATGGATCAGCTAGTGGCGTATCAACTTCGATTAATAAAATGCCGGGTATCAGCAATGTAAGTGGCAGTATTGACCAAAAGGATGCAGGAGGCAGCAGGGCTTATGTATCAGGAAATACGGTTGGAGCTGATGTACTCAAAATGCAGGCAGAGCCTAACCGAGAAAAAGCTCAGGCGATTAAGCTGGAAATAGCCAATAAGATTAATGACGTTGGTGCACAGACCACCGAAACCACCAAGCAGTCGATGTATTAAGGCTACTTGCCGAGCTTTTGGGCTTGTTCTTGTTCTTTTTTAGGCTTAGCGGCCTTCTTAGCTGTAGCTGCACGAGCTTTCTTGGCAGCTTCGGCACGAGCCTTAAACTTGTCAACACGACCTTCTATGTCGAGTAGCTTTTCTTGACCAGTGAAGAATGGGTGAGAAGCGCTAGAAATGTGCACCTTTACCAATGGGTATTCAACGCCATCTACCTTGATGGTTTCATCTGTTTTAGCCGTAGATTTGGTTACAAAAGTCTCTCCATTGGAAAGATCCTGAAACACTACTGGGCGATAATCGTTTGGGTGAATATCTTTCTTCATAAGTTTCATATTATAGCGTACTTGCTAAGAAGTTACAACAGTAGTATAATAGAGACACTATAAGATAAGCAGCCGAGGAGTCATTCCTCCAGACGTGTCAGCCGTGTAGGCGACGATTTGGTACCTCGAGCGAAGAGAAAGGAACAAATCTATGGCATCTGTTGATGTTAAGAAACTATTAGAATCTGGTGCGCACTTTGGTCACAAGACCAGTCGATGGCACCCTAAAATGGCACCATATATTCACAGCAAGCGTGATGGTAGCCACATTGTTGACCTTACTAAAACAGCTGATAATTTAGAAGCTGCGCTAGCTTTCCTAGAAAAAACTGCTAGTGAAGGCAAGCAAGTACTTTTGGTCGGTACAAAACGACAGGCAAAAGATATTGTTAAGAAAGCTGCCGAAGATACCAAGATGCCTTTTGTGGTAGAGCGATGGGTTGGTGGGATGCTGACCAATACGACAACTATGAACGGTCGGATTAAGCACCTAAAAGACCTTGAGCAACAGATGGATTCTGGTGCACTGGCGAACAAGTACAACAAGCTCGAGCTGCAACGATATCAGGAAGAGATCGATGCACTGAACTTCCTATATGGTGGTATTAAGGAAATGGCAAATCGTCCAGGTGCAATCTTTGTAACCGACATTATGAAAGACGCAAATGCTGTTCGGGAAGCCCGGAAGCTTAATATTCCTATTGTGGCAATTGTCGATACAAATGCTGACCCAAGCTTGGTAGACTACCCAATTCCTGCCAACGACGACGCTATTAAAGCTTTGCAGCTTATTACTGACTATGTCGTAGAATCAATTTCTGCCGGTAAGAGTAAGCAAGCTAAAAAAGCTGAAAAAACAGAAGAAGAGGAGAAATAAGGTGGACATTGAGAGTATTAAAAGACTACGAGAGCTAACTGGCGTTGGGATTACCGATGCTAAAAAAGCACTTGTTGAGAGCAATGGTGATTTTGATAAAGCACTAGAAGCTATGCGCAAAAAAGGCCTAACTAAGGCCGAAAAGCGTGGTGAGCGAGAAGCTCGTGCGGGAGTTATTGGTACATACAACCATGACGGCCGAATTGGTGTGTTGGTAGAAGTGAATTGTGAGACAGACTTTGTGGCTCGCAACGAAATCTTCACTGATTTTGTAAAAGATATTTCTATGCATATTGCAGCCAGTGCTCCCGAGTATGTGAGTAATGAAAACATTTCTGATGAAGACAAGGCTCGTGTAGAAAAAGAATTTACCGAAAAGACAAAAGAAGAGGGCAAGCCAGCCGATATGATCCCCAAAATTGTAGAGGGCATGACCAAAAAACACTTTGCAGAAAAGTGCTTGCTCGACCAGCCATATATTAAGAATCCAGACCAAACAGTGGGTGATTATCTAAAAGAACATATTGCGAAGCTTGGCGAAAACATTGTGATTCGACGTTTTGACCGTATGGCTATTGGCGAAGTCGCCTAAAAATAGTAAGCTAGGGATAAGAGGAAACCGAGGGTAATGAGTCCTAGCCAAGTTATTGACGATACAAAAACAAAGTTCGGCAGCGCACTGAGTCGCTTTGAAGACGAAGCTAAAAAACTTCGGACTGGCCGTGCACATCCTAGTATGCTCGATGGTGTAACAGTCGAGGCGTACGAGCAGCAGATGCCGCTGATTCAAGTTGCGACCATTACTACACCAGAACCACAGCTTTTGCAGGTATCGCCATTTGACCCAAACAACATCCAGGCTATTGCAGCAGCGATTCGTGATAATCAGGCACTTGGCCTCAATCCAACTGATGATGGGCGGGTAATTCGTGTGCCGATTCCACCACTTACTACCGAGCGGCGCCAACAGATTGTAAAAACACTCGGCGAGAAGACCGAGGACTGTATGATCGCTTTTCGTAATGTTCGACACGATGCGCTCAAGACTTTGGACGCAGCCAAGAAAGATAAAGACATTAGCGAAGATGAGTATAGCCGCTACGCTAAGCAAGTAGACGATCTCATGGCAGAGTACAAAGAAAAAACCGACCAAGCCGCAAAACAAAAAGAGAAGGAAATCCTGACGATTTAAACCACTATGAACTATCTCGAGATGTTAGAGCTGACAGAACAAACTCCTCTTGAACAACTCGGGATCGAAGCCCCTCGAAATAGTGTGGCAACTTCTTATGAAAAGTGGGAAGCCGAAGATTCGCTAGGTGTTATGACAGACCCAGGCGCACGGATGAGTTGTCGGGGGATAGCGGGGCAAATTATAACACCCAAGCACGTAGAGTTTTCTAGAAAGATAGAAGTTATTTATCCGGAAGAAGAACGTTTTATTAATCAGACAGACTATTCTTTATCTGCAGTAATAGGTACGAGCGAAGAGCATACAGCAGAAATTACCGCTGGCTGGGATGACAAAAAGTTAATTGTTGCACCTGCCCTGGGTATAAAAAATGGTCATCCGGAGGAGTTTGCTTTTATGTTGCCAGGTAAGGGGATTATCTATGATATGAAAGAAGAAGATCGTTTGAAGGAAATTGTCGAAGAGCAAGCTTACGATATTCCTCCCCATATTGTTCCGTTAGGTGACAGAGATATCCTGAAAGCTCTGCGGCATATTTCGCTCGTTATTGGCGACAACAAAAGGGCATCTTAAAACGCTAGTCTTAATTTGGGTGAGTCGGGTATACTAGTTAGCATATGTCAGTATTCTTATTGATTTTGGGGATTGTCCTCTTTGTCCTTTTGGTTGTGGTGCACGAGTGGGGGCATTTTATTGCCGCTCGTCGTGGCGGAGTTGATGTCGAAGAATTTGGTATTGGGTTTCCGCCCAAAGCGTGGAGCAAAAAGATTGGCGAAGGCAAACACGCATTTTTGTTTAGTATAAATGCGCTGCCGCTGGGTGGTTTCGTGCGTCTTAAAGGCGAGAGTGATTCCGATACTCGTCCAGGCAGCTTTGGCGCAGCACCTCTTCCTACTAAGGTAAAGATTATGTTGGCCGGTGTAGTGATGAACTTAATTGCTGCTTTTATCGCTCTGACGCTTTTGGCGGCAATCGGCATGCCGAAGTTGGTTGATAATCAATTTACAGTAGCCAGTGACACGAAAACGACCCGAGAAGTCGAGAATAAAGGAAGTGTAAAGGTTGGTACAGTCCTCAAAGAATCACCAGCCGAAAAAGCGGGTATTCAAAAGGACGATCAGATTATTGCAGTCGCTGACCAGAATATAACTGAGCCTGGGCGGGTAGCAGAAATTACTAAGACCAAAGCAGGCAAAACCGTACCAGTTGTTATAAAGCGTGGAGACGAAACTAAGACAGTTCAGGTGACACTGAATCAGCATAATTCTGGTCAGGGTTATCTTGGAGTTGGCAGTGTTTCTGGCCAGACTGGCATAGAACTGCGTCGCTCGACATGGTCTTCGCCGGTTGTTGCAGCTGGTGTCATAAAGCAATTTAGTGAACTGACCTATAAAGGTATTGGTACGGCACTGTATAACTTGGTACGAGGACATACTGCCGAAGCTAGTGAGCAAGTGGCTGGTCCGGTGGGTATCGTGGTTATCTTGAAAGAGGGTAGTAAGTTAGGTATTAATTTTGTGTTGATGATTATTGCGATAATATCGCTTACACTTGCACTTATAAATGTATTACCAATACCTGCGCTAGATGGGGGCAGGCTATTTGTGACACTGCTTTTCCGGGCCCTTAACAGGCCGCTGCCAAAAAAGACCGAAGAGCTTATTCATGGTATTGGATTTGTGGCTTTGATGAGCTTGTTCGTGCTGATAACGATTGTTGATGTAAAACGATTCCTCTAAGATACAGTGAAAATTATAGAAAAAATAAGACCAGGCAAAATTAAGGGTTATGGGGCTGGGTCAGCCCTGTTTGTGACGTTATTTATTTACTTTGGCTCGCAAATTTTTGCAGGAGTTCTGTTGGGCCTGTACTTTACTTTGCAGGGTAAAAATACTGAGGATGCTGTGCAGGCTATCACTAACTCTGTAACGACACAGTTTCTTTTTGTTCTGATTATTGAGGTAGTTTCGTTGGTAGCGCTGTATGTTTTTGTTCGGCATCGCTCGATTAGTCTTAGCCAGCTTGGCCTAAAGAAGCCCACAGATAGTAACTTGTTACTCGCTCTGCCAGTATTTGTGGTTTACTTTATAATTTTGATTATACTTTTTGCTGTTCTAAGGCCGATTTTGCCTGGTCTTGATTTTGAGCAAGAGCAGCAGATTGGATTCAGCTCGGCGCAAGGCATAAGCCTGATTTTGGTTTTTGCAAGCTTGGTTATCTTGCCGTCTATCGTTGAAGAAATTTTAGTACGTGGTTTTTTGTATGGTGGTTTCAAAAAGACATTCAATGCAAGGACAGCAGCTGTATTAGCCAGTTTAATCTTTGGTGTTGCTCACTTACAATTGGGCAGCGGAGAACCACCGCTATGGGTGGCTGCAATTGATACGTTTGTCTTATCAATAGTGCTAATTTGGTTGCGTGAAAAAACAGGCAATATTTGGTCGGGCGTACTAGTGCACATGATGAAAAATAGCTTAGCATTCCTAAGTATTTTCGTGTTTGGGGTCTACTTCTAGTACAATTATTGACATGCATAGCACTAGAATCTCTCAGTTATTCACTAAAACGAGTAAAAACGTCCCAGGGGACGAGCAAGCCAAGAATGCTCAGTTGCTCATCCAGGCTGGCTTTATCCATAAGGAAATGGCCGGCGTGTATGCCTATTTACCATTGGGCCTAAGAGTGCTTGAGAACATCAAGACAATTGTGCGAGAAGAAATGAATGCCGTCGGTGGGCAAGAGCTGGCTATGACTACCTTGCAACCCAAAGACATCTGGGAAAAAACAGATCGCTGGGATGATACAAAGGTAGATAATTGGTTTAAGACAAAGCTTGCAAATGGCACAGAGCTGGGTGTGGGCCTAACTCATGAAGAGCCAATTGTAGATGTTCTCAGAGATTACGTAAATTCGTACAAAGATTTACCATTCTCGGTGTATCAAATTGGGCCAAAGTTTCGCAACGAGCTGCGAGCTAAGAGCGGTCTGCTGCGAGGTAGAGAATTCTTGATGAAAGATATGTATAGTTTTGCTCGAACCCAAGAAGAACACGAAAAAATCTATGAAGATGTAGTGAAGGCGTACCACAGAGTATACGATCGGCTTGGTTTGGGCGAGGAGACATATCGTACCTATGCCGACGGCGGTATCTTTACCAGTCGATTTTCAGACGAATTTCAGACATTGAGCGATGTTGGCGAAGATAAAATCTTTGTTGATGAGGCCAAGAAAATTGCCATCAACGAAGAGGTAATGACTGATGAAAACCTACAAAAACTTGGTCTTAACAAAGCTGATTTAGTAGAAAAACGAGCAGTTGAAGTAGGGAATACCTTCCATTTAGAGAGTAAATATACAGATGCTTTAGACGTGTACTTTATGGATGAGACAGGCCAACGTAAATCAATTATCGCTGGTTGTTACGGCATCGGGATTAGTCGACTTATGGGCATAATTGCCGAGAAATATGCAGACGAAAACGGACTTGTGTGGCCAGAAGATATAGCGCCATTCCAGGTGTATCTAGTGCAGATTGGTGATACTGAAAAAGAAGCGAAGGAGCTATATGACGAGCTTACAAACAATGGTGTAAGTGTACTATGGGATGATCGAAACGAGCGTCCGGGTGCTAAGTTTACCGATGCCGATTTGCTGGGTATCCCATGTCGAGTTGTAGTAAGCCCACGAGGTCTTGAGGCGGGTATATTTGAGTTTAAGAAACGTACCGAACAAGAGGCGGAAGAGATCTCTCGGCAAATGTTAATAAAACGACTTGCAAACTAAGTTTAAATAGCTATAATCTACATGACCAAACCCAGTTGCAAGAGTTAATTTTCTACAACTGAAAGGAGTTATATCATGAAAAAACAATTTCATATGACCAAAGAAGGAATCGCTGAATTACAAGCAGAGCATGATGCACTTGTGGCTCGCCGGGGAGATATTGCTGAGGCTATTAAGACTGCTCGAGAGCAGGGCGATTTGAGCGAAAACGCTGAGTACCATGCAGCAAAAGATGACCAGGAGCGAACTGAGTCACGTATTGCTGAGCTTGAGCATATTTTGCAAAACGTTGAGGTGATTAGTAAACCACGAAGTGATAGCCAGGTACGTCTTGGCAGTACGGTAAAGCTTAAGGGCAAGGGGATTGCCGAAAAGGTATTTCAGGTTGTAGGTACAGTTGAGGCTGATCCTTTGAACGGTAAAATCTCTGACGAATCACCAATTGGTGTAGCGTTGCTTGGCAAGAAAGAGGGTGAAGAGGTGGAAATTACAACACCTGCCGAAACGAACAAATTTGTTATCGCTAGTATCTCTTAGGCAAAGACCCCCGCTAGATATATCTGGCAAAATCCGTTAATCTAAAGAGTATATTTATGCAGTGGTTAAACAATGTAGCTGATGAGGTTATTGCAAAAAACCCCGATGGAGAAATCGTGGTTTCTTCTGGTGTTTCGCCTTCGGGGACGTACCATATTGGTACGCTGCGAGAAGTACTAACGGCCGAGATTATTGCCCGTGAACTGCGTCGTCGTGGCCGAAAAAGTCGGCATATTCACGTAGTTGATGATTTAGATAATATTCGGAAAGTTCCGGTTGATGTGCCAGAGAGTTTTAGTAAGTACCTCGGTATGCCACTATGTGATGTGCCAGCACCAGATGGCTCCAAACAATCATATGCAGACTATTTCTTGAATGACTTACTTGATGCAGCTAAGGCTATGAAGCTCGATGTGGATATTATGCGAGCACACCAGAAATATCGTGAAGGGTATTTTGTGCCAGTTATCGAAAAAGCACTAGATAACATCGATAAAATCAGGGATATCTTAGAAGAAGTATCTGGTCGCAAGCTCAATGACCAATGGTCACCGGTGCAGGTAGTAGAAGAGGGATATTTAAAAAATCGTCAATTCATTTCTATAGATACAGATAAAAAAGAGATTGTCTGTCTTGATAAAGATGGTGAAGAGCAAACAGTTAGCTACGTACATGGAGAGGTGAAGCTTAGCTGGCGAATTGATTGGCCAGCTCGGTGGTCGCTGCTTGGTGTAAATGTAGAACCATTTGGCCGAGACCACGCTACGAAAGGTGGTTCATATGACACAGGTAGGCGACTTGTAAAAGAAGTTTTTGGTGCTGATGCACCAGTGCCTGTGCCATATAACTTTATCAATCGCACGGGCGATACAAAAAAAATGAGCAAAAGTGCAGGAGATACTATTACAGCATCAGAGCTCTTAAACGTATTACCGCCTGAGATCGTTTGGTATTTTATCTTGCGCTATGCTCCCGAAAAGCAACTGTTCTTTGACCAGGGTCCAACACTAATCCGCTTGGTCGATGAATTTGCTGAGCTGATCGCAAAACCAGAAAAGACAGAGGCAGAAAAGCAGCTTATAGAATTGTGTACAGCTGATATAGACGAGCAAACAATTAGCAACATTCCATTTACGCATCTAGTAGCGAGCTATCAGGCGTCACTTCGAAATCCAGAAAAAACACTCGAAGTTATTGAGCGAACTGAACATGTAAATACAGCTAAAGAACAACGAGATATAATCTTGCGAGAGCTAAAGTTTATAGATAGCTGGCTTAATAATTGGGCACCAGAGGATGCGAAGTTTGAGCTGGCCGACACGGTAGACCAAAACAATTTTAATGATATACAAAAAGATTTTTTATCTAGTCTTGCAAAAAAAATAGAACAAGCACCAGAGGATGCGGATGGTGGCTGGTTTCACCAGGCAGTATATGACTTAAGAGATACCACTGGGCTTGCCCCAAAAGAGCTTTTCCAGACAATCTATCAGGTAACAATTAATAAAGATTCTGGACCACGAGCAGGATGGTTTTTAAGTATCTTGCCACGTGACTGGTTAATAAAACGCCTAAAACTAGAATCATAAGAAGGGTAAATGTGATATAGTTGAGGCATTATGAAAGCACCAAGTAAAAAAGTATTACAAGTACAGATTAAAAAAATAAATATTGCTACTGCAGTGACGTCTGCAGTTTTGGCAGTTGCATCAGCGACATTACTCGCCACAACCAATGTCAGTTTGTGGCTTGGCTATATGGCTCGTGATCTGCTGAACCCAGGGGAAAAGGTAGTTTTAGTACCAGCATATAAAGAATTATTTAGTGTTGAGATTCGCTATATTCTGGCGGGTATTTTTGCGCTAAGCGCAATTTTGGCAGTCTTACTATTTACCAAACTACGTGCAAATTATGAGACTACCCTAAAAGCCAGAGTATCTGGCTATAAGTGGATTTTTGTCGGTATAACAGCTGCATATCTATTCGGGGTGGTGAACTTACTAGCTGGTATTACCGACCTCATGGTCTTAAAAGTTGTTGCTGGCTTGGTGCTTGTTTCGTCGCTTTTGTGCTGGATTTCAGAACGAGAAAACGATGGAGCTGAGAAGAAAAAGTGGCTTCCTTTTGTGGTAGCGGTTTTTGCTGGTATTGGTGCCTGGTTCCCATTGGCAGGAAGCTTCTTTGGCACCGCTGTATATGGCATGGAACGATTTACTTGGGCAGTATATGCACTAGCAGCTACATTACTCATCAGTTTTGTCCTATACGGTTTCAACCAATACTACTACCTATCCGGTCGAAAAGGCTGGAAAGAGTACTTGTTTATTGAGCGGAATCATCTAGCGATTAACTTTGCGACTGTGCTTGCCTTTGGCTTAATCGCTATTGCTGCGTTATATAAGTAGGGAACACGCAGGGTGCGGATACATCGTTTTTATGTGTCTGACACACTAGACCTTACGCACGATTTTTGGGTACACGATGCTGCATTATTGTGGCAATGGAATAAGGTGTTGCGCTTTAAGGTTGGTCAACAACTTATCTTATTTGATGGACAAGATAAAGATAGACTATACAAAATTGCTGACATTAGTAAGGCCGAAGCGCACTTACAGCTAGTAACAGATATGGAGCGAGTATTACCCAGAAGACACGTCTATCTGCTGTGGAGCTTGCTCAAAAAAGATAACAACGATCATATTTTGCAAAAATGCACCGAACTTGGAGTATCTAACTTTGTGCCAATTTTGAGTGAGCGGTCTGTACGTACAAACTTCAATATAGATCGGGCGCACAAGATTATTATCGAGGCTAGTGAGCAATGTGGGCGGTCGGATATCCCTACAGTGCGAGAGCCCATGCACCTAGAAAAAGCCCTAGAGCAATACAGAGATCATGTCGAGTTTATTGTGTGCGAGCAGACAGAAGAACCAGAGATAACACTTGATGATGCAAAGAGATATGCATTGTTGATTGGCCCAGAAGGTGGCTGGAGCGAGGCAGAAAAAGAACTATTTAAAGCAAACAACTTTCTTCATATGTCGATTAGTAATCACGTCTTGCGGGCCGAAACTGCCGCTGTTGTCGCAGCTAGCAAGCTGCTCTAGCGCTTTTATATAAAAGATGGTACGCTAAGCATAGTTATGGCAACCCGGAGGCCCCAAAAACCAAAAAGACGGGTGGGAGAAATTGCACAATCACGAGGTGTGCAGGCTATAAGACGGCGTGTTGCGCCATCATCTCATGAGCTATTTGCTGAAGTTAACGAAAAACTCGAACCAGAGATTTTAGGAGCAGGAAGACTTTTTACTCCAGAAACAATCGGGGTTACGGTAATCGGCTTCTCTCAACTTACCCCCGAAGCTATACATAAGGGCCCCACGACCAAAAATGTATTAAAGCAGAATAGAGAAGGGGCTGCCAGCGTAGAGGTTATGCTCGGCAAGCTAGGAGTATATGGCGGTCGGCAGAAAATAAAACTAGCGTTTGAGCTCGAGAGTCAGTATTTACACGACGAGCACCAGACTATTATGCAGATGTATAGGGATCAAGGTTATCCGTTGCGACCCAATATGTCTGGCTATACTCCTCATTGCAGTGTTGCATTGCTGGACGCCGGTAATATTGATTTTTTCAAGGATGAGCGAACGTTAGCCAGGCTTGATCGAGTCGCAGGGGTTATGGGCCAGACAATAGGCTTAGAACCAGCGAATTGTAATAATTCTTCCTCTGTGTTATAGTAGCCTTCATGAAAAAGTATACGAGTAGCAAAGGATTTTTCTTTACCGACTTTAAATAAGGCGGCCATTATTCATATTCGTAAAATTAATCAAAGAAGACTGACCGCCAAAAAGGCGGTTTTTTAAATCTAAAGAAAAGTAAACTAGAGAGGAAAGAGTTATGTATAAATCACCAGAAATCAATCCAGGAGGACCGGCAGTAAGCTACTTGGGACCAAGAGGCACGTATTCGGAAGAGGCAGTATACCAGCGATTTGGAACACATGTTGAACTTAATCCAGTGCAAAGTATCTCGGCAGCGTTGGGGCTGGTAGAGAATAGAGGCGCCGACTATGCAGTGATACCTCTTAAGAACTCTACAACCCGAGGTTTGGTAAGGCCAGCAGAATTAGCACTTACAGAGACTGAGCTTAGTATCGTTGGCGAAGAACTATTGGCCATTAAACATACACTGTTAGCTCCAAAGGGAGTGCTGATTGAAGATATCAAGACGGTGTACGGTCATGATCAGACAATCGCGCAGTGCCGACAGACCATAGGAGATAACCTGCCAGATGCAGATCTCACTCTTGCATCGAGCAACACAGCAGCAATTGATAAGGTTTTGAGACGTACCGACGCTGCAATACTTGCATCACGCAAAGTAGCAAAGTCAACTCCACTGAGAGTTGTACTTGATAATATGCACGATCATGAAGACAATCACACACGATTCATCGTTCTGTCACGGCACGAGACTCAGCCTACTGGCAACGACAAAACATCAATTCTCTGTCAGCCAGAAGATAAGCCTGGTGGGCTTCGCTCTATGCTTGGCCCACTTGCTGATCGAGATATATCTATGAATGAGATCCACTCTCGTGAAATTAGAGAGGGTGGCCACTCGATGTATATAGAGATAGAAGGGCACATACAGGAAGATCCAGTGGCACAGGCTGTTGAAGAAATGGGACGTAGATCAGCTGATCTGCAGGTGCTGGGCTCGTATCCTAAGGCTGAGCTGGTACAATAGTACTAATGAGTTCTCAATGGGGCAGGCGCAATCCGCCGTATCAACCAGGTCAAAAAGATATCTATAAATTGTCTCGTAGCAAGATCGAGCTGTTTATGCAGTGTCCTCGTTGCTTTTGGCTCGATGCTCGGCTAAAGATTACTCGCCCCAGTGGTCCGCCATTTCAGATCAACAAAACTATCGACGAACTTTTCAAGAAAGAATTCGACAGTTATCGAGCGCAAAAAAAACCACACCCCATTATGGCCGAGAATAAAATCCAGGCCATTCCGTTTGAGCACGAAGATCTTGATGTCTGGCGGCACAACTTTAGTGGGGTAGCGATTGAGCACAAGCCTACCAATTTACATCTTTTTGGCGCAGTCGATGATGTGTGGAAGGGCAAAGACGACAAGCTGATCGTAGTTGACTACAAGGCCACTTCTAAAAATGCCGAGATAACTCTAGATGCCGATTGGCAGATTATGTACAAACGCCAAATGGAAATTTACCAGTGGCTACTGCGGCAAAAGGGCTTTGAAGTTAGCAAGCGGGGCTATTTTGTGTACACCAATGCTCGGATGGATGTCGAAGGTTTTGGCGATCACTTAGAATTTAGAACCAAAGTTATCCCGTACGATGGAGACGACTCTTGGGTAGAAAAAGCGGTGATCAAAATGAAGGAATGTATGGACGGAGATATGCCAGAAGTCGGTACCGCAGCCATGGGGGGCCCATGCGACTTTTGTATGTATGCAAAATCTCGCACCGAATTAACATTAAAACACCTACATAAAAAGGTATAATAAAAGGTATGATTGATATTCAGTTTATCCGTGAGAACTCAGAGCTTGTTGAAGAAAAAGCCAAGCAGAAGGGCGTTGTTGTTGATGTCAGAAAACTTTTAGAGCAAGACGAGTCAAGAAGGAGCCTGCTCCAGCAGGCAGACGAACTTCGTTTGAAAAGAAACGAACTCACTGTTCAAAACAAAGGGCAAAAGCCATCTGAAGAAGCTATAGAAAAAGGGCGCAAACTTCGTGAAGATCTCGAAACCGTCGAGGCGGCCTTGCAGGAAGTAATTACGAGCTATCAGCAAGAACTCGAGAAAGTTCCAAACATTTTTCCTGACGATACACCACTTGGTGGCGAGGAGAATAATACGCCAGTCAAGCAGGTTGGCACTGCAGAAAAAAAAGACGTAAAAGATCATCTAACGTGGGGAGAAGAAAAGGGCTACCTAGATTTTGGGCGGGGCGCAAAAGTAGCTGGCGCAAAATTTTATTACACCAAAGGTCCGCTGGTTGAGCTAGAGCTAGCTTGTATTAACTTGGCAATACGTATTGCTACGAAACATGGCTTTACGCCGATTACTGTTCCGCATCTGGTAAACGAGAAGACAGCCAATGGAACTGGATTTTCACCAAAGGGTGAGGAAGACCAAATCTATACTGTTGAAGGAGAAGACCTGAGCTTAATTGCTACTGCCGAAATTCCAATTACGGGCTATCATGCAGGAGAGATCTTAGAGACAAAAGACTTGCCGCTGTTGTATGTCGGCTTGAGTCCGGCATATCGCAAAGAAGCGGGTGCATATGGCAAGCATAGCAAGGGGCTGTATCGAGTACATCAATTTAACAAAGTTGAAATGTACGTATTCTGCAAACCTGAGGAAAGTCCAAAATGGCACGAAATGCTGCTGAAGATCGAAGAAGAATTATGCGAAGCTCTCGAGATCCCGTATCAGTTAGTCCGCATTGCTGCAGGTGACTTGGGCGCACCAGCCTACAAGAAGTTCGACATAGAATACTGGAGTCCAGTCGAGGGAATATATCGAGAACTTATGAGCTGTTCAAACGTAACTGACTATCAAGCTCGGCGTTTGAAGATTCGCTATCGCAACGAAGAGGGCAAGCCAGAGCTTGTTCATACGCTTAACGGTACGGCCATGGCATTTAGCCGCATCGCAATTGCTTTAATTGAGAACCATCAAGATTCGTCTGGTGATGTGCATATTCCAAGGGCATTACAATCGTATATAAATAAGGAGAAGATATAATGATCCAAAGACTTGAAATAAGCGCCATCCACAGCAAACTAACCCCAAAAAAGAAAAAATATGTTGAAACAAAAATTGGTGAACTCGACAGGTATGTTTCTAAGAGTGCAAGGGAGAGTCTGCACACAGAAGTTAAGCTAAAAGAATCAAAGGCAAAAAATAAAGTAAACCATACGTGCGAGGTAATCATGCACTTGCCACAAACGCAGGTAACAACAAATGCTCGTGGTGAAAGTGTCGAGGCAGCAATTGATGAAGCAGAGGCAAAGTTGAAGATTCAGCTCAAAAAATATAAAGAGACACATGGTGGGCCTCAATTTCATCACAAAGTCTTGTCGTTTATGAAGCGTCGCTAAAACAGCTTACAAAGAAAGCCAGCTTGCGCTATAATATGTAAAGTTTTAACTCGGGGATATCTATTTATTTATGAAAAAAGTTCTGAAACGTGTGCTTGGTGATCCGCAAATGCGGACGGTAAAGAAGCTGCAAAAACGTGTAGCAAGTATTAACAACCTCGAATCTACATACAAAAAAATGTCAGACAAAGTTCTGGCAGAACAAACAGACAAACTCAAGAAGCGTCTCGAGAAAGAGTCGCTTGATAAGATTTTGCCCGATGCATTTGCGGTAGTCCGAGAAGCTTCCAGGCGAAAACTGGGTATGCGACATTTTGACGTACAGATGGTCGGTGGCATGGCGTTACACATGGGTAGTATTGCCGAAATGAAAACAGGTGAAGGTAAAACTCTAGTAGCAACAGCACCAGTTTATCTTAATGGTCTGACCGGCAAGGGTGTGCATGTAGTTACCGTGAATGATTATTTGGCTCAGCGTGATGCTGGCTGGATGGCCGAAGTGTACCATTTTCTTGGGCTCTCTACAGGAATAATAATTCCAGACCAGTCATATTTGTACGACCCAGATTTTACAAATAAAGACCACGATGATCCACGCATGAAGCACCTTCGCCCATGTACTCGTCAAGAAGCTTACGGTGCAGATATTACATATGGTACCAACAATGAGTTTGGTTTTGACTACTTGCGTGACAATATGGTTCGAGAGGTCGACCAGCTGCGCCAACGAGAGTTAAACTTCGCTATCGTGGACGAGGTAGACTCTATCTTAATCGACGAAGCTCGAACGCCACTTATTATCTCGGCGCCATCCACAGCCAGCAGCGAACATTATGAGCAATTCTCGAAAGTAGTTCGTAATCTAAAACGTGATGAACACTACGAAGTCGACGAAAAGCGAAAACAGGTTGCTATAAAAGAAGAGGGTATCGACAAGGTTGAGAAGATTTTAGGTATCGACAACCTATACGCTACGTCTAACATCCGAACAATTTATCACCTAGAGCAAGCATTGCGGGCGCAAGGGCTTTTTCACCGAGACAAGGATTACGTTGTTACCAAAGATGGTGAAGTAGTTATTGTCGACGAGCACACTGGCCGTTTGCTCAAAGGCCGTCGTTACAACGAGGGCTTACACCAGGCAATTGAAGCCAAAGAAGGTGTAGAAATTCAGGAAGAATCACAAACACTGGCAACCATCAGTTTTCAGAACTACTTCCGTTTATATGACAAACTTTCGGGTATGACCGGTACGGCAGCTACGGAGGCCGAGGAATTTCACCAGATTTACAAACTTGATGTTTTAGAAATTCCATCAAACAAAAAACTCGTTCGTGATGATTTACCAGACCGAATCTACAAAAGTGAGGGTGCTAAATTTAGAGCAGTCATCAAAGAAGTCAAGAAACTCCATAAGAAAGGTCAGCCAGTACTTATTGGTACGGCATCTATCGGCAAGAACGAACTTCTTACAAAACTTCTCAAAAAAGAAGGTATTCCACACCAGGTATTAAACGCTAAAAACAATGAGAAAGAAGCGGCAATTATTTCCAAAGCAGGGCAAAAGGGTGCTGTTACTGTAGCAACCAACATTGCCGGTCGAGGTACTGACATTGTGCTCGACAAAGATGCTAAAAAAGCTGGCGGTTTGTTTGTGCTTGGTAGCGAACGACACGAATCACGACGAATCGACAATCAGTTACGAGGACGGTCTGGTCGTCAGGGCGACCCTGGTACTACTCAATTCTTTGTTTCTTGCGAAGATGACCTGATGCGGATCTTCGGCGGCGAAAGGATTATCCGAGTTATGGATCGGCTCAAGGTCGACGAAGACACGCCAATCCAAAACCGTGTTATTAGCAAAAGCCTAGAGGGCGCACAAAAGAAGGTCGAAGGCTTCAACTTCGACACACGTAAAAATGTTGTGCAATACGACGACGTGATGAATCGCCATCGTCGAGCGACCTATAGTATGCGTAAAGAAATCTTGCACCAGGCAGATATCAGCAAGCGTGTGAAAGAGTTTGTTCATAGCCAGGTCCACGATATGGTCAATTCGCCTTCCAGCTTGACGCCAGAGTTTGAAGATATCCTAAAGCGCCATTTTCCACTTAGTGATAAAACAATCGATCGACTATTTGATCTGCCAGCAGACCAGTTCGGGGCTGAGCTAATCAAATCTATCGACAAGCTGTACAAAACGCAAGAAGACCGATTTGGCGAAGAAATTTTGCGCAGAGTCGAGCGAGATGTATATCTGCAAACACTCGATAACTACTGGATGCAGCACCTCGAGAACATGGACCACTTGCGAGAAGGTATCCATTGGATGGGAGTAGGGCAGCGAGACCCGCTGGTAGAATATCGCACCCAGTCGCAGCGGATATTCGAAGAAATGCAGCTCAACCTACGACACGACGTAGTGCAGGCATTATTCCACGCTCGTCCTGTAACTCAGGCCGAACTTGACAGCCCAGTCGAGACCGAGCTAACTCGAGCTGCCCGTAGCTCGGTAGACAATGCCGATAAAATTATCGATCTCGAAGAGTTCGAAGAAACTGATTTCGTTACTTCAAGTCAGGAGCAGGCTCAAGTTGCTCAAAAGAAGAAAAAGATCAAAAAAGCCCGAAAAGCTGAACGTCAAAATAAGAAAAAAGCCAAAAAAAGACGTAAGAAATAATGAGACATACGGTTAAGGAGCTTGTTCTAGATAATGGTGCAAGGGGGCTTCTTATCGATGTACCCGACGCCAGTGTGATGAGCTTTCAGATCAGCTTTCGAGCTGGCGAATTTTTGGTACCAGATAAAAAGTGGGAAACTCCACACGTTATGGAGCACTTGTTGCTTGGAGCAAACAAAGAATTTCCTAAAGCCCGAGATTTTCAGGAAGAGTTCGAGAAAAATGGTGCCTATTCCAACGCCAGCACAAGTGTAAACGACGTAACATACGAGGCAGAATGTGCCGATATCGAGTGGCAGCGGATTTTAGATTGCATGATTCTTGCGATAACCAAGCCACTGTTTTTAGAAGAAGAGTTCAAAGCCGAGATGGGCAATGTAAAAGAAGAGCTGTCGTCTCGGGCGAACAATCATTTTCAGCGACTCAATTTGGCACTGCGTGAGGCGTATGGCTTTCGAGCTACTACCTATCAAAATCGTCTAAAACTACTCAAAAATGTTACGCTAGCCGACACCCAAGAGCATTACAAAACTACACACACCACCAGCAACATGCGGTTTATCGTAGCGGGCAAAATTACTCCAGCTCGAAAAATTCACCTCAAAGCAGTGCTAGAGAGCATGAATCTTCCAAAAGGCCGAGGGCGCAAAATGCCACCCGTCTATAAGCCCGCAAGCCTCGTCCAGCCCCTGTACATACCCAACAACAGCGTCCGCAACTACTATTTTTACTTCGATACCTTCAGAAACGAAAGGATTAGCGAGGAGCTTCGTGACGCCCTGAACTTAGTCGATACAACGCTTACTGGCACACTGTACTCTCGCATTTTAGGTACTGCCCGTGAGCGAGGCCTTGTGTACGGTATGAGTTCTGGTGTGGGTTGGGGTAATGACTTTACCAATTGGTGGTTTGGCGCCCAAGTTCGGCCAGACAACGCTCACGATTTGTTCGAGATTATCATTACCGAGCTCAAAAGAGTTCTGGCCGGTCAGCTTACCGCAGAAGATATCGACGCTGCCAAACAGTACAGCATTGGTCGTTTTCAGCGCAGCGCTCAGACAGTTAGTGGTTTGGCCTATGGCTACATGAGTCGCTATTTTTATGACGATCATATCGAGGACTACAACCTTATCCCAGGCCGTATCAAGGCAGTAACCAAAAAGAGTATTGTCGAGGGTGCTAACTTGTTATTCGACCAAGGGCTGTGGGGCCTCGGAATCTTGGGTGGCAAAAAAGACGGGGTCGCAGACTTGCATACCCAACTCGGCCAACTTTGGCCTAAAAATTAGTAGCTAGTGTGAGCTAATACCTGGATACCTCTACGGGCAGGAGGGCTCGTTCTTCGAGCAAATATGTTACGAGATTTTGATTTGCAGCGAGTAGGTAAGTCCTTGCTGCTGTCCACGAGTATCTTCATAAGTGGTTTGTAGGCTTCTGGATGTTCGTGGGATAACTTGGTGCTTTGTTTGGCGTAAAAAGCTGATACATATCTCAGGTCTTCTAGATTCGACTTAACCATCTGCTCGACAGCTTTATCAGAAGAGGCATTGAGTAGGAGAGCTTGATTAAGGTGTGCAATTTGCTTCTCGGCTATCTGGTAGAAGTCTTGCTGCCTAAAACCGTCTTCGTCACGGAAAGATATTTGCACGGCTAGCTCTAGCCATTCTCTATAAGACTCTTGCAGTTTATTTTTTTCAATAGGGCTGTTGTAGGTAGTTCTCTCGGCTCGCTTGTCTAAAGATTGAGCAATAGCTACATCAACTGCATTCATAACCATCTCTTCGCCAATTGTTTCACGTATCATATCGTAGTCTTGGTCAAAGAGCTTGTGAGGAGTTTTTGCGATACGGCCTTGCAAGAATCTTGCAGTTTCTGTAACTGCATACGTCTCTTCAGTCTCTGGCTGGGTAATACGATTCAGTAATTTTTCTGCTTTGCTTGGCTTGTCTTTTCTGGTAAACAAGGGTTGCTTAGTTTCTTTTTGTGGGGCTTTTATTTTTCGAGGTGGCTGCAGGGCAACATCATCTCGGGAGTGGTGGCTTTT